>NZ_CP085840.1:1242949-1553686 GCF_020715685.1 Dermatobacter hominis
CGGCGGCGACGTCGCCTCGGAGCGGCATCCGCGTGTGACCTTCCCGCCGCAACCGCTCGGGGTCGGCGCCCGATCCGGCGCGTCCCGCCGCGTCCACCACCTCGGGCGGGCCGGCCGAGTGGTGGACCAGGGCAAACAGGTCGCCGCCCAGCCCGCACATGTGCGGCGCCGTCACCGCCAGCACGGCGTTGGCCGCGATGGCGGCGTCGACGGCGCTCCCACCGGCGGCCAGGAGCTGCGCACCGGCGGACGAGGCCAGCTGGTCGACCGAGGCGACCAGTCCCCCGGCCGAGTAGGTGGTCGGGAGGAACGAGGGCGCCGCCGCGTCGGTCATGGGGCCAGCATGTCGCGTGGAGCGCGCCGGCAGGAGGCCCGCCTCGTCCCGAACGGCCCGGCGTGCGCGCCTCAGAGCGAGGGCGGCAGGAGCGCTCGCACCGGTGTGCGATCGGTGGGAGGGGGCGCGCACGCCGGGACGGCGCACGCGAGGCCGAGGCAGAGAGCCGCCACGAGCCGATGTCGACCCCGTGTCGGCCCGGCCACCCCTCCCACCGAACGGCTCATCCCGTCACTCCATGCACTCGGGACCCCGCGGACCGCCGCAGGGCTCCCAGCCCCCACCGCCGCCGACCGTCGTCGTGGTCGTGGTGGAGGTGGTCGTCGTCGTGGGATCGGGTTGGGTCGTGGTGGTCGACGACGTCGTCGTCGTCGGAGGCGGTGGCGTCTGCGTGCAGGCCACGGCGCCCCCGACGAGGACGACCGTGGCGGCGACCAGCGCGCCTCGGATGCGGATGGATCGGTTCATGTCGTGCTCCTCGTGTGGTGGGGTCGGCACCGCGCGCGGTGCCGACCCCGGGTGGGACATCAGGGGACGTCGCAGGACGAGATCGGCCCGTGGGACGTCTCGCGGATCTCGACGGTGATGGCGCCGTCGCCGACGTCGAAGCCGGTGTCGTAGCGCTCGACGAACGGGTCGGCCGGGTCCTCGTCGATCGCCGAGAGGGCGACCGTCGTCCCGTTCTGCGTGGCGGTCCCCACGATCGTCGGCGCCGCGTACTGGCAACCGTCCTGACCCGGCACCGCCGCCCGAGCCACGACGAAGGCGTCGAGCCCGTACGACGACTGGCACACCTGTGCTTCCACGCCGTCGACCACGGCGGCGTTGCCGAAGCACAGCCCGGGGAGGCTGTCGAACACGATCGTCGTGTACGTCGGCTCCGGGTCGGTCGGGCGCGGAGGCGGCTGCTGGGTGCAGCCCACCAACGCAGACGCCGCGGCGATGACGGCCACGACCACGGACAGCTGTCGGATCTTCACGTTGTCCCTCTTTCTCAATGAGGCCACCGGCCTCGGGCTTTCTCCATGAGGCCACCGGCCTCGGGCTTCTCCGTGCGGCCAGTGGCCTCGGGTCTCTTCGTGCGCGGTCGCCCACGACGACGGCGCACGCCGTCAGATGGCAGTGCCGGTCTGCAGGACCGCAGTCCTGAGTCCCGAGGACCGACGGTCCTCGGGAGTCAGGCCCTCGGACCGAGCCGTCTCGCCCCTCAGATCGGGCAGATCGGCGGCGCGGTGGGGTCGAGCCGGTCGGGGATGCACTCCGGTTCCGTCACGGTCGGCTCGGTCGGCGTCGTCGTCGGCGTGGGGGTCGATCCCCAGCCCGACGGCGAGGTCCAGCGCCAGCTCACCGTGTAGTCGCCGTTGCCCCGCTTCATCCGGTTCGACATGTAGGCCAGCGACGGGTTGCCGAGTCGGCCGATCGATCCGCCGTTGATCGACGGAGGGATGGCGCCCGGCAGGTCGATGCCCGGGAACGTCACCTGCGCCGCTGCGGCGTCGACGACGTCACCGAGAGCCCCTCGCACCGGGAGGCCGACGAAGACCCGGCTCTTGATCGGGTCGTCACCGCCGCCGAAGAAGCCGATCTGCACCGCCAGCCCCTGCAGCGCCCCGAACACGCCGATCTTGTCGACGATGTAGCGCACCCACTCGCTGGTCGACTCGGGCAGCGACCCGCCGGCCAGGAACCGGTTCAGCAGGTCCTGCAGGATCGTGGCGGCCTTGGCCTCCATCCCACCGAGCGAGAGGATGTCCTCCTCCATCACCCAGGACCAGACGCCGACGACCTCGAGGGGCTGGCCCCGGAGCACGTCCTCGACGTCGATCATCTTCAGGCCCGGGAAGCTCGCCGTGCCCTTCTGGTTGCCGGTGAGGTTCGCTCCCTCTCCCGGCGCGAGGTCGTGGTAGGTCGCACCCCGCACGGGCCACGCCTTGGCCGAACCGGCCACCCCGATCGTGACCCGGAAGGCCACGTTCACGACGTACGGCTCATCGGCCTCACCGACGCCCCACACGCCGTCGGTCGAGTCGTGCACGTGGATGCGAGCGGCCTCGAAGGCCCAGTCCGCGGTCGGCGGCTGCGGCGCCGGCGCACTGCACGCGGCGAGCAGCCCACCGACGACCGCCAGCACGGCGACCACCCCCACGAGGCGGCGACGAGCCCTGCGGCTGCCCCCTCGTCCCACAACGACACCCCCACGCGCACGGCCATCCATGGCTCGTCCCTTCGCCCGTCCCCAGCTCCCTCAGAGGCCGCCCTGGCATCACCCCGGTCGGCGACGTCATCCTCGACGCGAGATATGCAACTTGTCAACCATCGACTGGATGAGTTCTGGGTGACTTCGCGGCACCCCCGCCCTCGCAGCCCTCCTTCCGTCCACGTGCGAAGGTTGCGCGGTTGCCAGTTGCTCGCCTGGGATGGCGCGTCGACCGCCGGCGTCCGGCGGGTCGTCGGCGAGCTGCCGACGCACAGGTATGGTTCGGTCTCGGGAGCGATCGAAGAGCGACGTGGACGAGCACTACCTCAAGCAGTGGACCTGGGACGAGCGGCAGGCGTGGATCGCGCTCGTCGAGTCGCACCACTACCTGCTCGCCCGCCTCGATGCGGACCTGATCGCACGGACGGGGACGACGCTCGCCACGTACGAGGTGCTGCTGCACCTCGGCAACCGGCGCGATCGCACGGCGACGATCACGGACCTCGCCCGCGCCTGCGGGCTCACGACGACGGGCATGGCCAAGCGCATCGGCCAGCTCGACCGTGAGGGGCTGGTCACCCGGGCGAGCTCGTCCACCGACCGTCGAGCAGTCTCGGTCACGTTGACCGACGCGGGCGTCGCGAGGCTCGAGGAGCTGGTGCCGGCGCACCTCCGCGCCGTCCGGGCCCACTTCCTCGACGTGCTCGAACCGGCCGAGCTCGATGCGTTGGGCTCGGTCCTCGCGCGGATCGTCGACGCGCTCCCGCCCGAGGTCCGAGGCGTCGAGGGGTCCGACGAGGCCGAGCCGTACTCCCCTGCCTCACCGCTCCGCGGCCGGAGCACGCGCCTGACCGACGCCGAGCGCCGGGCGTGGCTGCCCTTCCTCCGTGTCCACGGTCCCCTCCAGTACACGCTGGAGGACGAGCTGCGCACCGAGACCGGCGTGCCGGCGGCCCACTACGAGGTGCTCGCGCTCCTGTCCCGCGAGCCCGGTTGGCAGATGCGCATGAACGTCCTCGCCGAGCGGTGCGGGCTCACCCGCAGCGGGGTCACCCGACGCCTGGACATGCTCGAGGAGGAGGGGCTCGCAGAGCGCAAGGCGGTGCCCGGTGACCGTCGTGGCACGCTCGCGGTCATGACGCCGGTCGGGTACGCCGTGCTCGACCGCGCCGCGCCGTCCCACATGGCGAGCGTGCGACGGCACTTCCTCGACCTCGTCGACGAGCAGGAGCTCCTCCAGCTCTTCAAGGCGTTGAACCGGGTGGTGCAGCGCATCCGTTCCGAGATGCCCTGACCGTCACCGATGAGTCCGGGCCGCGCAGGCCGTCGGATCCGGGGACGCCTCACCCCAGGAGACCGCAATGGGACAGCTCATCGTGACCGAGTTCGTGACGCTCGACGGCATCGCCCAGGCACCGGGCGGCCCCGACGAGGACCCGGAGAGCGGCTTCGAGTTCGGCGGTTGGCAGGCCCCGCTCATCGAGGACGAGTCCGGCGACGAGATGTTCGGCAACGCCGAGGGCATGGACGCCCTGCTGCTCGGCCGGAAGACCTACGACATCTTCGCCGGCTACTGGCCGACCGCTCCCGACGAGATCCCGTTCACCGCCCTGCTGAACCGGGTCCCGAAGTACGTCGCGTCGCAGACGCTGTCGGCGCCGCTGGCGTGGGAGGGTTCGACCCTCCTGGAGGGCGACGTCGCCGAGGCGGTGGCCGCGCTCAAGGACCGCCACGAGTCGGTGCACGTGATCGGCAGCCTCGACCTGTTGCAGACGCTGCTCGGCGCCCGCCTGGTCGACCGGATCCACCTCTGGATCTACCCGATCGTGCTCGGCACCGGGAAGCGGGTGTTCGAGCCGGGGGCGATCCCGACCGCCTTCGAGGTCGCGGAGGCCGTCACCTACCCCCGCGGCACCGTCCACCTCGCGCTCGACGCGAAGGGCGTCCCGACGACCGGCGACATGACCGTCGACGAGCCGCACATCCGCCAGGGCGGCGAGTAGCCGGCGACCCCGCCGATCAGCGGGCCACCGGGAGCCTCAGTAGTCGCCCTTGATGACGAAGTAGGAGCCCCGGATCGTCCCGGCCAGCTTCGACTTCTGCCGGGCGAACTTGAACGAGGACAGCTCCTCGGGGATCTCCATGCCGTCCGACAGCTTGAAGCCGACGGCGTGCTTCTTGGGGTTGTCGAACTCCCACATCACGTTGATCGACAGCCCGCTCTCGTAGAACACGTAGTCGAACTTGATGCCCGGGACCTCGAACGAGGTGGCCTCGAGCGGCGGCGACTCGATGACGATGCCGCGCTCCTCCTCGAGGATGGTGCTGACCCGGTCGATCGTCTTCTTGGCCTTGCTCGCCGGCTCGACGGTGAACACGTGGTCGTACTTGTTCTTGAAGTAGCGGGCCTCGTTGGCCCGGAGCCCGGCCAGCGCATCGGCCACCGGCGACGACTCCAGACCGACGGTCGAGACCTCGTTGAAGTCCACTTCGTACGACATGAGCACCTCCACTGGCCGCTGCGGGACCGGTGCGACCGGGCGGCACGCTACTCCCGGCGGACGGCGCCGGCGCACCGAGGTGTACGAATGGGGGCCGTCCGAGGAGGTCGCCCATGCCGAGTCCGGAGCACGACGAGATCGTCGCCCTCATCCGCGCCAGTGCGGACGACCCCACGGCGGTCGTCGGCTTCGACGAGGCCCGTGCCCGCCTCGACTCCCTCGGCGCCATCTTCGCCGTGCCCGACGGGGTGGAGATCACACCTGCCGAGCTCGCCGGTGTGCGGGTCGAGCGCTTCCGGCCGTCGGGCGCCGTCGGGCCCGGGTCGATCCAGTACCACCACGGCGGCTCCTACATCGGCGGTTCGCTCGACAGCCATCGGCCGCTCACCGCCCGCCTGGCCGCGGCGACCGGCCGGGAGGTCGTCGCCGTCGACTACCGGCTCGCTCCCGAGCACCCCTTCCCCGCCGGCCTCGACGACGCCCGTGCGGTGCACCGCCACCTCGTGGACGTCGAGGGCATCGACCCGGCCCAGCTGGTGGTCGCCGGCGACTCCGCCGGTGGCGGGCTCACCGCGGCGCTCACGTTGGCCCTGCGCGACGACGGGTCGGCACCCGCCGGTGCGGTCCTCCTCTCGCCCTGGCTCGACCTCACGCTCACGAACACCTCGATCACGGAGCTCGCGGACGACGATCCGATGCTGACCGCCGACGCGCTCGCCCGGGCGGCCGAGGCCTACGCCGGCGGCCGTCTGAAGGAGCCGCTCGTCTCGCCGGTGTTCGGCGACCTGGCCGGTCTGCCGCCGATGCTCGTGCTGGTCGGGACCGCGGAGATCCTGCTCGACGACAGCCGGACGTTCGCCGAGCGCGCGACGGCAGCGGGCAGCGACGTCGACCTCGACGTCCACGAGGGGCTCATCCACGTGTGGCCGTTCGTCGACGGGATCCCCGAGTCCGCCGCCGCCCTCCGGCGCATCGCCGACTGGATCGACGCGACGGTCGGCGCCTGAGGTCGCGGCACGGCCACGGCGATCGCATCCGCCGTCGGTAGGGTCCGGGTCGTGCGGTACGTGGTCCTGGGAGCCGGCGGCATCGGCGGCACGATCGGCGGACGGGTGTTCGAGCACGGCCACGACGTCGTGCTCGTCGCCCGCGGCGCGCACCTCGAGGCGCTCCGCGACCGTGGGCTCGAGCTGCGGTCGCCGCAGGGCACGGTCGTCCTCCCGATCCCCGCGGTCGCCGACGCCTCGGAGCTCGCCCTCGGATCGGCCGACGTGGTGCTGCTGGCGACGAAGACGCAGGACACGGTGGCGGCGCTCGCCACGCTCGACGGCGCCCCCGACGTGACCGTCGTGTGCGCGCAGAACGGGGTGCAGAACGAGCGCATGGCGCTGCGGCGCGTCGCCGACGTCCACGGCATGTGCGTCGCCCTGCCGGCGAGCCACCTCGAGCCCGGCGTGGTCGAGTGCTACGCCGCGCCCCGCAACGGCATCCTCGACGTCGGCCGCTACCCGACCGGCACCGACGCCACCGACGAGCGCATCGCCGCCGACCTCGAGGGCTCGGGCTTCATCGCCAGCGCCGCACCCGACGTGATGGCCCGCAAGTACGGGAAGCTCCTGATGAACCTGGCCAACGTGCTCGAGGCCGCCGCCGCTCCCGAGGCGTGGGGCGACCTCTACGACCGAGCGCGGACGGAGGCGCTCGAGTGCTTCGAGGCCGCCGGCATCGAGGTCGACACTGGGGACGACCCCCGACGCGAGCAGATGCGGATGACACCGATCGACGGGCGTCGGCGGTCGGGCGGCTCGACGTGGCAGAGCCTGGCCAAGGGGTCGGGCTCGACCGAGGCCGACTACCTCAACGGCGAGGTGGTGCTGCTCGGACGCCTCCACGGCGTGCCGACGCCGGTGAACGAGGGCCTGCAGCGCCTGGCCCGTCACCTCGCCACGACGGGCGCCGAGCCGGGCTCGATGGACCGCGACTCGCTCGTCGACGCCGTCGACGGCCAGAGCAGCTGACCCCGTTCGGCGAACTTGTACGCGTGCGACCAATGAGCGGTCCGTGGCGTACGAGATCGACGGGTTGGGCCCTGTCGTCGGGCCCCGGTCGGCCAACTTGTACGCGAGCGACCAGCCGGTGATACGTGGCGTACAAGTTCGATGGGGTGGGGTCCCGGAGGAGCGGGCCTCATCGGACCAGCCGGCCTGAACCGGCCCGACCCCCGGCCGGCTGGGCCGGTCAGCCCCAGCGGGGGGCGGCGTCGGGGTCGATGCCGAGGGACAGCTTCCCGATGAGCTCGTGGGCCAGCATCGTGTTGCCCGGGTGGAACCGGCCCATGCGGACGTCCCGGAACAGCTGCTCGATGCGGTTGCGCCGGAAGGCGCCGGCGCCACCGGTGAGGTCGAGCGCCTTGTCGACGATCTCGAAGCTGCGGTCGATCACGAAGGACCGGCAACCGACGAGATGCGCCGGCCAGTCCGGGTGCTCGACGCCGGCCGCCCAGTCCCGGGCCGTGCGCTCGAGCAGGGCGTCGGCCGCGTCGTAGGCGATCCGCATGTCGGCGACGATGTGCTGGACCTCCGGGTGCGTGGCCATCGAGCCGCTGATGGCGATCGAGGTCCGCCGGGGCAGCGAGTCCACCATGATGTCGAACGCCCGCTTGGCCGCGCCGAGGTAGACGGACGAGAAGCCGAGCAGCGCCCAGGCGAAGATCGACAGGTGGAACGGTCCGGCGCCGGCGAAGCCGGCCGGGCACACGAGTGCCACCTGGTCGTCGGGGACGAACGCCTTGTCGAGGATCGTGTCCTGGCTCTGCGTCGCCCGCATCCCGAGGGTGTCCCAGGTGTCGATGATCTCGACGCCCTTGGTGTCCCGGGACACGAAGCCGTGCACGATCATCGGCGCGTCCGGGTCGCTCACGTCCATGGCGTGGAAGCCGCCGAGCGTCCACACCGGCGAGAGGCTGCCGAAGATCTTGTGACCGGAGACCTCCCAGCCGCCGTCGACCCGCTCGGCGTGGGCGACCGCCAGCAGCAGCGGCAGGTCGTTGCCGGCCTCGCCGTGCAGCGCGCAGAACACGTCACCACCGACCGCCCGGTCGAACATCCACGTGAGCGACGCGTCGCCGAGCCGTTCGAGGTCGGCGGCGACGCCCATCCAGTAGCAGTGCATGTTCGTGGCCAGGGCGGTGGCGGGCGCCACGTACGCCAATCGCCTCACCATGCGGCAGTACTCGTCGAGCATCACGCCGGATCCGCCGTGCTGCTCCGGTATCGGCGCCAGCAGGTACCCCGACCGGCGGAGCTCCTCCCAGTCCTCGTCGAAGAACCGGTTCTCCCGGTCGTACAACGGCGCTCGTTCGTCGAACCTGCTGAGCATGTCCGCGTCGAGCAGGTCCCTCGTCATCGTTGCCATCGGCCCGTTCCCTTCCCTCGGAGGGAGGACCCAGGGGCGTGCCCCCTCGTCCGACTCTCGCGCCCGGCTGACCGATGGTCAACGGCGACTCTGGCACTCCGCGATGACGGCGACCAGCGACTGCTCGGGGCGTCGTCACCGCCCGGCCCGGCTCGGCCGGTCGCGCCTCAGTCGGTCTCGGGGAGCACCGAGTGCGCCGCAGCCTGCGCCGCCGGGCTGGCCAGGTGCAGCACCCGGTGGAGCGAGCGGGCGAACTCGCGCTCGTCGGACGCCATCCGGTCGATCTGCTCCACCGTGTCCGCCGCCCACAGGGTCGCGATGTCGGCGGTGCGGCCCTCGTCGAGCACGAGCGTGCCCCCGTCGCGCAGCTCCACCACGGTGACCGGGCCGTCGACGTCCATCGTGTCGCGGCGGATCGTGCACCACAGCCACGCGACCTCCTCGGCGTCGGCCCCGATGACGTCGCGCACCTCGTCGCGCGTGGCCGGCGTGTCCACCGGGAAGTACTCGGTGCCGTAGGCCGAGTGGAAGAGGCCGGCGTCGCACATCGCGGGCCGCTCGCCCCACTCGGCGAGCACGCGGCGGGTCCCCAGCAGGTGGGAGATGAACGGGACGTGCGAGTCGTGCGTCAGGTCGCCGAACCCGAGGCGCCGCAGCAGCTCCAGCCGTTCGCCGGTCGGGCTGGCCACGTCCTGCCTGGTCATGCCCGCGAGCCTACGACCGACCGGCGCGATCCACGAGGGGACCCGTCGAGGTCCGCCCTCAGTCCCGGTCGTGGTGGCAGACGGCTTCGAGCATCACGCCGAACGGGTCGAGCCAGGACCATTCGGCGTCGACGGCGCGGGCCGTCAGGTCGTCGGCACGAACCGGTAGCGCCACTCGTGACGTGGACCGACGTCGTCGAGCACGTACACGCCGCCCCGCTCCTCGATCTCCAGGCGGGGCGGGAACCGCTCGACCCGGCTGCGACACGGTCCGCCGTCGCACTCGACGAACATGCGGTCGCCCGGTCGCAGCTCGACCAGCTCGACGCGCTGGTCGTAGTAACCGGCCGGGTGCCGGGCGCCGTCGGCGGGCTCGTTCCACCGGGTCATGCCTCCATGATGGCGCCGAACGGCCCGTCGACAGCGGGTCGACGTGGCGCGAGGCTGACCCGAGCTGCGCAGGGGGTGTGGAGTGTCCGACGGGAACCCGATGGCGACGCTGTTCGATCGCCTGGCCGACTCCTACGACGCCGTCGGCGTCGACTTCATCACGCCGATCGCCCGAGGGCTGGTCGACGAGCTCGACCCCCGCCCCGGCGAGGCGGCGCTCGACGTCGGTTGCGGCAAGGGCGCCGCGCTCGTTCCGCTGGCCCGGGCCGTCGGACCGTCCGGCACGGCCGTCGGCATCGACGTCTCACCGGGGATGGTCGACCGGGCGCGAGCTGCGATCGAGGAGGCCGGCACGAGCGCCACTGTCGAGGTCGGCGACGCGATGCACCCCGAGGTCGACGGACCGTTCGACCTGATCGCCTCGTCGCTCGTCCTGTTCTTCCTGTCCGACCCGCTCGCGGCGCTCATGGCCTGGCGTCCGCTCCTGCGCGAGGGCGGACGGGTCGGCGTCTCGACGTTCGGCCCGCTCACCGAGCGGTGGCGCACCACGGTCGACGCCGAGCTGCACCGCCACGCGCCGGCTCACGTCAAGGACGCGCGCACCGACGGCCAGGCCGGGCCCTTCTCGAGCGACGCCGGCATGGAGGAGCTGCTCCGCAGCGCGGGCTACGGCGACGTCCGCACGGTCACGACGACGGTCTGCCCCCGCTTCGACGACCCCGAGCACTGGCAGCGGTTCTCGATGTCGGTGGGCCAGCGCCGGTTCTGGGAGGCGATCCCGCCGGATCGCTACGACGAGGTCCGGGCGACGCTGTTCGAGGCCGTCGACGCCTGCCGGGACGACGAGGGACGCATCGGCTTCGACCAGGCCGTGCGCTACACGATCGCCTCGGCCTGAGACGGCGCAGCGTGCGGGCCGGCGCGCCCGGTCGATCAGGCGGTGGCGTCGGGACCTCGCGCCCGATCAGCCGGGCCATGAGGGTCGGGTCCGCCGGCCACGCCTCGAACAGCACCTCGGGCGGCACCCGACGCGCCGCGAACCGGAGGGCGAGCGCGACCACGACCACGTCGTCGAGCGGCCCGATCACGGGAAGGAACTCGGGCAGCAGGTCGATCGGCGACAGCACCCACAGCCCGGCGACGAGCACTGCCGCCTTGGCGCTGCGCGGCACGGCCGGGTGCGTCCGCAGGCGCCTCGCGGTCGTGACCGCGGCCGGCAGGAGCGAGGCGAGGTCCTTCAGGATCCCGTCCGGCAGGCGGGCGGCCAGCACGATCATGAGGGCCCAGGTCGCGACGAGCACGGCGCCGCCGACGACCAGGGCGCGCACCCAGGTCACGGGTCCAACCTACGCCCGGTCGGCCACCAGATCAGCAGGCCGACCACCAGCACGGCGGCCCCCACCACGACGCTGGCCGCCGGCAGCGACAGGGCGAGCGCCACGCACCCGACCAGGCCGGCCCCGGCGAGCCAGCGCGGCCACCGCCGCTCTCCCGGCTCGAGCGTCCAGGCCGACGCGTTCGCCACGGCGTAGTAGGTCAGCACCGCGAAGGAGCTGAAGCCGATGGCGCCGCGCACGTCGGTGACGAGGAGCACCACGACGACGACCGCACCGACCGCGAGCTCGGCCCGGTGCGGGACCTTGCGCGCCGGGTGCACCGCGCCGAGCCACCGGGGCAGGTCGCGGTTGGCCCCCATGGCGAAGGCCGTGCGGCTCACCCCGGCGAGCAGCGACAGGAGCACGCCGACGGTCGCCACCGCCGCCCCGGCCCGCGTGACCGCCGGCGCCCAGGACCACGAGCTCGCCCGGGCCACCGCTTCGAGCGGGGCCGCGCTCCGGGCGAGCGCGGCGGCGCCGATCGAGGCGAGCGCCACGACCGCGACGACGGCGTACACGCCGAGCGCGACGCCCAGCGCGATCGGGATCGCCCGCGGGATCGTGCGAGCCGGGTCACGGACCTCCTCGCCCAACGTCGCGATCCGGGCGTAGCCGGCGAAGGCGAAGAACAGCAGCCCGGCGGCCTGGAGGACACCGTGCCAGCCGCCGATCGCAGGACCGAGGTCGTCGGCACCGAGGCCGTGCTCGGTGCCCGCGGCGACCACGACCGCCAGGGCGACCAGCACGAGCGCCAGGATGACCCGCGACGCGATCGCGGTCTTGCGGACCCCGGCGAGGTTGATCGCGGTCAGGCACGCCACGACCCCGATCGCCAGCGCCCGGGCGTGGTCGGGGGCGACGTAGGAGCCGAACGTGAGCGCGACGGCCGCGCAGCTCGCCGTCTTGCCGACGACGAACCCCCAACCGGCCAGGTACCCCCACACGGGACCCAGCCGTTCGCGGCCGTAGACGTAGGTGCCGCCCGACTCGGGGTAGCGGGCGGCCAGCTGCGCCGACGAGGTGGCGTTGCAGTAGGCGACCGCGCCGGCGAGCGCGAGCCCCACGAGCAGCGCGCTGCCCGCGGCCTCGGCGGCAGGGCCGATCGCCACGAACACGCCGGCGCCGACCATCGACGACAGCCCGATGACCACGGCGTCGGTCGTGCCGAGTCGGCGCGCCAGGCGCGAGGACGTCTCGCTCATGTGTGGTCGGCGGCCGTCGCTGGTGGCGCGGCTACGCGATCCGGGGCTCGAAGATCTCGACGACGTTGCCGGACGGGTCCTGCACCAGCACCTGCGAGCCGCCGGGGCCCGACAGGACGTCGTTGCGGAACGCGGCGCCGGCCGCCCGGAGCCGCTCGACCTCGCCGTCGATGTCGTCGACGATCAGGTGGATGCGGTTCCAGCCGCCCGGGCCCGGCACCGCACCGTCGGGCATGGGCCGTCCCGCCGAGCTGGTCGGACCGCTCAACAGCAGTCGCAGGTTGCCCCGGCGCACGTCGGCGAAGGCGGGCGCGAAGTCGTTCAGCACCTCGAAGCCGAGCACCGACGTGTAGAACGCGACCGACGCCTCGACGTCGTCGACCATGTACCGGACGCTGACGGTTCCCTCGTCCACGGCTCCTCCTCGGGTCAGTTCCAGATCGCGGCGATCAGGAAGCGGATGCGACGCTCGAGCTCCTCCGTGGTCTGCTCGAACGCGGGGTAGCTGTCCTCGGGCGACTCGCCGACGAGCGACGGATCGGCGATGCTCCAGTGCACCCGCCGGTGGGGCCCGTCCCGGTCGGGGCACACCTCCCGCACGCGGTCGCAGAGCGTCACCACGGCGTCGAAGCGGCGATCCGCGAACTCGTCGAGGTGCTTCGACCGGGCACCCGAGATGTCGATCCCCCGCTCGGCGAGCACGCGGACGGCGTTCGGGTGGACCGGCTTCGGGTGGCTGCCGGCGCTCACCACCTCGACGGTCCCGTCGGTCAGGTCCCGCAGGAGCGCCTCGGCGATCTGCGAGCGCGACCCGTTGCCCGTGCAGAGGAACAGCACGGCGCCGTCGGGCACGACCGAGGGCGTGTCGACGGGCGCGGCCGACAGGCCGGGGTGCAGCGTGGTGCCGGCGGCCCGCAGGAGCTCGCCGCAGCGGCCGAGGTCGACGGCGTAGTACGAGTCCCGGCCGTCGGCCGAGCTGCGCCGCGACGTGACGAGCCCGGCCTTGCGGAGCTCGCGCAGGTGGTACGAGACCAGGCTCTGCGGATGGCCGAGGAGGTCGGTGAGCTCGCGGACCGGGCGGTCGCTGTCGGCCAGCTCACCGAGCAGCTGCCAGCGCACGGGGTGCGCCACCAGGCGGAGGACGGCCGGAGGCGGCTCCGGTCGCTCGGTCCGCTTGGACGCCGTCGTGTGTGGCACGCCCCCACCGTAGGCGGGCGGCGTCGATCCATCAATCTCTCTTGATGGATCTTGGATCTGGCCCGACCTCCACGATCCCGGCCGGCGCCAGGCGATCCGCATCGACGAGGCCGTCGTAGCCCGCAAGCCAGGACCGCAGGGAGACCTCGCCCACCACCGGTCCGTCGCCGGGCTCGATCGGGCGGATGCAGATCGACCCCCGCTGCGGCGGCGGTCGCTCGACCGTCACGTCGCAGGGGCGTCGGTGCCGGTCGCGGTGGCGGCCCGGTCCGTGTCGGCCGCAGAGGGACCGGCGACCAGGAGCAGCACCACCGCCACGACGAGCATCGAGCCGAGCGACACGACGTTGCCCGCAGCGTCGACGCCGTCGTACACATCGAGGTGGCGCAGGTGGTACGCGAAGTGCAGCAGCGAGAACACGGTCCACGCCGCTGCGGTCGCCCGGACCAGCATCGAGGTCGCGGCCGCGAGCGCGACGCCCGTGACGACCGACAGCGCGAGGAACAGGTTGCCGACATCGCGCACCAGGTGCTGGTTGTACGGGCCGTCTGCCGACACCCAGTGCCGACCGAAGCCGGGGAACGACTCGTAGAACCCGAGCGGGAAGAACGCAGCCCAGATCCCGAGCACGAGCCCCGAGGCCAGCAGGACGGCGAGCAGCACCCGCACGAGCGTCCGGTGCTGCACTGGTCGATCGGTCATGTCGCTCTCCCTCGTCGGGTCCATGGTCCACCCGGGACGACGGCGGCGCACCCGACTTCGTGACGAGGTCCCCGACGGACGGCCCGGGACGCCGTCAGCCCGTGGTGAACGGCAACGACTCGTACCGTCGGACGTACGGTCCCGGAGCGAAGCGGCCGGCGGCGGCATCGACCTCGAAGTCTGGGAACCGGTCGAGGATCCGCTCGAGTGCGATCCCGCCGGCCAGACGGGCCACCGCCGCCCCGAGGCAGTGGTGGGCGCCGTACCCGAAGCTCAGGATCCGCTCGGGACGGCGGCCGACGTCGAGGTCGCCGGCCGTCGGCCCGAACTGGCGCTCGTCCCGGTTCGCCGAGCCGTACAGGAGCATCACCTTGGTGCCCTCGGGCACCACCACGCCGTGGAGCTCCACCTCCTGCGTCGTCGTGCGCCCGAGGTTCTGCACCGGCGACGTGAGCCGCAGGAGCTCATCGACCGCAGGTCGGACGAGCGAGCGGTCGTCGAGCAGCACGGCGCGCTCGCCGCGTGACCCGGTCAGCAGCTCGAGCGAACCGCCGAGGAGCCCGGTCGTCGTGTCGTTGCCGCCGGCGACCATCGTGAACACGAAGCCGACGATCCACTCGGCGTCGACCGTCCCGGCCTGGACGAGGTCCGACACGATGTCCTCGCCGGGATCGGACCGCCGGCGCTCGATCAGCGAGCCCGCGTAGGTGAAGAGGTCGGCGAACGCGGCGGTCGCCGAGCCGAGCTCCTCGGACGCGTTGGCGGCGACGATGGCGTCGGTCCAGGCGTCGAAGCGCCCGCGGTCCTCCTCGGGGACGCCGAGGAAGTGGGCGACGACGAAGCTCGGCAGCGGCTTGAGCAGCCGCTCGACCACGTCGACCGCGTGGCCGCCCGCGGCCTCGTCCGCGATCCGGTCGAGCCGGACGTCGACGAAGCGGGTGATGGCCGGCTCCATCTCCTCGACCCGGCTCGGGGTCATCGGCCGGGAGACCAGCCGTCGCATGGCCGTGTGCTCGGGCGGGTCGAGCATGACGATCGGCGCCGCCTGCCCGTCGAAGAAGGCCATGACGTCGGCGTCGGGCGTCAGCCCTTGCGCCGAGCTGAACGTCGCCGGATCGCGCGCGGCGTCGAACACGTCCGCGAACCGCGACAGCACCACGAACAATCCCTTGTCGGGGTGGTGCACCCAGTGCACGGGATCACGATCCCGGAGCCACCGGTAGTCGTCCCACGGATCACGCCACTCCTCGCCGCCGCGCAGGCGGTAGCGATGGCCCTCCACATCGGTCGTCGTCACTGCATCCCTCCTGGGCCGCGGTCTTGCACCAGCGGCTCAGCCGCTCAGGCGGAGGAGCCGGCCGTAGCCGAGCACCCGGCCCACCGCGACGAGGCCGGTCTCCCGGAGCAGCTCCGGCACGCTCGGCGCCGCTCCGGTGGGCGACACCGTGGCGTCCATCCCGAGCTCGCCCGCGATGCCCTTGAGCCGTGCGGAGTGGTAGCTGTCGGACACCAACGTGACGCGGTCGGCGCCTTCGTCGTCGAGCACGCGCTCGGCGGCGCGGAGCGAGTCCCACGAGCTGTTGCCGTCGGTGACGACGAGCAGGTCGTCGGCCGGCACGCCCTTGGCGGTCAGGTACCGGTAGCCGGCGTACGCCTCGGTGAAGCGGTCCCCAGCCTGCTTGCCGCCGGTCAGGACGATGCGCGGTGCGACGCCGTCGTCGTAGAGCGCGAGCGCGTGGTCCAACCGGTCCTGCAGCACGGGCGACGGCGTCCCGTTGTACTGGGCGGCGCCCAGCACGACGATGGCGTCGGAGCGGCTGACGTCGTCCTCCCGCGAGGCGGCGAGCACCTGCACGAACGTGACGACGACGTAGACGACGAGGAGCCCGACGACGGCGAGGGCGATGCGCAGCACCCAGCGGCGCCGCGGCCGTCGACCGGCGTCGGGAGCGGGGCCTGCTGCGTCAGCTGCCGTCACCCAGGCGCTCCCGAGCCGACCGGAGCCGGCGCAGCACCTCGTCGCGACCGAGGACCTCCATGGACTCGAACAGCGGCGGGCCGACGGAGCGACCCGTGATCGCGACGCGGATGGGGGCCTGGAACTTCTTCCGACTGGCGCCGACCTCCTCGCAGAGGGCGAACGTCCGCTCGTGCAGCTGGGCGGCCTCCCACGGCCAGTCCTCGGCTGCGGCGATCACGGCGTCGAGCCAGGCCGGCGCGTCGGCCACCATCGCCTTGGTCCACGAGGCCTCGTCGATCTCGGGGTCGGGGAGGAAGAGGAAGTCGACGTAGCCGGGGACCTCGGACAGCGTCTCCACCCGGGTCTGCACCTCGGCCGCCATCCGTCCGAACGTGCCGGCGTGGAAGCGGTCGGCCCAGGGCTGGGCCTCGAAGTACGACTGCGACCGCTCGGCGAACTCGGCCACGCCGAGCGCCCGGAGGTGCTCGGCGTTGACGAACCGCAGCTTCTTCGTGTCGAAGAACGCGGACGAGTCGTTGACGTCGCGGATGTCGAACAGCGGCGGCAGCTCGCGGAGCGGGTCGAGGCGGATCTCGGACCCGTCGGGCAGGCCCCAGCCCAGGAGGGCGAGGTAGTTGACCATCGCCTCGGGCAGGAAGCCACGGTCCCGGTAGTCGAGCAGCGACACGTCGTCGCGCCGCTTCGACAGCTTCTTGCGCTGCTCGTTGACGATGAGCGGCATGTGCCCGAGCTCGAGGGGCTGGTCGTAGCCGAGCGCCGTGCGCAGCAGGAGCTGCTTCGGCGTCACGTTGATGAGGTCCTCGCCGCGGATGACGTGGGTGACCGCCATGTCCTGGTCGTCGACCGCGTTCGCCACGAAGAACGTCGGCGACCCGTCGGCGCGCCGGATGACGAAGTCCTCGATGTTCTCGTTCTCGAAGCTGATGTCGCCCCGGATCAGGTCGGTCCACGACGTGGTGCCCTCGTCTGGCGTGCGGAAGCGGACCGCCCGCCCCTCGCCCGGGCCCAGGTCGCGATCGCGGTCTGCGGGGTCGTAGGGACGGCCGCCGGTGCGCTCCCGATCGCCCTCGGGCACGGGGTCCGACCAGTAGGCGTGGCCGTCGGCGAGCAGGCGATCCACCGCGGCCTGGTGCTCCCCGTCGCGGGTCGACTGCAGCACCGGGGTCTCGTCCCAGTCGAGGCCCATCCACTCCAACGCCTCGAACACGACGTCGATCAGCTCCTGACGCGACCGCTCGAGGTCGGTGTCCTCGACCCGCAGCAGGAACGTCCCGCCCAGGTGGCGGGCGGTGAGCCAGTTGAAGAGCGCGGCGCGTGCGCTGCCCAGGTGCAGGTAGCCCGTCGGGGCCGGGGCGAAGCGGACGCGGACCGGCCCGGGGACGTCGGTCTCGGGGCTTGTCACGTCGGCCCACGCTACCGGCTGTCGCTCGCCGGATCGGGCGCCTCCCTAGGATGTGCGCCGACGAGGGGACAGCGATGACCGACGACGGGCCCGGCAGCGACGCCGACCTCCCGAACCCCGGCGGGGACACTCCCGGCGGCGGCGAACGACCGTGGTACGAGCCGGACGGGCAGGACGCCGCCGAGCGGCCCGACCGCCGCATGTCCAGGGGGCGCATCGCGCTCCTCGTCGGTCTGATCGTCGTGGCGATCGTGGCGGTCGTCATCGCCCTCGCCGGCTCCGGTGACGACCCGGCCCCGGACGGCCCGTCGACCACCGCCAGCTCGGCGTCGACGACCGCCGAACGCTGGCCCGCGACCCAGGCCCGCATCGCCACCGCGAAGAACCCGTCGATCATCGTCCACTCCGAACCGCCGACGGACTGGGACGAGATGGAGCCGGTGTCGGTGTCGGACAGCCCCGACCTGCCGCAGAGCCAGGACGCGATGTCGCCCCGGGACGCCCTCCCCCGGCCCGACTACCCGATCCAGGGCCGCTACGTGGACCCGGCCGGCTGGAGCTTCAACAACCCGACGGCGTGGGGCGACCCGTTCGTCATGCTGGTCACCGAGCAGCGGGGCGACTGGCTGAAGGTCGAGATCCCGGTCCGGCCGAACGGCACCGACGGCTACGTGAACGTCGAGGACGTGTCCCTGTCGGACACCGGCTTCCGGCTCGACCTGCGGCTCGGCACCCGGACCCTCACGCTGTACGACGGCAACGACGTGGTCCTGAGCACCCAGGTCGTGATCGGCAAGTCCGAGACGCAGACGCCGACGGGCCGCTTCTACATCACCGACCTCGTCGAGCAGACCGACCCGGCCGGCTTCTACGGCCCGCTCGCGCTCGCCACCAACGCGTACAGCGAGCAGATCGACGTGTTCGAGAACGGCGTCCCCGTCATCGCGCTCCACGGCACGAACCGACCCGAGCTGATCGGCCAGGACGTGTCGAACGGCTGCATCCGCGTCCCCAACGAGCAGATCCTGAAGATCGCGGACCAGATCCCGATGGGGACGCCGATCGACATCACCGCCTGAGGCCCGCCGGTCGGCGGCGGGCGGGCTGGGCGCTCGGGTCAGACGTTCAGGTCGAGGCAGCTGCGCCAGTCCTCGGCGTGGCGCCGCAGGATCTCGTCGTGGGGCAGCCGGAGGAGCTCCTCGGTGGCGGCGTCGGCGATGCGGCGGAGCTCCTCGTAGTGGTGCACGTGGTGCACCTCCTCGAACCACTCCTTGCGCACCGCGACGAGCTCGTCGGCCGGGTCGTCGTCGAGGAAGCCCCAGATGCCGAGTCCGACCCGCAGGTCGTGCACCACCGGCGCCCGTCCGAACAGGCCCGAGCGCTTCATGGCGATGGCGGACCCGCCGGCGATCGCGTCGGACTCGGACTCGCCGGTCCGCAGCGTGAGCTTGCCCCGGAAGGACTCGGCCAGCTTCAGCGCGTAGCCCTGGTCGGGCCCTGGGGTCCCGAGCCGCTCGCCTTCCGGCTGCCGGCCGTCGAGGTCGCCCGGCCGGTCGGCCAGCCACGACGCCTCGCGCCGCGGCGGCGACTGGTACGAGCGGACCTGATCGGTCGGATCCGTGGGGACGAACTTCGGCGCGGCCATCGCCCGGAACGGTAGCCCCGCTAGGGCCGACCCCAGGAATCCCGGCCGTCGCGACCGACCTCGGACCGTTTTGGCGCCGGTTTCCGTCGCCTGGCGACGGAAACCGGCGCCAGAACGAGGGCGGGGTCCTAGTCCTCGGCGTGCAGCAGGCCGAAGACGATGCCGTCGGTCAGCGCCTGCCAGGACGCCTCGATCACGTTCGGCGACACGCCCGTGGTCGTCCAGGTGCGGTCGCCGTCGGTGAAGTCGATGAGCACGCGGACGACGGATCCCGTGTCGCTGAGCCCGGGCGTCGTGGCGCCGTCGAGGACGCGGACCTTGAAGTCGGTCAGGTGGATGCGACCGAGCGCCTCGTACCGACCGTTCAGCGCGTTGCGCAGCGCGGCGTCGAGCGCGTTGACCGGGCCGTTGCCCTCGCCGACCGCCGCCAGGCGGTCATCGCCGATCCAGAGCTTGACCGTGGCCTCGGTCGACAGGTCGAGCATCGGCTCGGGCGGGGGTCCGCCGTCGTCGCCGAGCGGGTCGCCCTGCACGCTCAGGGCCTGGCGGTGGTAGCTCGACACCCGGTACGCCTCGACGGCGAAGAAGCCGTGCTCCCAGCCGGTCGCCCGGCGCATGAGCAGCTCGAGCGACGCGTCGGCCGCCTCGAACACGTAGCCCTCGGCCTCGAGCACCTTCAGCCGCTCCGACAGGTCGGCCGCGGCGCGGTTGTCGAGCTCGACGCCGAACTCCGCCGCCTTCATCGACATGCCGGCACGACCGCCCAGGTCCGACACCAGCACCCGGGTGTGGTTGCCGACCGCCGACGGATCGATGTGCTCGTACGACGCGCCGCCGACCTTGCCCAGCGCCGAGGTGTGCAGGCCGCCCTTGTGGGCGAAGGCCGACGAGCCGACGTACGGGTCTGCCGGGTGCGGCGGCAGGTTCACGAGCTCGGCGACGTGGCGCGACACCGCGGTCAGCCGCTCCATCCGCCCCTCGGGCAGCGTCGTGATGCCGAGCTTGAGCGTCAGGTCGGGGATGACGGTCATGAGGTTGGCGTTGCCGGTGCGCTCGCCGTACCCGTTGACCGTGCCCTGCACCTGCGAGGCGCCCCCGAGCACGGCGGCGACCGAGTTGGCGACGGCGCAGCCCGAGTCGTTCTGCGTGTGGATGCCGATGTCGGTGCCCTCGAAGTACGACGTCACCTCGGCGGTGATGCGCTGCACCTCGTGCGGCAGCGACCCGCCGTTGGTGTCGCACAGGACCAGCACCTGGGCGTCGTTGGTGGCGGCGGCCTCGAGCACGCGCAGGGCGTACTCGGGGTTGGCCTTGTAGCCGTCGAAGAAGTGCTCGGCGTCGAAGAACACCCGCAGCCCGGCGTCGCGCAGGAACCGCACCGACTCGCCGACCATCGCGATGCCCTCGCTGAGCGTCGTCCCGAGCGCCTCGGTCACGTGGAAGTCCCACGACTTGCCCACGATGCAGGCGGTCGAGGTGCCGGCCTCGACCAGCGCCCGGAGCGTGCTGTCCTCGTCGACCTTGCCCGCGGGGCGGCGGGTCGAGCCGAAGGCGACGAGCGTGGCGGTCGCGAGCTGCAGCTCGCCCGCCGCAGCGCGCCGGAAGAACTCGGCGTCCTTGGGGTTCGCCTGCGGGTAGCCGCCCTCGATCCAGGCCACGCCGAGCCAGTCGAGCTGCTCGGCGACCCGCAGCTTGTCCTCGACCGTCAGCGAGATGCCCTCGAACTGCGCGCCGTCGCGCAGCGTCGTGTCGAAGATGTCGACGGCCCGCGGCGCCTCGGCGGCGCCACCCACGTCGGGGAGGTCGAGCCCGCCGCTCATCGGGGTACCCCTCGAGCGCTCATCGGACCAGCTCCACCCAGTCCTTGTACCGGTCGACCTGGCCGCGGACGACCTTGGCGTACTCGGCCGCGATGGCCGACGTCACCGGGCCCGGGCACGGGATCGAGCGGTCGTCGACCGAGTTCACGGCCGACACCTCGGCGGCGGTGCCGCACACGAACATCTCGTCCGCGATGTAGAGGTCGGAGCGGGTGAGGTCGCCCTCGACCACGTCGATGCCCATGTCGTCGGCGATCGCCGCCACCGTGCTCTGGGTGATGCCCTCGAGCGCACCGGCCGAGACCGGCGGGGTGATGAGCTTGCCGTGGCGGCCGACGAAGATGTTCTCGCCCGTGCACTCCGACACCAGGCCGGCCGGGTTCAGCATGATCGCCTCGTCGTAGCCGGCGTTGAGCGCCTCGACCTTGGCGAGCGAGCTGTTGACGTAGTTGCCGGTGGTCTTGGACGCCGGGGGCATGGCGTTGTGGTCGTGGCGCAGCCAGGTGCTGATCTTCATGCGCACGCCCTTGGTGACGGCGTCGTCGCCGAGGTACGCACCCCACGGCCAGCAGGCGATCGACACGTCGACCGTGCACGGCAGGGTGTTGAGGCCCATCTCGCCGTAGCCGTAGTAGGCGATCGGGCGGATGTAGCACGACGGCAGACCGCTCGAGCGGACGACGGCCTTGGTCGCGTCGACCAGCTCGTCGACCGAGTACGGCAGCGACATCCCCATGATCTTCGCCGAGCGCTCCAGGCGCTCGATGTGGTCGGTCAGGCGGAACACGCCGGGCCCGTCGGTGGTCTCGTAGGCCCGGATGCCCTCGAAGACGCCCATGCCGTAGTGGAGGCTGTGCGTGAGCACGTGGATGCGGGCCTCGTCCCACGGGACGAGCTCGCCGTTCATCCAGATCTGCTCGGTCGGGGTGATGGGCATCTTCGGGTCCTTCTGGCTGTGCGTGCTGTGCGTGCTGTGCTGTCGTGCTGGCGGCGTCCGTCGTGGCCGCCGTCGGGCCGGCCCGCGGCTCAGGCGTTCTTGACGGCGTCGGCGATGGCGTCGCCGATCTCGGTGGTCGAGCCCTGGTAGCGCTCCGGGTCGGTGACGGCGGCGGCGACCTTGGCCGTGGCCTCGGCCTCGCCCAAGAAGTCGAGCATGAGCTGCAGCGAGATGATCGCCGCGACCGGGTTGGCCTTGTTCTGGCCGGCGATGTCGGGGGCCGTGCCGTGGACCGGCTCGAACATCGAGGGGCCGGTGCGGGCCGGGTTGAGGTTGGCCGAGGCGGCGAAGCCCACGCCGCCGGCCACCGCGCCGCCCAGGTCGGTGAGGATGTCGCCGAACAGGTTGTCCGTGACGATGACGTCGTAGCGCTCGGGTCGCTCGACGAAGTGGATGCAGGCTGCGTCGACGTGGTCGTAGCCGGTGCTGACCTGCGGGTACTCCTCGGCCACGATGTCGAACGTCCGCTGCCAGAGGTCGCCGGCGAAGGTCAGGACGTTCTTCTTGTGCACCAGCGTGAGGTGCTTGCGCTCGGTGCCCGACGCCCGGTCGAAGGCATAGCGGATGCAGCGCTCGACGCCGAGGCGGGTGTTGACCGATCCCTGCGTCGCGATCTCGTTCGGCGTGCCCTTGCGGAGGAAGCCGCCCTCGCCGGCGTAGGTGCCCTCGGTGTTCTCCCGGATCACCTCGAAGTCGGCCTTGGGCGGGAGTCGGAACGGGCGCAGGTTGATGTACTGGTCGAGGTCGAAGCGCATCCGCAGCAGGATCCCGCGCTCGACCAGGCCGGCCGGGGCGGCGACGCCGACGGCCGGGTCGCCGACGGCGCCGAGCAGCAGGGCGTCGAGCCCACGCCACTCCTCGAGCACCTCGTCGGGCAGGACGGTGCCGTCCTCCAGGTAGCGGTGCGCGCCCAGGTCGTAGTCGATGCGCTCGTAGCCGACGCCCGTCGCGTCGAGCACCTTGATGGCCTCGGCGACCACCTCGGGGCCGATGCCGTCGCCGCCGATCACGCCGATCCTGTGGGTCATGTCTGGCTACCTGTCTCTCGTGGTCGTGCTCGGCGCTGCCGCCGGGCGGATCGTGGGCCGGGGCGAGCGGGGCGCCGGACCCGGGACAAAAGAAAACCGTCCACTCAGGTGGACGGTGGGGACGCGCACGCCGGCATGGGCGTGCGCTAGCGAATGATCGCTACGGACCGGGCGACGGAGGTTCGGGACGTGCTGGTCACGCCCGCCAGTGTACCCCGCGAGTCCCCCGCGACCGTAGGCCGTGCTCGTCGGCCCGTTCCGTCTCTCATAGGCTCCGTCGCCATGGCACAGGAGCTCTCCCAGGACGCGTTCGACCGGCTCACCGCGGAGCTGGAGGACCTGCGGACCCGGGGCCGCATCGAGATGGCCGACCGGATCGAGCGGGCGCGGGAGCACGGCGACCTCAAGGAGAACGCCGAGTACCACGCAGCCAAGGAGGAGAAGGCGAAGATGGAGGCGCGGATCGCCCAGCTCTTCGGGATCCTCGAGGACGCGGTCATCGTGGAGATCGGCGGGGCGTCCGACGAGGTCCGGATCGGCACGATCGTCACCCTCCGCTACGACGGCGACGACGAGGACGAGGTCGAGAAGTTCCTCGTCGGGTCCATCGAGGAGGCGTCCGCAGGCGTGACCGTCATCTCGCCGTCGTCCGCGCTCGGCGAGGCCCTGATGGGCGCCAAGCCCGGCGACTCCGTGAGCTACCAGGCGCCCAACGGCGAGCTCACCGTCATCGTCGTCGAGCTGCACTGACGGCGGCACCGCCTCGGTCGCGGTGCCGACCGCCCGCTCGACGGACCGTGCGCTCCCGCACGACGCACCGCCCGCTCCCGCTCGACGGACCGCCCGCTCCCGCACGACGGACCGCCCCCCGATCGGGGGACTGACCGGTCCGCCGCCGGGGAACGTGGGAGTCCCATCATTGGAGGACGTCGCCCGGGCTGCGCACGTGGTCCCGGCCCGATCGAGGAGCGCGCATGATCAAGGGGTTCCGGGAGTTCATCACCCGAGGCAACGTCGTCGACCTGGCGGTGGGCGTCATCATCGGCGCTGCGTTCGGCGCCGTCGTCACCTCGCTGACGCAGGACGTGATCATGCCGTTCATCGGGGCGATCATCGGCGAGCCGAGCTTCGAGCAGCTGACCTTCACGATCGGCGACGGCGTCATCCGCTACGGGGCCTTCCTCACCGCCGTCCTGAACTTCCTGATCCTGGCCGCGGCCGTCTACTTCTTCATCGTCGCCCCCATCAACCACCTCCGGGCCCGCTACAGCACCCCCGAGGAGGAGGAGCTGGCCAAGGAGGACCGGATGATCGAGCTGCTGGAGCAGATCGCTCGCAAGTAGCCGATCGAGGTGCGCGGCGGGATCAGTCCGCGGCGACGATCTCGACGGTCGCGCCGAGCTGGTCGGCGAGCATGTTGCAGCGCTCGTTCGCCGCGTAGACCTCGAGGGAGAGGTCGGCGTCGGGCTCGCCCACGAGCTCGATCCGGACGTGGTCGCCCTCGTCCTTGACGTTGAGCCGCTCGACCGCACCGTCGTGGTTGCGGTCCATGCCGATCGCGACGCGGAGCATCGACACCATCGCCCGGACCCGGGCCTGGTCCTCGCTCGACAGCGCTGCGAACTCGAGGTGCTTCTCGGCCGGCCGGCCCTTCCGGTGGTAGCGGGCGACCTGGGCGATGATCTCGATCTCGCGGTCCGTGAAGCCCATGAGGTGCTCGGAGTTCCGGATCACGTAGTAGCTGTGCTTGTGGTGGCCCGAGTGGCTGATGAACAGCCCGACGTTGGCCAGCAGCGCGCCCGCCTCGAGCAGTTCGCGGTCGGCGTCGCCCAGCCCCAACCGCTCCCCCAGCGCGTCGTGCAGCTGCAGCGCGAGCGCGGCCACCTGCACCGAGTGCGCCGGGTCGTCGTCGCAGAGCTCGATGAGGTGGTGGACCGACGCCTCGCGCAGCTGCGACAGGTGGTGCAGCGACCCGCCGCGGAGCCGGTGGAGGCCGTCGAGCAGCACGCCCTCACGCAGCGCGTACTCCGAGATCACGAGCTCGTCGATGCCGAGCGCGTCGCACACCTGCTCGATGACGATGGCGCCGCCGAGGAGGATGTCGGCCCGGGCGACGTCGATTCCCGGCAGCTGGCGGCGCTCCTCGGTCGTCGGGGCACCGGCCAGGTCGTCGATCACCTTGCCGAGCGCCTTGCGGGTCAGCACCGCCCCGTTCATGGTCTGCGGCGCGGTGTCGCCCGATCGGGCCAGGGCCATGACCGCCAGCGACTCGGCGGTGCCCGACGACGCGACCGCCACCTCGAACGGCAGGTTGACCGCGTCGCGCAGCATCGGCGCGAGCCGGCCCTGCACGAAGCGCCGGCACTCGGCCACTGCCTTCGGGCTCGCCGCCCCGTCGGGGAAGAACGACCGCGTCATGCGCAGCGAGCCGAGCTTGATGGACCGGGCGTAGGTGACCTCCTCGCCCCGGCCGAAGACGATCTCTGTGGACCCCCCGCCGACGTCGACGAGCACCATGTCCTTGTCCCACACCGGCAGCGCCTGCAGCACGCCGAGGCGGATGAGGCGGGCCTCCTCGTGGCCGGCGATCACCTCGACGTCGACGCCCGCCTCTTCACGCGCCCGGACCAGGAAGTCGCCGGCGTTGCGGGCCTCCCGGACGGCCGACGTCGCCACGGCGAAGACGGTGGCGTCGAGGCTGTCGGCGAGCTGGCGGCACCGGGTCAGGGCGGCCACGGCGCGGTCGATCGCATCGGGCTCGAGGTGTTTCATCTCGCCCTGGCCGGAACCGAGCCGGACCATCTCCTTCAGGCGGGTGATCACCTCGAAGCGGTCGTTGCCCGCCACCCGCGCCACGACCATGTGGACGGAGTTCGTCCCGATGTCGATGGCGGCCAGCACCTCGGGGAACGGGGAGGGGGTGCTCGGCCCTGGGGGCGGGGCCATGGCCGCGAGTGTACGGCCGGCCGGTGCAGGGCTCCCATCGCAGCTCGTGCGCCGGCCGCGCGACCGGGACGAACCGTCCGCTCACGCTGCGGCGGGACGGAGGGGGTCGGGGTGATCGCGGCGGTCGGTGCGCGAGGCTGCCGGGCGTGGTCGCAGCCGACGGCACCGATCCCCCCGGGTGGGACGAGGGCTGGGCCGCGGCATGGGCGGCGGCACGCGACGGCGGCCAGCTCCCCGACGGCACGGTCGCGGCGCGGGTCGTCCGCATCGACAAGGGCGGCATCACCGCGGCGCGCTGGCCGGGTGACGACCACCTGGTGATCGCCGCCAAGTCGGCGCGGCGCGTGGTGGTCGGCGACGTCGTCGCGCTCGACGCCGAGGCCGGGCGCATCGAGGCGATCCTCCCGCGGCGCACGGTGTTCGAGCGCCGGTCGCCCGGGGTGAGTCGCGGCCAGGTGCTGGCCGAGGCCCGCGCGGTGGCCGCCAACATGGACCGCGTCCTCGTCCTGCAGCCGCTGGACACCGGGCTCAACCCGCATCGGCTCGCCCGCGAGCTCGTGCTGGCGTGGGAGTCGGGAGCCCTGCCGATCGTCCTGCTCACCAAGACCGACCTGGTCGACGAGGAGACGGTCGAGGCCGCCGTCGCCGAGGCGCGGCGATGGGCGCCCGGCGTCGAGGTGCTGGCGATCTCCAAGCACCGCCCCGACACGCTGCACGGGCTCGACGACGTCACCGGGCCCGGGCACGTGCTGGCGCTGCTCGGCGCGTCGGGGGCGGGCAAGTCGTCGCTCGCCAACGCACTCGCCGGCCACGAGGTGCAGCTGACCGCCGAGGTGCGGGAGGGCGACCGGCGTGGCCGGCACACCACGTCGGCCGGCCAGATCGTCCCGCTCGCGGGCGGCGCCCTGCTGATCGACACGCCGGGCATCCGCGGCGTGGGACTGTGGGCGGCGGACGAGGGCCTGGAGCGGGCCTTCGACGACCTGGTGCCCTACGCCGAGGAGTGCCGCTTCGTCGACTGCCAGCACGGCACCGAGCCCGGGTGCGGCGTCACCGCCGCGGTCGAGCGCGGCGACGTCGGCGCCGACCGGCTCGAGGTGTTCCACGAGCTGGTCGCCGAGCTGGAGTCGCTCGAGGCCGACCTCGAGGTGCGCGAGCGCGACGCCGAGCGCCAGGCCAACCAGGTGGCGCGCCACAAGGCCCGCAACCGCGACAACCGCTGACCCCCCCCCGATCCCCGCCCCCGCAGGTTCACTGACCCCGCGGTTTCTGACGCCACCAGACGGTGCTGCTGACGCAATCTCGACACGAGAATCCGGGGCCCCCGGATTCTCGTGTCGATGATCGGCCGGAGAGCACACCTGATGGCGTCAGAAACTTGGGGGCGGGGTCAGAGGCGGGTCTCGACGGCGCGGGCGGCTTCGACCACGGATCCGCCGTGGCGGCGTCCGGGCGAGCGGCCCATCCGGTCGATCGGGCCGGACGCGCTGATCGCGGCGACGACCTCGCCGGCCCGCCGCACCGGGGCCGACACCGACGCCACACCGGGTTCGCGCTCCTCGACCGTCTGCACCCACCCCTGCGGTCCGGTCTCGCCGGTCAGCACCCGGCCCGCCGAGCCGCGGTCCATCGGCAGGGCGGCGCCGATCGGCACGATCGTCCGGAGGCCGTGCGGCGACTCGAGGGCAGCCACGCAGACGCGATCGCCGCCGTCGCGGACGTAGAGCTGCACCGACTCGCCGGTCCGATCGCGCAGCTCGGCGAGCGCGTCGGACGCAGCGTCGGCGAGCGGGAACTGCTGGGCGGCGGTGCGACCGAGCGTCACCAGGTGCAGCCCGAGGGCGAAGCGCCCGTCGCTCCCCCGGCGCAGCATCCCGTGCTCCTCGAGCGCCACGGCCAGGCGGTGGGCGGTGGCGCGCGAGGTGCCGGTCCGCTCCGACAGCTCCGCCAGCGTGCAGGGCCCGTCGGCGACCGCGGCGAGCAGCCAGCACGACTTGTCGAGCACCCCGACCCCGCTTACGATGTGTTCCATCAGTCGGGAACTGTATCTCAACATGTGAGATCGGCCAACCGGCGGCCTCCGAGCGCCGCCCACGACAGGAGTCGAGATGACGAACCCAGCAGCGCCCCGGACGCTGGCCGAGAAGGTCTGGGACCGCCACGTCGTGCGGTCGGCGGAGGGCGAGCCCGACCTCCTCTACATCGACCTGCACCTCGTCCACGAGGTCACCTCGCCGCAGGCGTTCGACGGGCTCCGCCTGGCCGGCCGCGGCGTCCGCCGTCCGGACCTCACGGTCGCCACCGAGGACCACAACGTGCCGACCCAGGACATCGACGTCCCGATCGCCGATCCCGTGTCGCGCAAGCAGGTCGACACCCTCCGGGCCAACACCGACGAGTTCGACATCGTCGAGTTCCCGATGGGATCCGCGGAGCAGGGCATCGTGCACATCATCGGCCCGGAGCAGGGGCGCACCCTCCCCGGCATGACGATCGTGTGCGGCGACTCCCACACCTCGACCCACGGCGCGTTCGGCGCGCTGGCGTTCGGCATCGGCACGTCGGAGGTCGAGCACGTGCTCGCCACGCAGACGCTGCCCCAGGCGAAGCCGAAGACGCTGGCGGTCAACGTCGAGGGCGAGCTCCGACCCGGCGTCACCGCCAAGGACGTGATCCTCGCCATCCTCGGTGAGCTCGGCACGTCGGGCGGCATCGGCTACATCGCCGAGTACCGCGGCTCCGCCATCCGGTCGCTGTCGATGGAGGGCCGGATGACCGTCTGCAACATGTCGATCGAGGCCGGTGCGAAAGCGGGCCTGATCGCCCCCGATGAGGTCACCTTCGAGTACCTGAAGGGCCGGGCCCACGCCCCCAAGGGCGAGCTGTGGGACCAGGCCGTCGAGGACTGGACGACGCTCGTCACCGACGAGGGCGCCACGTTCGACAAGGAGATCTTCCTGGACGCGGCCGACATCGAGCCGTTCGTCTCCTGGGGCACCAACCCCGGCCAGGTGATCCCGCTGTCGGGCACGATCCCGTCGCCGGACGACTTCGACGACCAGGTCCTGCACGACGCCGCGGAGCGTGCGCTCGAGTACATGGACCTGCAGGCGGGCACGCCGTTCCGCGAGGTCGCGGTCGACACGATCTTCATCGGGTCCTGCACCAACGGGCGCATCGAGGACCTCCGGGCCGCGGCCGCCGTCGCCGAGGGCCGCAAGGTCGCCGACGGCGTGCGCACGCTCGTCGTCCCCGGCTCCCACGCCGTGAAGGCGCAGGCCGAGGCCGAGGGTCTGGACCGCATCTTCCTCGAGGCCGGCTTCGACTGGCGGGAGCCCGGCTGCTCGATGTGCCTGGCGATGAACCCCGACAAGCTCGCCCCGGGTGAGCGCTCGGCGTCGACGTCGAACCGCAACTTCGAGGGCCGGCAGGGCCGCGGCGGCCGCACGCACCTCGTGTCGCCCGCCGTCGCCGCCGCCACCGCCGTCGCCGGCCACTTCGCCGCCCCGGCCGACCTGGACTGACCGAGCGCGAGAGAAGAGAGAACGACACCATGGACGCAGTTCGCATCATCACCGGCACCGCGGTCCCGCTCGACCGCTCCGATGTCGACACCGACCAGATCATCCCGAGCGACTGGCTCAAGCAGGTCGAGCGCACCGGCTTCGACAAGGGCCTCTTCTCCGAGTGGCGCGACGACCGGGACTTCGTGCTGAACCAGGAGGTCCACCAGGGGGCGAACATCCTGATCGCCGGCCCGAACTTCGGCACGGGCTCCAGCCGCGAGCACGCCGTGTGGGCGATCCAGCAGTACGGGTTCGCCGCGGTCATCTCGCCGCGCTTCGGCGACATCTTCCGCAACAACTCGACGAAGAACGGGCTGGTCCCGGTGCAGGTGTCCGCGGAGGTCGGCCGCCGGCTGCTCGACGCCGTGGCCGAGGAGCCCACGCTGCAGCTGTCGATCGACATCGAGCGCCGCACGCTCGAGGTCCCGGGCCTCGACCTCGAGGTCGACTTCCCCCTCGACGACGCCGTCCGCCACCGCTTCCTGAACGGGCTCGACGACATCGGCCTCACGCTGCAGCACGAGGCCGAGATCACGGCGTTCGAGTCGCAGCGCCCCGCCTGGATGCCGGTCGCCACCACCTGATCGCCCTCGTCCCCGACCGGTCGGCGATCGTCGGGAACCAGAGCGCGGGCTCCGTCGTCACACCCCTCGACGCACCTCCGAGGTGCCGGGAACGTGACGAGGAGGAGCCATGCGGGTCGGGATCGGCACCGGAGGGAACACGAGCCACGGTGGGCGGCGCGCCATCGCCGTCGCGCTGGTGGGGCTGGCCGCCGTGGGCCTGCTCGCAGGCTGCACGCAGGACATCGAGGGCGGCGTCGGCCGGCTCCGCAGCGAGCCGATCGAGCTGGCCGACGTCTCGCTCGTGCGCGCCAGCAGCTGCGACGACCTGGTCGCGACCGCCGAGGCACGCGAGCAGGCCATCCAGGACGAGATCGACCGGCAGCAGCGGGCGACCGACAGCGGCGGCGCCGTCGAGGAGCTCGGCGACGACGTCGACGCGGCCGGTGCGGAGTCGTCGGCGTCCGCGTCGTCGTCGGGGCCGGCGACCACCGTTGCGCCGGCGATGCCGGCCGACGCCGCCGCGCCGACGGCCGGAGCCGCCGACGGGGCCCAGCAGCGCGCCGGCCAGACCGAGCAGCGCGCCGCGGGATCCGGCGACACGACAGCGGACGGCACCGTCGTCGCCGGCACGAACAACCAGGAGCAGGGCGTCGACGAGGGCGACCTGGTCAAGACCGACGGCCGCCGGCTGGTGACCCTGACCTCCGACGGCGTGCTGCGCGTGGTCGGGCTCGACGGCTCCCCCTCCGTCGACGGCGAGCTCGTGCTGACGCCGCCGAGCTTCGCCCAGGGCGGCCAGCTCCTCCTCCGCGGCGACGAGGTCGTCGCGGTGGTGGGCGCCTGGGACCCGACGACGGGACTGCCGTCGACGCAGATCGCCCGGATCGACCTCGCCGACCCCGCTCGTCCCACGCTCGTCGAGCAGGTGCGGGTGGCCGGTGAGCCGGTGGCGACGCGCATGGTCGACGGCCGCATCCGCGTGGTGCTCCGCCCGATGATCGGCGGCCCGGTCGTCGCACCGGTCCCGCTGCCGCCACCCGTCACCACCGAGCCGCCGACCACCGCGACGACGGTGCCCGACACCACGGTGCCCGACACGACCGTGCCCACCACCTCCGTCCCCGACGGCACGACCCTCCCCTCCACCTCGACCACCACGACGGTCCCGACCACCACCACGTCGACGGCCGCCGACGCTGACGACGTGTCGACCGAGGCGGCCCGCCTGCTGCCGCAGCGCCTGACGGCCCTGGGCGGGAGCGAGCCGCTCGGCGGGTGTGACGACGTGCTCTCGCCGCCTCCCACCTCCATCGGCTCGGGCGGCGGCACGTCCGGCTCGTGGGGCGGGACGAGCTCGGGGATGACGACCGACGTCGCGTACCCGGCGGGCAACGGCGTCACGGTCCTCACGGTCGCCGACACGCTCGCGGACCTGGCGCCCGTCACCGTCGAGGGCGGCGTCGAGACCGTGTACGCCGGGACCGACGCCCTGTACACGACGGCGACGGCCTACGGGCCCGAGGGTCCGGTGACGGCCGTGCACCGCTTCGACCTCGCCGCCGACGGCCCGGCCGCCTACACCGGCAGCGGGCTGGTGCCCGGCTCGCTGCTGAACCAGTACTCGCTGTCGGACCGCGACGGTGCCCTGCGGGTGGTCACCACGGCGTCGACCTCGACCGGGGCCGTCCCCGGCGTCGCCGTCGAGGACGGCGAGGAGGCGAGCATCGGCCGGGCCTCGACGACGGCCGGTCGCATCACGGTGCTGCGGCCCGACGACGCCGGCACGCTGCGGGAGGTCGGGCACCTCGACGACCTCGGGGTGACCGAGCAGGTGAAGTCGGTGCGGTTCATCGAGGACCGGGCCTACGTGGTCACGTTCCGCCAGACGGACCCGCTCTTCGCCGTCGACCTCTCCGACGACACGGCGCCCCGCCTGCTCGGCGAGCTGAAGCTGCCCGGCTTCTCGGAGTACCTCCACCCGATCGGTGACGGCCGGCTGCTCGGCATCGGGTCCGAGGCCGACGAGCGCTCCGGTGGCGTCACCGGCTTCAAGGCGACGCTGTTCGACGTGTCGGACCCGACCGCCCCGAAGGAGCTCGACTCCTACGTCGAGGCCGGCATGAGCTCGACGGTGGGGTACGACCCGCACTCGTTCACGTGGGACCCGGTGCGGCGCCAGGCGGTCGTGCCGATGACCTCGAACGGCGGGTTCGGCTGCCCGGCCGACGCCCAGTGCTCGATGCCCGGTGAGGTGATGCCGACGGAACCGATGCCGATGGACGACGTGCCGTCGACCACGATCGCCTGTCCGGCCGGGGCCGACTGCGGCGTGGTCGGGCCGACCGTCGGGCGGCCGGTCGCCATGCCCTGGACCGGCGCCTACGTCATCGGCGTCGACGGCGACGTCCTGACCGTCCGCGGGAAGCTCGTGCACGAGCCGACCCCGGGGGCGTACGGGAGCATCCTGCGCTCGGTCGTCGTCGACGCCGACCTCTGGACGGTGTCCGACGCGGGCGTCGGGCGCACCGACGCCCAGCGGCCCACCGGCGTCGCCCTGCTCCCCTTCTGACCCACCCACCCGTTCCGTGATGCTCGATACGCCTGGATCGACGCATCGAGCATCACAGAACGGCGGAGGCGATTCTCAGAGCGGGATCAGCCGACGGCGTAGACCGAGACGATGCCGTCGACGCCGCGGAGCCGGGTGACCACGTCGTCGGGCACCGAGCGGTCGGTGGCGATGACCATGATCGCCTTGGCCCCCTGCTCGTTGGAGCCGACGGCCATGTCGTCGATGTTCAGCGACGCCTCGCCCAGCACGGAGCCGACCGTGCCGATCATCCCCGGCCGGTCCTCGTTGCGGACGACCAGCAGGTGCTCGGACGGCGGCACGTCGACGGTGTGGTCGTCGATCATCACGAGCGACGGGACCGACCGCAGGCCGACGAGCGTGCCGGCCAGGCTGTGGGCACCGCTGCGGATGGTGATGAGGTTGACGTAGTCGCGGGCGGTCGTGGTCGCCGTGGGCCGGACCTCGATCCCCTGCTCCTCGGCCACCTGCGGCGCGTTCACGTACGACACCGGCTCGCCGCTCGTCGCACCGAAGAACCCCTTGAGCACCGAGAGGGTGAGGATCCGCGTGTCGTACTCGGCGATCTGGCCCTGGTACTCGATGTCGATCGAGTTGCCGCTCCCGCTGGCGCCGTCGCCGTCACCACCGCACAACCCGGCGAAGATCCGACCGAGCCGCTCGGCCAACGGCAGGTACGGGCGGACGCTCTCCGAGGCCTCGGCCGCGCTCACGTTCACCGCGAAGGGCACGAAGTCGCCGGCCAGCGCCAGCTCGACCATCGCGGCGATCGTGTCGCCCGCCTTGTCCTGGGCCTCGGCGGTCGAGGCGCCGAGGTGCGGCGTGACGACGACCTGGTCGAGCTCGAACAGCGGCGACTCGGTGGTGGGCTCGGCGGCGAACACGTCGAGGGCGGCACCGGCGATCGTGCCGTCGGCGATCGCCGCGGCCAGGGCGTCCTCGTCCACGATGCCGCCGCGGGCGACGTTGATCACGCGCAGCGTCGGCTTGGCCTTGGCCAGCATCTCGGCACCGATCAGGCCGGCGGTCTCGGGTGTCTTGGCCAGGTGCAGGGTGATGAAGTCGGCGCGCGACATCAGCGTGTCGAGATCGACGAGCTCCACGTTGATCTGCCGAGCCCGGTCCGGCGTCACGAACGGGTCGTAGGCGATGAGCTTCATGCCGAACGCCATGGCCCGCTGGGCCACGAGCTTGCCGATCCGGCCCAGGCCGATGATGCCGAGCACCTTGTCGGACAGCTCGACGCCCTCCCACTTCGAGCGCTCCCACCGGCCGTCCTTGAGCGCGGCGTGGGCCTGCGGGACGTTGCGGGCCTGGGCCAGCAGCAGGGCCATCGTGTGCTCGGCGGCCGACAGCGTGTTCGACTGCGGCGCGTTGACGACCATGACGCCGCGGTCGGTCGCGGCGGCCACGTCGACGTTGTCGAGGCCGATGCCGGCCCGGCCGACCACGACCAGGTCGGTGCCCGTCTCGAGCACCTCCTTCGTCACCTTGGTGGCGGATCGGATGATGAGCGCGTGGGCGCCCTTCACGGCGTCCAGCAGCGTCTCGGGCGTCAGGTCCAGCTGCACGTCGACCTCGTGGCCGGCGTCGCGCAGCCGCTGCAGGCCGCCGTCCGCGATCTTCTCGCTCACCAGTACTCGCATGGCGCCCATCCTGCCCGAGCGACCGGGGCGCGGCCAGATGACATGGGTCCGCCCGATGGCCCCTCCAGTTCCGTGGCGCGGAGTGCCGATGGGGGTAGGGACGTCCCGACCGCGCCGCACAGGGGGCCCACGACATGCGACGATCCGCACGTACCGACGGTGACCGTCCGATGCCGCCCCGCCGCCGCGCCCGTTGGGCGCTGGCCGCCGTGGTGGCGGTGGCGACGGCGGCTCTGGCGGCCGCCTGCGTCCCGCCGGCGACACCCCCGACGACGACCACTGCGCCCCCGGCCGGGGGCGGCGACGTGAGCGTGGCCCAGACCGTCGGCGGCTTCACCACGCCGTGGGAGATCGCGTTCCTGCCCGACGGCACCCCGCTCGTCACCGAACGGCCCGGGCGGGTCGCGGCCGTCGTCGGCGGCGCCCGTCAGGTCGTCGCCACCATCTCCGACGTCGTGGCGTCGGGCGAGGGCGGGCTGCTGGGCCTGGCCGTCGACCCGGCCTTCGCCACCAACCGCTTCATCTACACCTGCTACGACCACGGGTCCGGCGGCGTGGTGTCCGACGTGCGGATCGTCCGCTTCCGCGTCGCCGAGGACCTCGGGTCGCTGACCGGCCAGACCCCCGTCCTGACCGGCATCCCGCAGGGCGCCGGCAACCGCCACCAGGGCTGCCGCCTGGCGTTCGGACCCGACGGGATGCTGTGGGCCACCACCGGCGACGCCGCCCAGCCGACCTACCCGCAGAGCACGACGAACCTGGCCGGGAAGGTGCTGCGCATGACGGCGGCGGGCGCACCGGCGCCCGGCAACCCCGGCGGCTCGTGGAACCCGTACGTGTACTCGATCGGCCACCGCAACGGTCAGGGCCTGGCGTTCCGGCCGTCCGACGGCCAGCCCTTCGAGGTGGAGCACGGCACCGGCTGCGACGACGAGATCAACCGGATCGTCGCCGGCGGCAACTACGGCTGGAACCCCGTCGGCTCCGGCTACGACGAGTCGAAGCCGATGACCGACCTGTCGATCCCGGGTGCCATCCCGGCGGTCTGGTCGAGCGGCTGCCCGACGATCGCGCCGTCGGGCGCCTCGTTCGTGACCGGTGCGCAGTGGGGGCAGTGGAACGGCGCGCTCGCCGTCGCCGTCCTCAAGGGCACCCGGCTGATGTTCGTGAAGATCTCGGGCTCGACGCTGCAGGGCATCGACACGCGGCTCACCGACCGGGGACGGCTCCGCACGGTCCGCCAGGCGCCCGACGGCTCGCTCTGGGTCGCGCAGGACGCCAACCCGGGCTCGCTGCTGCGGCTCGTCCCGGCGCCGTAGACCGGTCCGCCGCGGCGCTCCCGCCCCGCGCTCCCCGCTTTGGCGCCGGTTTCCGTCGTCTGACGACGGAAACCGCCGCCAAAGGGCGGGGTTGGTGGGGGCTGCGCCAGGCCCGGTCGGAGGCCGACCGGCCCCGTCAGCGCTCGAGCTGCAGCGGCGGGAGGTCGTCGGCCGGCGTGAAGCCGAGCACCTCGCCGTAGAAGGCCAGCTCGGCCTCGAGCGCCCGCACGATCGTGCCGGCCGAGCGGAACCCGTGGGCCTCGCCGGGGAACAGGATCAGCGCGTGCGGGATGCCGCCGGCGTGCAGCGCCTCGCGGAGCACCTCGGCCTGCGACGGCGGGACGATCGGGTCGTCGGTGCCCTGGAGCAGCAGCACCGGCCGGTCGAGCAGCTCGGCGTGGAACAGCGGCGACCGCTCCTCGTACCGGGCCGCCTCCTGCGGGTACGGGCCGACGAGGCCGTCGAGGTACCGCGACTCGAACTTGTGGGTGTCGGCCGCGAGCGCCCGGAGGTCGGTGACGCCGTACAGGCTGCAGGCGGCGGCGAAGACGTCGGAGCGGCAGGTCGCCTCGAGGGCGGTGAACCCCCCGGCCGACCCGCCCCGGATCACGCACCGCCCGCCGTCGACCCTGCCCTGGTCGGCCAGCCACCGCACCGCGGCGACGCAGTCCTCGACGTCGGCGACGCCCCACTCGCCGAGCAGCAGGTCCCGGTAGCGGCGGCCGTAGCCGGTGGACCCGCGGTAGTTCACGTCGACGACGGCGAAGCCCCTCGACGTCCAGAACTGCACCGACGTCGAGTACTCCGCCCGGGCCGACGCGGTGGGGCCGCCGTGGATGCGCACGACGAGCGGCGGGAGCTCGTCCTCGGGCGCCGACGACGACGCCGAGCACGGCGGGTAGAAGAGCGCGTGGGCGTCCTCGCCGCCCGAGGTCGGGAACGAGATGCCCTCGGGCAACGAGATCGAGGCCGGCTCGAGGGTGGGGGTCGCGTGCGGCGAACCGGCGCGGTGGTCGACCACCCGCCCGGTCCGCAGGTCGACCGACCACGCCGAGGTCGGCTGCGCTCCCCCGCCGCCGGCGACGGCCACCACCTGGCCCTGCACCGCCAGGTGCTCGACCGAGGTGAACCCGCCGGGCGGCGACGGGACCGGGTCGAGCGAGCCGGTCGACGGGTCCCACACCTGGACCGAGTCGAGCCCCTCGTGCAGGAGGGCGACGACGACCCGGCCGTCATCGGTGAAGCCGAAGCGGCTCCCGCCCGAGATCCACCGCGGCTCGCCGACCTCGCCCGGCACGTCGAGCGCCACCTCGGCGCGGTCGCCGGCGCCCTCGTCGGGCAGGCCCGGCGCGGCGGCGCAGCGCAGCTGCCACCAGTCGTCGGCGTCGTCGCACCACCAGAGGCGACCGTCGGGCGACCACGACGGCAGGCACGCGGCGATCGGCCGGTCGAGCGCTCGTGCGGCCGCGCCGGCACGGCCGCCGGCGACGCGTCGGGCGTCGACGACCACGGGCGCAGCCCCGCTGCCGTCGTCGGGGTCGTCGGGCCCGTCGGAGCCGGCGCCGTCGGGGTACAGGACGCGTGCGGCCCACACCTCGGCGGCGTCCCACGGCATGTCGGGGTGGTCCCAGCGCAGCCAGGCCAGCACCGCGCCGTCGGGCGACAGCGCCGGCGCGACCGCCCAGTCGCCGTCGCGCACGAGCGTGGTGGGCGCGCCGCCGTCGACCGGCACGACCGCCAGCTCGTTCGCCGGCTCGGTGAGCGCGCTGACGACGGCGCCCGCCACGTTCCCGGGGCCCGAGGCCACCTCGGCACCGGGGTGGACCTCGCGCTCGCACACGATCCAGCGCCGCTCGCCGGGCGGCGTCAGCACGCCGGCGGCGTGCCGCCAGCCGCGCGACGTCGGCGGCGCGGTCGTCACGGGCGTGGCCGGGCCGCCGACGGCGTCGCAGGTGACGATCCCGCCGCTCAGCCCCTCGGTCCAGAACAGCTGATCGCCATCGGCCCACCAGGAGCCGCCGCCGTACTCGTTCACGCCGCTCCGGGCCGACATCTCCGCCGGCCCCTCGATCACGCCCTCGACGGCGGGCTCGTCACCGGTCGGGACCGGCGCCCGGCACACGACGATGCGACCGTTGAGGTCGGGCCGCTGCTCGCTCCAGCGGATGGTGGTCGAGCCGTCGTCGGCGACCGCCAGCCCCACCGACGACACCCGGACCGCCCCGCCCGCCGCCTCGCTCGGCGAGAGCGGCGAGGGCCAGGAGCCGAACGGGACCGTGGCGGGCGCGGACGGCATCACGGGCGTGCCGTCCTCGCCGTCGGTCCGCCCGTCGTGTCCCGGCACCTGTCCGTCCGCCGCGTGGTGCTCGGTCGGCTCAGCCGGCCACGAGCCGCTGGATGCGGGCGATGCCCTCCTCGAGGTCCTCGTCGCCCAGGGCGAACGAGAACCGCCCGTAGCCCGGGGCGTCGAACGCCTCGCCCGGCACGAACGCGACCTTGGCCTTGTCGAGCACGAGGTCGGCGAGCTCGAGCGTGGTCGACGCCGTCTCGCCGCCGAGGTCGCGGCCGAGCAGGCCCGTGAGGTTCGGGAAGGCGTAGAAGGCGCCCTCGGGCTCGAGGCAGGTGATGCCGTCGATGTCGTTGAGCATGCCGTGCATGACCCGGCGGCGGCGGTCGAACGTCTCGCGCATCATCGCCACGGCCGAGAGGTCACCGCTGACCGCCGCGAGCGCGGCGCGCTGCGACACGTTCGCCACGTTCGAGCAGAGGTGGCTCTGCAGGTTCGACACCGCCTTCACGACGTCGTCGGGGCCGATCAGCCAGCCGACGCGCCAGCCGGTCATCGCGTAGGTCTTGGCGACGCCGTTGAGGATGATCGTCTGGTCGGCGAGCTCGGGCACGACGGCGAGGATCGAGTGGTGCTCGTGGCCGTCGTAGACGAGGTGCTCGTAGATCTCGTCGGTGATGACGATGACGCCGTGCTCGAGCGCCCAGCGGCCGATCGCCTCGATCTCGTCGCGCGGGTACACCGCTCCGGTCGGGTTCGACGGCGAGACGAAGACCAGGGCCTTGGTCCGCTCGGTGCGGGCGGCCTCGAGCTGGTCGACGGTGACGCGGAAGCCCGTGTCCTCGGTGGTCGACAGGACCACCGGCTCTCCGCCGGCGAGACGGATCGGCTCGGGGTAGGTCGTCCAGTACGGCGCCGGGAGCAGGACCTCGTCGCCGTCGTCGACGACGGCCAGCACCGCCTCGTAGACGGCCTGCTTGCCGCCGTTGGTGACCACGACCTGCGAGGGCTGGACGGTCACGCCGGAGTCCCGCAGGGTCTTGGCCGCGATCGCCTCGCGCAGCTCGGGCAGGCCCGGCGCCGGGGTGTAGCGGTGGTTCTTCGGGTCGCTGCAGGCGGCGATGGCGGCCTGCACGATCGGCTCGGGCGTCGGGAAGTCGGGCTCCCCTGCGCCGAACCCGATGACGGGGTCCCCGGCGGCCTTCATGGCCTTGGCCTTGGCGTCGACCGCGAGGGTGGCGGACGGGGCGATGCCGGCGACGCGTCGGGAGATCCGACCCGTAGTGGTGGGGGCGCTCATGGTCTCGAACGCTACCCGGCCCCACGACCGCCCTCCTCACGGGTTCCCCGCCCCGAACGGCCCGGCTCGCCTGCCCGGCGGCGCCGTTCCTGCGTCGGCCTCCGTCGCTCAGCGACGGCAACCCACGCAGGAACGGGGCAGGAGCGGTGCCAGGTGGCGGAGCGACGTGACGGGTGGCCACGGGAAGGCGTGAAGGGCGCGTCGGCCGGTCGGGGCAGACTGTGCCGGTGAGCACGCCTGACATCTCCCTCCCCGACGACCTCCTCCCCGCCGACGGCCGGTTCGGCTGCGGGCCCTCCAAGGTCCGGGCGGACGCGATCGAGATGCTCGCCGGCTCGGCCCCGCACTTCATGGGCACGTCGCACCGCCAGGCGATGGTCCGGTTCAAGGTCAGCGAGCTGCGCAACGGGCTGGCCGAGCTGTTCTCGCTCCCCGACGGCTACGAGGTGCTGCTCGGCAACGGCGGCACGACCGCGTTCTGGGACGCCGCCACGTTCGGGCTCATCGAGGAGCGGAGCCAGCACCTCGACTTCGGCGAGTTCAGCTCGAAGTTCGCCAAGGCCGCCACCACCGCCCCGCACATCGGGCAGCCCGAGATCATCAAGACCGATCCCGGCCACCACCCCGAGGCGGTCCCGATGGACGGCATCGACGCGTACTGCCTGACCCACAACGAGACGTCGACCGGCGTGTCCATGCCGCTGCAGCGCCCGAACGGCACCGAGGGCGACGCGCTCGTCCTGGTCGACGCCACATCGGCCGCCGGCGGCCTGCGCTTCGACCCGTCCCAGACCGACGTCTACTACTTCGCCCCGCAGAAGTGCCTCGCCTCCGACGGCGGGCTCTGGCTGGCGGCGTGCAGCCCGGCGGCGATCGAGCGCATCGAGCGCATCTCGGCGAGCGACCGCTGGGTGCCGGCGTTCCTCGACCTGTCGATCGCCCTCGAGAACTCGCGCAAGGACCAGACGTACAACACGCCGGCCCTCGCCACCCTGTTCCTCGCGACGGAGCAGGTCATGTGGATCCTGGAGAACGGCGGGCTCGAGTTCGCCGCCGGCCGCTGCGACCGCTCGGCCGCCACCATCTACGACTGGGCCGACGCCCACCCGCACGCCACGCCGTTCGTGAAGGACCCCGAGGCCCGTTCGCACGTGGTCGCGACGATCGACTTCGACGACGAGATCGACGCCGCCACCGTCGCCGCCGTGCTGCGCGACAACGGCATCCTCGACACCGAGCCCTATCGCAAGCTCGGCCGCAACCAGCTGCGGGTCGCGCTCTTCCCGGCGATCGACCCCGAGGACATCGCGCAGCTGACCCGCTGCATCGACCACGTCATCGAGCGCCTCGCCTGACTTCGGCCGACCGACGAGCCGACCGGCAGCGGAGGGAGCGACCGTGAGGGCAGCCAGCTGGACCGGGCCCCGGTGACGGGGCGCACGTGGAGCTGCTGAGCCTCGCGCTCGTGCTGCTCGCCGCGGTCGTGGCGGGCCGCGCGGCCGAGGCGGTCGGGATCCCGGCCGTCGTGGGCGAGATCGCGGCGGGACTCCTGCTCGGCCCGTCGGCGCTCGACCTCGTCGGGCCGTCGGAGGGGCTCGCGCTCCTGGCCGAGCTCGGCGTGCTCGTGCTGCTGCTGCAGGTCGGCCTCGGGCTCGAGACGACCGAGATGCGCGCGGTCGGCACGCCGGCCGTGCGGGTCGCCGTGATCGGCGTGGTCGTGCCGTTCGCCACAGGCTGGGGCGCCGCGGTCGCCCTGGGCGTCGACTCCACGACCGCCCTGTTCCTCGGTGCCGCGCTCGTCGCCACCTCGGTCGGCATCACGGCGAGGACCTTCGCCGACGCCGGCGTGCTCGACGGCACCGAGGCCCGGATCGTGCTGGGTGCCGCCGTCGTCGACGACGTCCTCGGCCTGCTCGTGCTCAGCGTGGTGCTCCGGGTGGCGACCGGCGGCGGCGTGGACCTCGGCGCGACCGCGTTGTCGCTGCTGCTGGCCTGCGGGTTCCTGGTCGTGTCGATGGTCGTCGGGATCCGGCTCGTGCCGCCCGTGTTCGCCTGGATCGGCCGCACGGGCGCCGGCGGGTACGTCCCGCTCCTCGCCGGCCTGGTGCTCATGCTGCTGCTCGCCGAGGGCGCCGCCCGCGCCGAGCTCGCGCCGCTCATCGGCGCGCTGGTCGCCGGCGTGCTGCTCGCCCGCACCGACCAGGCCGAGCGGATCAGCCGCGGCGTCGCCCCGATCGCAGCGCTGCTCGTCCCGGTCTTCTTCGTCGCGGTCGGCATCGACGTCGACCTCGGCGCGCTCGGCTCCTCCACCGTGCTGGTCCTGGCCGGGGTCCTGTTCGCGGTGGGCGTCGTCGGCAAGGCGGTGTCGGGGCTCGGCGTCGGCGGCGGGGCGGTCGACCGGCTGCTCGTCGGGATCGGCATGGTGCCCCGCGGCGAGGTCGGGCTGGCCTTCGCGGCGACCGGGCTCGGCGCCGCGGTGCTCGACGACGACCGCTACGCGGCGATCGTCGTCGTCGTCCTGGCGACGACGATCGTCGCCCCGCTGCTCATCCGTTGGCGCCTCGGCGCACGCCGTCCTTCCGCCGCGGCGGCACGCACCCCCGACGACCCGGGCACCGCTCCGCCCGGCGCCCCGGCGGCCTAGGCGCGAGACTGACGTCACACATGCCCTCGGCGGGTTCCGCTGCGGGTGACGGGGACGCAGCCGACATCAGGGGGACGCATGCCGACCGCAACGGAGATCCGCGCGCAGCTGACGGGGCCCGGGGGTCCGTTCGAGATCGTCGAGGAGAAGGTCGACGACCAGGCCATGCGGGTCTACAAGGACCGATTCAACGACCTCCGGGTCGTCGCCAGCTTCGGCCAGTCCCACGGCGACAAGGTGTTCATCGTCCGTGGCGACGAGCGCATCACGTACCGCGAGTTCATGCGCGGTGCGAACTCCGTGAGCCGGCGCCTGGCAGCCATCGGCGTGGGCCACGGCGACCGGGTCGCGGTGCTCAGCCAGAACAACCCCGAGTGGTGCCTGACCTTCTGGGGCACCGTCGACATCGGCGCCGTCCTCGTCGGGCTCAACGGCTGGTGGATCACCGACGAGGTCGTCTACGGGCTCGAGGACTCCGGCGCACGCGTGCTCGTGGCGGACCGGAAGCGGTTCGAGCGGATCGTCGACGAGTTCGACGGCATCGACACCCTCGAGCACGTGTTCCTCATCGACGCCGACCCGTCGGACTTCGCCGGGCCCGACGGTTCGGTGAGCCCGAAGCTCCACCGCTTCGACGAGCTGCTCACCGAGCCCACCGACGACCTGCCGACCGAGCCGATCGACGAGGGCGACCCGGCCGTCATCTTCTACACGTCGGGCACGACGGGTCGCCCCAAGGGCGCGATCTCGACGCACCGCAACATGATCGCCAACCTCCAGAACACCGTCTTCCTGCTCACGCTCGGCGCGATGGTGCAGGCCACCGACCCCGACGCCGATCAGGGCCCCGAGGCGCCGTCGGACGGGACGGGCCAGCCCGTCGCCCTGCTCACCTCTCCGCTCTTCCACGTGTCGGGCTGCCACTCCGTGCTCGTCGTCGGGATGATGGCCGGGCTGCGGCTCGTGATCCTGCCGGGTCGCTTCACGCCCGAGGCCGCGTTCGACGCCATCGAGAAGGAGCGCATCCAGCTCTGGGCGACCGTGCCGACCATGATCTGGCGCTGCTGCGAGCACCCCGACCGCCACGACTGGGACCTGAGCTCGATCACCTCGGTCAGCTTCGGCGGCTCGCCGTCGGCCGACGAGCTGCAGCGCCGCATCCGCGAGACGTTCCCGAACGTGAAGGCGACGACCAACGCCTACGGGCTGACCGAGTCGTCCTCGGCCGCCACGGCGCTCACCGGCCGCGACTCGCTGGAGCGGCCCGACTCGGTCGGGCTGCCGATGCCCAACACCGAGCTGGCGATCGCCGGTCCCGACGGCACCCACCTGGGCGCCGGCGCCACCGGTGAGGTCCTGATCCGGGGCCCGCTGATCATGGCAGGCTATTGGAACAAGCCCGAGGCCACCGCCAGCACGGTCATCGACGGGTGGCTCCACACCGGCGATGTCGGCCACCTGGACGAGGACGGCTACCTCTACATCACGGACCGCGCCAAGGACATGCTGATCCGCGGCGGCGAGAACGTGTACTGCGTCGAGATCGAGAACCGCCTGGTCGAGCACCCGTCGATCGCCGACGCAGCGGTCGTGGGCGTGCCGCACCCGGAGCTCGGCGAGGAGGTCAAGGCCGTGATCGAGCTCGCGCCCGGCGAGGAGATCAGCGACGCCGACCTCCGCACCTGGGTCGCCGAGACGCTGGCGGCGTTCAAGGTGCCGGCCTACGTGCAGCGCTGGGACGGCAAGCTCCCGCGCAACGCCTCGGGCAAGCTGCTCAAGAACGTGATCCGGGGCGAGGGAGAGGTCAGCTTCGCCGAGACCATGTGACCGGTCGGCGGGCGCAGCTGCCAAGGCGCAGTGCCGCCGTGGCACGCTTGGGCGTGGCCAAGGACCCGCGATCGACCCGTGACGTCCGCCGACCGCTGCCGGGCGGCGCACCACCGGCGTGGGTCACGATCGCGGCGCTCGTGGCGATCGTCGTCATCACCGTCGCCCTGACGCCGTTCCAGGACGAGCTCGAGCGAGCGGTGAAGGCCCTCCTCCTCGTGGTGCCGGTGGTGGGAGCGGCCGCGCTCGGAGGTCGGGTGCCGGGCTACATCGCCGCCGGCGCGGCGACGATCGGCTTCTCCATGTCGCTGCCGCCGATCGGTTCGCCGCTGCAGATCGCGGTGACCGGCGACGTGGTGGCGCTCATCGTGTTCTTCCTGGTGGCGCTCGTCGTGTCCACCCTGGTGTCGAACCGGATCGACGTCCTCGCCGAGGCCGATCGCCAGCGCACTCTGCTGCTGCGGTCGGTGTCGCACGACCTCCGCACGCCGCTCGCCACGATCAGGGCCGCGTCGACCGAGCTGCTCGACGACGTCGAGCACACTCCCGAGGTCGAGGAGCGCCTGCTGCGGCTCGTCGACCTCGAAGCGGCCCGGCTCGACCGCCTCGTGTCGAACCTCCTCGAGCTCAACCGGATCGAGTCGGGGGCGATGGAGCCGCGGCGGGTGCCGATCGACCCCGAGGTGCTCATCCGGCGGTCCGTCGAGCGGTTCCGACTCGCACCGAACGGCGTCGTCGTGGAGCTCGACCTCGACGACGAGCTCCCCGTCATCCAGGTCGACGCCACGCAGGTGGACCAGGTGCTGTCGAACCTCCTCGACAACGCCATCCGCCACAGCGCTGACGGCAGCCCGGTGACGTTGGCGGCCAGCGGAGAGGGCTCGGGTGTGCGGATCGAGGTGGCGGACCGCGGACCCGGCGTCCCCCCGGAGGAGGCGGAGCTGGTGTTCCAGCCGTTCCGATCCGGGACGATCGCCGGGTCGAGCGGCGTCGGGCTGGCGATCAGTCGGGCGATCGTCGAACGTCACGGCGGTACGATCTCCGTCGATGATCGACCAGGCGGAGGCGCAAGGTTCGTCGTCACCTTCCCGGCAGGGTGACGCCCCGACCACAGGATCCGGTTCCAACACGGTGCTGGTGATCGAGGACGACCCCTCGGTCGCCGAGGTGCTCACGACAGCGCTGGGGGCCCGGGACCACACCGTGATCGTCACCCGGACGGGCGAGGCAGCGCTCCGAGCGATCGTCGCCGCACATCCCGACGTCGTGCTGCTCGACCTCGGGCTCCCCGACATGGACGGCCTGGAGGTGTGCCGGCGCATCCGCCAGCGCTCGACCCTGCCGGTGATCGTGCTCACCGCCGACGGCGACGAGGCCCGCAAGGTCGAGGCCCTCGACCTCGGCGCGGACGACTACGTGACCAAGCCGTTCTCGATGCCCGAGCTGATGGCGAGGCTGCGGGCGGCGCAGCGGCGCCAGCAGGTGTCGAACGACGACTTCGCCAGCAGGGCGCCGTTGCAGCTGGGCGGGCTCTTCATCGACACCGATGCGCACCTCGTCAGCGTGGACGGCGCCCGCGTCCACCTCACGCAGAAGGAGTTCGCGCTCCTGGCCGCCATGGCCCGGCGGCCGAACGCGCTGCTGACCCACCAGGCGATCATGGACGCCGTGTGGCCATCGGGTGGCGGCACCACCGAATCGCTCCGGGTCCACGTCACCAACCTGCGGCGGAAGGTCGCGGACGCCACCGGGGTCGAGGTCCAGACCGAGCCGGGCGTCGGCTACCGGCTGGTGGTCTCCGGCGCCGCGTGATCGTCCGCCCGTGACCGGCGCGTCCGTGTCCGTGGGGTCGCCTCCCCGAGCGGTGGCCCTGGTCCGCTGGCCGGAGCAGACCGATCGCCGTGCGGCGCTCTGCTCCGAGGCGCGCCCGCGCCTGCTCCTGCTCGAAGCGGACGATCCGCCGCCCGAGCCGCTCGACGACCTCGAGGACTGGGTGCGGCTCCCGGTGTCCGACGCGGACCTCCGATCCCGCGCCGAGTGGTTGCTTCGACGTGCGCCGCTCCCCGGACGCCCGGTCCTGGACGACGACGGCGTGCTGCACTCCGGTGACCAGCACCTGGCGCTGCCGCCGATCGAGGCCCGGATGACGGGCGTGCTGCTCGAGCGGTTCGGCGCGGTCGCCAGCCGCGAGTCGGTCGTCCGGGCGGCGTGGCCGGACGCCGCACCCGGCCGGAACGCCCTGGACGTGCACATCCTGCGGCTCCGCAGGCGGCTCGAGCCGGTGGGGCTCGCCGTGCGGACCGTGCGGAACCGGGGCTACCGGCTGGAGCCGGTCGCCACGCCGGACGGCCCGCGGAGCTGAGCCCGGGCGCGGGTCGGCGGCCCCAGGAGGGGCCGCCAACCGCGTCGCCGAGCAGGAACCCGGGCCGTGGCCCCTAGTCGGACGAAGGTGCGGGCGCCCTGGCCTCCGACGGGCCGGCGACCGTGACGAGCCCGAGGCCGGTGTCCAGCTGGTAGGCCGGCAGCCCGTGGGCGTAGAGGTCGATGCCCTCCTCGATCTCCGCGTCGTGCGGCATGCGCAGGTTCCAGGAGCCCGGGATCTTGCGGAGGCCGAACATCAGCAGGAAGGAGAGGATGCCGGCGCTGAGCATGGCGGCGATGCTGCCGATCACCTGGGCGGTCAGCTGCCCGCCGCCACCGCCGAAGAACAGGCCCGTGATCGGGGCGCTGTTGTCGGCACCGGTGGCCGTCGGGATGCCGAACTCACCGGTGGCGAACAGGCCGACGGCCAGCGTGCCCCAGATGCCGCACGCTCCGTGCACCGGCACCGCTCCGACCGGGTCGTCGATCCGGAGGTGCTCCAGCAGGTCGGTGGCGAGCGGGACGAGGATGCCGGCGACGGCGCCGATGATCACCGCACCCAACGGGTTGATCCAGTAGCAGGGTGCCGTGACGGCGACGAGCCCTCCCAGGAACCCGTTGATCGTCGAGCCGACGTCCCACTTCTTGGTGCGGCGGTAGATGAAGAAGATGGCGACCAGGCCACCGGCGCTGGCCGCCAGGGTCGTGTTGATGGCCACCCGGCCGATGCCCTCCCAGTCCATGGCCGACAGCGTCGATCCGGGGTTGAAGCCGTACCAGCCGAACCACAGCATGACGGCGCCGATGGCGGCGATGTTCACGTCGTGCGGCGGGGTCGGGCCACCGCCGTCCCTGGCGAAGACCCGCCCGAGGCGGGGACCGAGGGCGAGTGCGCCCATCAGGGCGATCATGGCGCCCACCGTGTGGACCGCGGTGGAGCCGGCGAAGTCGCGGAAGACGGTGCCATCGGGGACGAGGCCGTTGAACCAGCCCATCGTGTTGCCGAGCCAGCCGCCCGGGCCCCAGATCCAGTGCACGGTGATCGGGTAGATCAGGCCGGAGACGGCGATCGAGTAGAGGATGTCGCCCTTGAAGCTGGTGCGGCCGATCATGGCGCCCGACGTGATCGTCGACGCCGTGTCCGCGAACGCGAACTGGAACAGCACGAACGCATAGAAGGCGATGCCGGTGCCGTTGTAGTCAGCGGTGTCGTGGTTCAGGAAGAAGAACGAGTGCCCGATGATGGAGTTCCCGATGCCGAACTCGAGGGCGAACCCGATCGCCCAGTAGAGGATCCCGCACAGGCACGTGTCGAAGATGCACTCCATCATCACGTTGACGGATTCCCTCGATCGGGCGAACCCCGCCTCGAGGGCCATGAAGCCCGCCTGCATGAAGAACACCAGGAACGCGGCGACCAGCACCCACACCGTGTTCAGGGGGTTGATCAGGCTCTCGGCGTCGACGGTGTCCTGCAGCGCCGTGGCGCCGGCCGTCTGGCCGAAGAGGTAGAACGCGGCGACGATCACGCCGGCGGCGAGCAGCAGGCCGCCCATCTTGCCGGCGAGGACGACGCCGAAGCGCTTCTGCACCTCCCGTTCCTTGAACGCCGACACGGGCAAGCGCGTCGGCATCAGCATCGGGTCCCTTCTCCGCCCGAGCGCGCCCGGGAACCTGTTCAACGGCACAGCATGAGTCATGGCCGAGGAACATAAGGAGACTGCATTTCGAAGTCGTAATGCAGTCATTACATGCCCGGGTCGCGGACCTGACGAATTTCTTACAATGCCGCCGCAAGTTGGTGCCGGAATGACACAAGATGCTCGGTCGGGAAACCGTGTGGATTCGACACCATGATGTTGTGCTTGGGTCGTCTTTATGTTCTCTTTCGTTCGCGCGCTTCATGAAGGACGCGCACCGGGACCGCCCTGGTTCCGCCGGTCCGAGGGGCGCGCGTCAGTCCGCCGCGGCGCGCCGGTGCTGGACGCGACGGACCGCCGAAGCGACGGCCGGCCGAGGCGCCCCTCGCGGCCGGGAGCGGCGGTAACACGGTGGAAACACGATGGAAGCGTGCGATTCACAGTTGGCTAATGCCGACGTAACGATCCCTTCCTACGTTGCGCCGCATGATCTCTACACGGGTGCAACGATTCAAAGATCCCAACACGCGGAAGATGATGGGGGTGATCCTGGCGGGCAAGATGCTCGGCATCGTCGCCCTCCTGGCGATCATCAAGGCCCTCGGGTCCATCTTCGGCGCCGAGGCCGGCGCGTCGACCGTGTCCCGGGCGGCGGTCGAGGCGGCGGACACGATCAACCCCATCAACACGATGTGGGTGCTGGTCGCGGCGTTCCTCGTATTCTTCATGCAGGCGGGCTTCATGGCCCTCGAGGCCGGCTTCGCCCGGTCCCGGGAGGCCGTCAACGTCCTCATGGAGTGCGTGTTCGACACCTGTCTCTGCGGGATCCTGTTCTGGGCGATCGGGTTCGCGTTCATGTTCGGCGGCCACTTCACCGAGAGCGGCAGCCTGGCCGGCGCCAACGGCCTGATCGGCCACGAGTACTTCTTCCTCTCGGGCGGCGGCGCCGACTACAACGGCACCGGCATCGCCTTCCTGGCCTTCTTCCTCTTCCAGCTGGCCTTCGCCGACACCGCCTCGACGATCACGTCGGGCGCCATGGTCGGCCGCACCAGCTTCAAGGGCGACATCCTCTACTCGATCTGCGTGTCGGGCTTCCTGTACCCGATCTTCGGCCACTGGGTCTGGGGGCCGGGCGGCTGGCTCGGCAACACGATGGGCTGGTTCAACGGCCTCGTCCCCGAGGGCACCGTCTTCCGCGACTTCGCCGGCTCGACCGTCGTGCACACCACCGGCGGCGTGATCGCCCTGGCCGGCGCCATCGCCCTCGGCCCACGCCTCGGCCGCAAGTTCGCCCGTGACGGCGGCGGCCTGTTCCCGCCCCACGACCTCGTCATGGCCTCGATCGGCGCCGTGATCCTCTGGTTCGGCTGGTACGGCTTCAACCCGGGCTCGACCCTGTCGGCCATGGACTGGGAGGGCATCGGCCGGGTCGCCGGCAACACGACGCTCGCCGCCTGCGCCGGTGGCATGGTCGCCGTGCTCTTCGTCTACCCACGCTCGAAGAAGTGGGACCTTGGCATGTCGCTCAACGGCTTCCTGGGAGGTCTCGTCGCCATCACGGCGCCCTGCTACTGGGTGAGCCCGTTGGGGGCGGTGATCATCGGAGCGCTCGCCGGCATCATCGTCCCGCTCGGCGTCGACCTGCTGGAGCACCTCCGGATCGACGACCCGATCGGCGCCGTGCCGGTCCACTTCATCTGCGGCATCTTCGGCACGCTGGCCGTGGGCCTCTTCGCCACCGGTCAGTACGGCATCCCGACCTCCGAGGGCCCGGACAACTCCGCTCCCATCGAGGGGCTGTTCTACGGCGGCGGCGGCGGTCAGCTCCTCGCCCAGATCATCGGCAGCCTGTCCTGCATCATCGTGGTCGGCGGGTTGGCCATGATCATCATGAAGCTCCTCCGCCTGATCCCCGGTTCCTGGAACCTGCGGATCAGCCGGGACGAGGAGCTCGAGGGCATCGACGTCGTCGAGCACGGCCTGCCCCCGTACCACCTGGAGTCCGGCGCCGGCGTCATCTACATCACGCCGACCAGCCCGAACTTCGACAAGGAGCCCGCATCCGCACCGGCCAGCACCGAGAAGGTCTGAGCCGACCGATCTCTGCGGGGGACGGGTCACGGCCCGGATCCGTCCTCCGCAGCGGCACGCCTCCCCCCTGGCGTGGAGCGAACCCGGCCCACCCGCTCGTGCGGGTGGGCCGGGTCGCGTCCGGGGTCGCGCCCCTAGAGTCCCGGCATGACCGACGGCCCCACCGACGACGCCCCGCCGCTGCTCGACGACGGGACCTACGACGCCTTCGTCGTCGACGCCGAGGCGACCGACGAGGGCGGGACCCGGCTCGACCTGACGATCACCACCGGCGAGCGCAAGGGCGAGGTGCTGTCGGTCGCCTCGAGCACGTCGATGGGCGACCCGATCGACCTGATGGGCATGCCCGCGACGATCACCGTGGCGTTCGGCTCGCCGTCGGTCACGATCGATCGCTGAGGCCGCCGGGTCAGCGGGACGGGCAGAGGGACTCGGCGTCGTCGACGAAGGCCGCGGGGTCGACGTCCAGGCTCTGGAGCCAGACCTCGTCGGCGTCCGACAGGCCGTCGGGGCTGCACGCCCGGCGGGCGGCGGCGACGAGGTCGTCGTCCGGTGCCGCGGCCGCCGACAGGTGCGGGTGGTCGCGGCGCAGCTGGTCCACGAAGTGGTCCTCGCCCGGGCCGGTGCCGCCGCCCTGCACGGCCTGCACGATCAGCACCAGCAGCAGCACCACGATGGCGCCGATGATCCAGCGCGTCATCGTCCGCTCCCTGCGACGCCGGTCCTCTGAGAGCTCCTGCGTGTTCGTCATCACGTCCAGTGCAACCCAGGGGGACGCGCCGGCGCAGCAGCCTTGACGGGATCTTGACGCCGGCCCGACCGATCCCGACGGGTCCGCGACGCCGCGAACTCGGGGGCGCCCGCCGGGGACCGGCTGGCATCCTCGATCCATGGGACACCCGCACTGGCCCCTGTGGGACATCCGCATCCGGACGCCCCGGCTCGAGCTGCGGCCGATCCGCGAGCAGGAGATGGCCGACCTCGTCGCGGTCGTCGACGCCGGCGTCCACGACCCCGCCACGATGCCGTTCCTCAACCCCTTCACCGACGTCGAGAACCCGGCGCGCACCCGCGACTCGTACCGCTTCTGGTTCCGAAACTGGGCGGAGTGGTCCACCGACCGCTGGCACCTGCCGATGGCGGTCTACGAGGGCGGCCGCTGCGTCGGCACCCAGGGCGTCGAGGCACAGCGCTTCCCGCTCCTGCGCACGGTGTCGACCGGTTCGTTCCTGGGGCTGGCCGACCAGGGACGGGGCATCGGCAGGGAGATGCGGGCCGCCGTCCTGCACCTCGCCTTCGCCGGGCTCGGCGCAGCGCGTGCGGTCACCGAGGCGTTCACCGACAACGTCGCGTCGCAGCGCGTCACCGAGTCGCTCGGCTACCGGCCCAACGGCACCGACGTGGTCCCCCGACGGGACGGCACCGGCGTCGTGCAGCGCTACGTCCTGGAGCGGTCCGACTGGGAGCCGCGCCGCCGCGACGACGTCGTGGTCGAGGGCCTCTCGGCCGACGCCCTCGACATGTTCGGCCTGGGCGTGGACGACGACGGGGTCGGCCCGGCCTGAGCTCGCCCGACTCGGGTCGCCCTGCGCCTGCGTGCGGCGCAGGACGACCCGAGCTCCGGGCTGCGAGCCGATCAGCCGCGAGCGGCGGCGAAGCCCTGGTCGAGGTCGGCGATGATGTCCTCGACGTCCTCGAGGCCGACCGACAGCCGGATCAGCCCCGGGTCCACGCCGGTCGTCACCTGCTCCTGCTCGGTCAGCTGGCTGTGGGTGGTCGACGCGGGGTGGATGACGAGCGACCGGACGTCGCCGATGTTGGCCAGGTGGCTGTGGAGGGTGAGCGCCTCGACGAATCGCTTCCCGGCCTCGCGGCCGCCCTGGAGGACGAAGGCCGGGACCGACCCCGGACCGCGGGGCGAGTACTGCTGGGCACGGGCGTGGTACGGGCTCGACGGCAGACCGGCGTACGCCACCGACTCGACCTGGTCGTGGGCCTCCAGGTACTCCGCGACCGCCTGGGCGTTGGCCACGTGGCGCTCCATCCGCAGCGACAGGGTCTCGATGCCCTGGATCAGCAGGAAGGCGTTGAACGGCGAGATGGCCGGCCCGATGTCGCGGAGCAGCTGCACCCGCGCCTTGATCACGTACGAACCCGCTCCGAGCGCCGGCCAGTAGGCGAGGCCGTGGTAGCTGGGGTCGGGCTCGGTGAACTGGGGGAACTTGTCGTTCGCCGAGAAGTCGAACGAGCCGCCGTCGACGATGGCGCCGGCGATCGCGGTGCCGTGCCCGCCGAGGAACTTCGTCGCCGAGTGCACGACGATGTCGGCGCCGTGCGCGAGCGGCGGGATGAGGTACGGCGTGGCGACGGTGTTGTCGACGATCAGCGGCACGCCGTTGGCGTGGGCCAGGTCCGACACCGCCCGGATGTCGAGGATGTCGTTCTTCGGGTTGCCGATCGTCTCGGCGAAGAACGCCTTGGTGTTCGGCCGCACCGCCGCCGACCAGGCGTCGAGATCGTCGGGATCGTCGACGAACGACACCTCGATGCCGAGCTTGGGCAGCGTGTAGTGGAAGAGGTTGTAGGTGCCGCCGTACAACGCCGCGGAGCTGACGATGTGGCTGCCCGTCTCGGCCAGGTTGAGGATGGCGAGCGTCTCGGCCGCCTGGCCCGAGGCGACGACGAGCGCACCGGGCAGGCCGACCGCCGTGTCGGGCGCGCCCTCGAGGGCGGCGATGCGGGCCTCGACCACGCCCTGCGTCGGGTTGATGATGCGCGTGTAGATGTTGCCGATCTCCGCGAGGGCGAAGAGGTTGGCGGCGTGGTCGCTGTCGCGGAACTGGTACGCGGTCGTCTGGTAGATCGGCGTGGCCCGTGACCCGGTGGTCGGGTCGGCCTCGGCACCGGCGTGGATCTGACGGGTGGCGAAGCCCCAGTCGTCGGTCATGTTCGCTCCTCGGCTCTGCTCTGGGAGGCACGGGACCTCGTCGTCCCGACCGCTCGGCAGCATAGCGACGATTCCCGACCATTTAGGTCAGGAATTGGCGGCGCTCGTTGCCGATCACCGCTCTGTCACGCTCAGCGGTGCCGAACGGCACCGCCGGCCGTGACAGAGCAGGTCAGGAGGTCTCGACGCGGACGCCGCGCGGGTCGACGTCGACCACCCGGACGGTGCCGTCGCCGCCCACCGACCCGGCGACGAGGGGGGCGAGGTCCCCCGGCACGAGCGCGGCGATGCTCGGGCCGGAGCCCGACAGCCAGGCGGCGAGCACCTCCTGCCGGCCCAGGAGGTGGTCGCGCACCTCCCGGGCGTCGGGCCGCGCCTCGAGGCGCACGTCCTGGTGCAGCCGGTCCTCGCACGCCTCCCGCAGCGCGTCGAGGTCGCCGGTCGCGATCGCGGCGACCCAGGTCGTCGCCCGGGCGACCGAGAAGGCGGCGTCGTCGAGCAGAACCCGCCCGGGCAGCGAGCGCCGTGACGCGTCCGTCGACGTCGAGGCCGACGGCGACCACACGATCACGCTCACCTCGTCGGGGACCTCGAGGCGCAGGACCCGGTCCAGCACCGACACGGTGAAGCCACCGAAGGCCGACGCCGCAGAGTTGTCGGGGTGACCCTCCAGCCGCGACGCGACCAGGTGTGCGCCGTCGCGGGCCTCGTCGTGGTCGAGCCCGTCGAGCAGCCCGGCGGCATAGGCCCCGGCGACGCGCGCCGCTCCCGAGTAGCCCATCCCCCGACCCGGCGGGATCGGGCTGGCCCACCGGAGTCCGAGCGCGGGGTCGCCGCCCGCCTCCCGGAACGCCACCGCCGTCGGGTGGGTGGGCTCCGCCTCGTGGAACCGGTCGTCGCCCGCGGCGGCGCCGTCGCCGGGACCCGTCACGACCCGGAGCCGGAACGGCACGTCGAGCGCCAGGGCCAGGCAGTCGAAGCCGGGACCCAGGTTGGCCGACGAGGCGGGCGCCGAGACGATCACCGTCTCAGGCTAGAGGCCTCCGGACGCCGAGCCGGCTGCCCCACCGCGCAACTGGCTGTCGAATTCCCGGCCAGCACCGGGAGGACGACAGCCAGTTCGAACGATCGGGCTCAGTCGCCGCCGGAGATGTCCTCGACCTTGGCCTTGCCGGCGGAGATCCACGGCATCATCGCCCGCAGCTCGGCGCCGACCTGCTCGATCTGGTGGTCCTTGCCCTTCTGGCGCAGGGCCTCGAAGTTCTCGCCGCCCGAGCGGATCTCGCCGACGAACTGCTCGGCGAAGCGGCCGGACTGGATGTCGTCGAGCGCCGCCTTCATCTCGGCCTTCACGGCCTGGTTGATGATGCGGGGGCCGGTGACCAGGTCGCCGTACTCGGCGGTGGTCGAGATCGAGTAGCGCATGCCGGAGATCCCCTGCTCGTACATCAGGTCGACGATCAGCTTGAGCTCGTGGAGGCACTCGAAGTACGCGGACTCGGGCTGGTAGCCGGCCTCGACGAGGGTCTCGAACCCGGCCTGGACCAGTGCGGTGAGGCCGCCGCAGAGCACGACCTGCTCGCCGAACAGGTCGGTCTCGGTCTCCTCCTCGAACGTGGTCTCGAGCACGCCGGCCCGGGTGCCGCCGATGGCGTCGGCGTACGAGAGCGCCAGCGCCTTGGCGCCGCCCGTGGCGTCCTGGGAGACGGCGATGAGGCAGGGCACGCCGCCGCCCTCGGTGTAGGTCCGGCGCACGAGGTGGCCCGGGCCCTTCGGGGCGACCATGGCGACGTCGACGCCCGCCGGCGCCTTCACGTAGCCGAACCGGACGTTGAACCCGTGGGCGAAGAACAGCGCGTCGCCGTCGTTCAGGTTCGGGGCGACCGCCGCCTCGTAGATCGGGCCGATCTCCGTGTCGGGCAGCAGCATCATGATGACGTCGGCCCAGGCGGCCGCCTCGGCGACGTCGAGGACCTCGAGACCGGCCTCCTCGGCCTTCCCCCGCGACGACGAGCCCTCGCGCAGGCCCACCCGCACGTCGACGCCGGAGTCCTTCAGGTTCAGCGCGTGGGCGTGGCCCTGCGAGCCGTAGCCCAGGATCGCCACCTTGCGGCCGAGGATGATCGATCGGTCGGCGTCCTGCTCGTAGTACACGTTGGCCATGTCGGACCTCTGTCCTTCTGTCATGGAGGTTGCGATCTGGGGACCGTCCATGATCGCAGTCACCCGACGGGCCCCGCCAACCGCGATCCGGGCCGTCGACCGTCCCGCCGCGACCGCAGAAGCCGCCTAGAGGCGGCCGGCCTCGCTGGGTGGGAGCCGGGAGGCCCGCCGGGCCACGCCGAGGCTCACCAGCCAGGCCACGCCCAGGCCGACGACGGCCACGAGGCCGAGCTGTCCCCAGGGCACGACCGGGTCCTCGATGATCGACTCGGGCGCGACCGAGCTGCCCACGCGGCCGATCACCAGGCCGGCGCCCATGCCGACGATGGTGGCGACGGCGCCGATGAACGTCGCCTCGATCCACACGAGGGCGCGGATCTGCCGGCGCTTGGCGCCGACGGCTCGCAGCATCACCAGCTCGCGTCGGCGCTCCGACGTCGACAGCGCCAACGTGCCGGCGAGGCCCATGAACCCCACGCCGAGGGCGCCCACGAGCATCACGCCGATCACGCGCAGGGCCACGTCGGCGACGGTCAACCGGAGGCGGGCGAAGCTCTCGGGGGTGTCGACGTAGACCTCGTTGAACGACCGGGCGACCGCCTGGAACCCGCCCACGGCCCACGCCCCCTCGATGCCGTCGCGCAGGTCGATCGCCGCCAGCTCGAACGTCCCGTCCGCGTCGATGAGCTGGGCCGAGTCCCGGTCGACGATGACCCCGCCGAACAGCGCGGTGTTCCGGTAGGTCGCCACGACCGGCAGCTCGAGCTGCTGGCCCGACGTCGAGCGGACCGTCACCGTGTCGCCGAGCCCCACGCCCAGCTCCTCGCCGGTCCGCTCCGAGACCATGACGCCGCTCACGGCACCGGTCCCCGAGCCGAGGTCGCCGGCCGTGATCCCGAGGTCGGCCACCCGTGCGGCCACGTCGAGGGTCGAGGCGACCGCGCTCGCCGACGCACCGCCCGGTCCCGACACGACGCCGTCGAAGGACTGCACCGCCGCGACCTCTTCGATGAACCCGGGATCGAGCCCGAGCACCTGCTCCAGGGCGCCCATGGACACCCGGACCAGTCCCCGCCGCTCGACGTAGAGGTCGGCGCGACCCGAGGCGCGGACCTGCTCGTCGATCGTCGTGCGGGCCGAGGCGCCGACCGTAGCCACGACGGCGACGAGGGCCAGGCCGACCATGAGCGTCGACGCGGCGCCCGCCGTGCGCGACGGCTGGCGCCGGGCGTTGCCCACGCCGAGCCGGCCGGGGACGCTGAGGCGCCCGAGCACGGCGCCGACCGTCGCGGCCAGCGGCACGACGATCCACCGCGACAGGAGGGCGAGGCCGACGAAGCCGACCACCAGGCACAGCCCGATCCCGGCGCCCGTCCAACCGCCGAGGCCGCCCTCGGCCTGCGACGCGATCCACGCCGCGCCGCCGAACCCCACCGCGAGGCAGGCGATCGGGACGGGCGCCCGTACCGGGCGGTCGGCGCCGGCACGGGTGTCGGAGAGGGCGTCGAGCGGCGTGACCCGCGACGCCCGCAGCGCCGGCCACAGCGACCCGATGACGGTCACGAGCAGGCCGACCGCCAGCGCCACCACGACCATCGCCCACGTGACGGCGAAGTCGACGTCGACGCCGGCGACGCGCACGACCCGGGCCCCGGCGTACGCGAGGACCACACCGAGCGCTCCGCCGACGAGCGACGCCGCCGTGCCGATGAGGACCGCCTCGACCACCACGATGCGGGCCACCGTGCGGCGACGCGCCCCGACGAGCCGGAGCAGGCCGAGCTCGCGGGTGCGCTGGGCCAGGATCACGCTGAGCACGTTGACCACGACGAGGATCGCGACGAGCACGGTCACCCCGGCGTACACGATCGTCGCGGTGCGCACGCCGTCCTCGATCGTGCCCACCGTCTGCTGGGTTGCAGCCGCCGCCGACGTGATCGCATCGACCCGCACGGACTCGGGCAGCGCTTCGGTCAGGCGCTGGCGGAGGGCGTCGGGGCCGGTGCCCGACGTCGGGATCACCGTCACGCGGTCGACCCGGCCGACCGCGTCGAGCAGCTCGGGCGCCACCGCCGGGTCGAGGATGACGTGGCCGTCGGTCAGCGCCACGTTGACGCTGCCGCCGTCGACCGGCGCCGACGGGGTGGTGGCGGCGGCCGGCGTGCCGCCGTCCGCCGGGGCGCCAGCGGCCGGCGCGACGAGGCCGGTCACCGTGACGTCGCGCGTGCCGGTCGGCAGCTGGAGCCGGCCGCTCCCTCCGACGTACTGGTCCGCCACCAGTAGCCCGCCGGCGTCGAGGGCCACCTCGTCGGGTCCGGCCGGCGGGCGACCCTCGACGATCGACCACCGCTGCGGCTGGTACGTCGACGACAGCACGACGCCCCGCAGGGTCTGCGGGCGGTCCACCGGCCCGCGCCAGCCCACCTCGAACGCCACCGGCTGGTCGTAGCTGCCCTCCGCCGACGCCACGCCGTCGACGGCGCGGATGCGGTCGAGGAGCTGGTCGTCGAGGGCGGTCGCGGTCGCGAGCCCCGCGGTCTCGGCCGTCACCACGACGGTGCCCTCGGGCAGGGTGTTCGCCGCCTGCACGGAGTCGCTCGGGGCGAGCAGGCGCGACAGCTGCTCGGAGAAGCCGAACGCGCCGGTCGTGAAGGCCACGGCCACGACGACGGTGGCGAACACCATCAGCACCCGACCGGGCCTGGCCCTCAGCTCTCGGCGCACGAGGGGGGCGGGCATCGGCGAAGGCTAACGACGGCACCGCGGCACGGGGCATCGCGCCGCAGCGCCCGCGGCACGCTCTCAGTGGCCGCCCGCCGACGTCCGGAGCCCGCCAGGGCAGCTGACGTTCCCCCCTTCGGGGGACCGTCTGGGCGTCGAGGACGCGAGGAGTTGGGTCGATCTCCACATAGCGTGTGCGCATGCACAACCCGCAGTCCCCCACCCCCGGCCTCGGCCGCCGCACGAGCGCGCTGCTGCTCGCCGTCCTGGCCACCTTCGCCTTCGTCGCCGCCGCGTGCGGCGGTGACGACGACGAGGCGTCGCCGTCGAAGAGCTCGGACGAGCGCGAGACGACCACGACCGAGAAGGACGACGGCGGCGACAGCGGCATCGCCTCCGGCATCCTCGACAGCGCGGCCAAGAGCGGCCAGTTCGACGACAGCGGCCTCGGCGAGGACGTCGAGCTCTGCCTCGGCCAGTCGATCATCGACGCCGTCGGCGAGGACCAGGCCCAGCAGATGGCCGAGGGCGACATCAGCACCTACACGGCCGAAGAGGTCGACGCGCTGGCCACGGCGTTCGACGACTGCGTGCCCGGCTCGGCGCTGGCCGAGTCGATGACGACCTCGTTCTACGAGAGCGCCGGCGCCACGACCGCCCCCTCGTCGACGGTGGTCGACTGCGTCGCCGGCGAGCTCGACGGCCGGACCGGCCAGGTGGTGAAGGAGGGCGTCGCGGTCGACAGCGGCCAGGTGCCCGAGCTCACGCTGCAGATCATGGACACGTGCGTGCCGCCCGAGGACGTGACCGCCCTCCTCCAGTCCGCCTTCGTGGACGCCGGTCTCACCGAGGCGCAGGCGACCTGCACCGCCAACGCCCTCAGCGGCCAGATCACCGTGTCGGAGCTGGCGCAGGCCGGCCTCGACGACGGTTCGTCGGAGATCACGGCCAAGGTCGAGGCGGCCGCCCAGAGCTGTCGCTGATCACCAGCGCCCACGCCCTCGTCCTGGCGTGCGGGGCGGTCGGATCCCGACCGTTCCGTACGCCAGGACCGCGTCCGGGGCCGGACGCGGCTACTGGGAGTGCTCGAGGCGGGCCAGCGCGACCCGGCCGGTGCGCTGCAGGTCGATGATCCCGTAGGGGCGCAGCAGCTCCTCGAGGTCGTCCAGACGACCCGGGTGGGCGTCGAGGCTGAGCGTCAGCTCGTCGTGGCCGACGTCGAGCACGCGGCCCTCGAACAGCTCGACGAGCTCGATCACCTGGCTGCGGACGTCCGCCGTCGCCTTGACCGTGCAGAGCAGGAGCTCGCGCTCGACCGAGTCCTGCGGGCTCAGCTCGCTGATCTTGATCACGTTGATCAGCTTGTTGAGCTGCTTCACGATCTGCTCGAGCGGGGCCTTGTCCACGTCGACCACGATCGTGATGCGGCTGAAGCGCTCGTCGTCGGTCGGCGCGACCGCCAGCGAGTAGATGTTGTAGCCACGGCGGGCGAAGAGGTTCGACACCCGGGCGAGCACGCCGGCGCGGTTCTCGACCAGCACCGACAGCACGTGGTGGCGGGCCGGCTGCGTGGAGCCGGTGGACCCGCCGGAGGTCGAGGTCGTGGCGCTCATCGGCCGCCCTCCCCCAGCGACGGGTCGACGACGATGTCGTCGTTGCTCAGGCCGGACGGGACCATGGGGAACACCTTCTCCGCGCTGTCGGTGCGGAACTCGAGCACGACCGGCCGGTCGTCGATCTCGTTCGCCTTGTCGATGGCCGGACCGACCTCTTCGGGCGACTCGACCCGCATGGCGACACAGCCCATGGCCTCGGACCACTTGACGTAGTCGGGCAGGTCGGGCGACAGGTACACCTCGGAGTAGCGCTCCTCGTAGAACATCTCCTGCCACTGGCGGACCATGCCCAGGTACGCGTTGTTGAGGATCGCGACCTTGACCGGGATGCGCTCGGTCGCCGCGGTGACGAGCTCCTGCGCCGTCATCTGGAAGCAGCCGTCGCCGTCCACGGCCCACACCATGCGGTCGGGCCGACCGACCTTGGCCCCGATGGCCGCGGGGACCGAGAAGCCCATGGTCCCGGCGCCGCCGGAGTTGATCCAGGTGTAGGGGTGGTTGAACTGCCAGTACTGGCTGGTCCACATCTGGTGCTGGCCGACGCCGCTCGCCACGATGCAGTCCTCGGGCGCCCGGTCCCGCAGCTCCTCGAGCACGTACTGCGGCTTAAGCAGACCGCCGCCCTCGGAGCGCTCGTAGACCAGCGGGTACTTCTCCTGCCAGCCCGAGATGGTCTGCTTCCACGGCAGGCGGTCGTCGCGCTCGGACTGCGGGGCGTCGCCCTCGGTGCGCTGGCGCAACACCCGGACGAGCTCCTCGATCACGAGCCGGCAGTCGCCGACGATCGGCACGTCGGGCCGTCGGACCTTGCCGAGCTCGGCCGGGTCGATGTCGACGTGGATGATCTTGGCGTCGGGGGCGAAGGCGTCGACCTTGCCGGTCACCCGGTCGTCGAAGCGGCTGCCCAGCGCGATCAGCAGGTCGGCCCGCTGCATGGCGGTGACCGCCGTGTAGTTGCCGTGCATGCCCGGCATGCCGAGGCAGAGCGGGTGGTCGTCGGGGAACGCGCCCCGCGCCATCAGCGTGGTCACCACCGGGATGTCGGTCAGCTCGGCCAGCGCTCGGAGCGCCTCGGCGGCGCGGGCCTTGAGGATGCCACCGCCTGCGTAGATGACCGGGCGCTCGGCCGCCAGGATGAGTTCGACCGCCTCCTTGACCTTCTTCGGGTGGCCCTTGGTGGTCGGCTTGTAGCCCGGCAGCGACGCCGCGACGTCGGCGTCCGACGGCCAGTACCAGTCCATCGCCGACGCCGGGTTCTTGGGGTCGACGATGTCCTTGGGGATGTCGACGAGCACCGGGCCGGGGCGACCGGTCGTGGCGATGTGGAACGCCTGGCGGATCGCGAGCGGGATGTCCTCGGGCCGCGTCACCAGCTCGTTGTGCTTGGTGATCGACCGGGTGATCCCGACGATGTCGCACTCCTGGAAGGCGTCGGTCCCGATCGCCGGCCGGGGCACCTGGCCGGTGATGACGACCATCGGCACCGAGTCCATGAAGGCGTCGCAGATCGGGGTGACGATGTTGGTCGCCCCCGGACCCGACGTCACCATGGCCACGCCGGGGCGCCCGGTGGCATGCGCGTAGCCCTCGGCCATGTGGCCGGCACCCTGCTCGTGGCGCACGAGCACGTGGCGGATCGGGCTGTCCAGGATCGGGTCGTACACCGGCAGGATCGCCCCGCCGGGCAGGCCGAAGATGACCTCGACGCCCTCGAGCTCGAGGGATCGGATCAGTGCTTCACCACCGTTGGCGTTCATCGTGCTGCGTCCATCTGTCAGGGTCCGTCGGGCGTCGGTCATCCGGGCCCCGGAGCGTGCGCCTCGGCCGGAAAACCGGAACGACCTCCCGAGAGGGAGGTCGTGTGGCGCACGCGCGGCTGAGGTCCCGGTCGTGCGCCTAGGCGACTACGAGGAGGGTGCTCAGCTGGTGCATCGGGGACAGTCTGCCCCCGGCCGACCCGATTCGCCAACCACTAGGACGGCGCCGGGATTTCTCCGGTCCAGATCCCGACAAGGGTTGTCGCTGTGCACCCCTATATCTCGGTCAGGGGGAGCAGAGGCCGGTCACCGACAGGTCGTCGGGACCGGGGGCGCTGTCGTCGGCCACCGACAGGATCCCGCTGAGGTCGAAGGTGCCGTCGGCCTGCACGGTGACCGACCGGACGGCGCCCTCGCGGTCCTCGGACGAGCCCCGGTAGGTGACGCTCCCGGTGCCGTCCGGGGCCTTGATCGTGAGCGTGTTGCCCGACTCGTCCTGCGCCGTGAGGTCGAGGGCCGTCTCGGACCCGCTCGTGCACGTCTGCAGCGTGAGCGTCACCTTCTCGGTCCCGATCATCACCTCGACGGAACCGTCGCCCGGCGTCGACTCCCCGGCGGTCGTGGTCGTCGCCTTCTCCGTGGTCGAGCTCGCGGTGGTGGAGCTCGCCGGATCGTCGCTGTCGTCGCCGCAGCCGGCGAGGACGACGGTGGCGGCGAGCGCCACCAGCACGGCGAGCGGACGGAGGAGTCGGACCCGGGTCATGGGCTCCGACGCTAGTTCGCGGTCAGTCGACCGCGACCGCCATCACCCGCCCGGCGCCGGGTCCGACGGGCCGAGCGGGAACGGGCACACGCCGAAGTTCGCGTCGCACATCGCCTTGTAGATGATGAAGAAGATCCCGTTGCCGAGCCACTGCGCCTCGGACTCGGTCGGGTTGGCGGTGCAGCCGACCCCGAGCCCCGCCATCGCCGCCGTGAGCACCACGACGATCGCCATCTTGAGCTTCATGCCCCACACTCCCTGGTCGCCCCACGACCGCCCATCGGCGACCGTGCTGGTGCCGTTGTACCAGCGGGCGATCCGGCGCGGTCAGGGCGAAATCTCACCGCCGGTCCCGTCGCCCTCGCCGAGGACGAGCGGCAGGACGAGGGCCAGCGAGTCCGCCACGAACGACTCGGTCCGGACGAGGTCCCTGAGCTCCTCGACGGTGACCCAGCGCGCGTCGATCACCTCGCCGTCGGCGAAGGTGACCGGCCCGTCCCACGTGGCCGTCCAGATCCTGGCGAGCTCGGCCACGTCCCGGTCGGCGTACGACACCGTCGTGCCCCCGGCGAGCGGCACGAGCGGGACCCCGACCACGCCGACCTCCTCCCCCAGCTCGCGCGCCGCGGCGTCGTCCCAGTCCTCGCCCGCCCGGACCACTCCCCCGGCGGCGAGGTCCCACCGGCTCGGCCACATGTCCTTGTGCGGGCTGCGCTGGTGGACGAGCACCCGGCCGGACGGGTCGCGCACGACCACGAACGTGCAGCGGTGGCGGAGGCGCTCGGCCCGCATCCGGGACCGGGTCACGACCTCGAGGACGCGGCCGTCCTCGTCGACGACCTCGACCAGCTCCTCGCCGGCGCCCTCGGGCGGGCGCCCGCCGTGATCCGGTCCCTCGGTCCCCGTCGACATGTCGGCGAAGGTACCGTCCGGCACGTGGCCATCGGCGTGTACCCGGGCAGCTTCGACCCCCTCACGGTCGCCCACCTCGCCGTCGCGGACTCGGCCGTCCGCCACCTCGGCCTCGACCGGCTCGACCTGGCGATCTCCCGCGATGCGCTCGGCAAGGAGCACCTCGACGACGGCTCGGTCGATCGGCGGCGCGCCGCGATCCTCTCCGCGACCGCCGGCCGCCCATGGCTCGGCGTCGTGGTGGTCGACGCCCGCCTGATCGCCGAGGTGGCCGACGGCTACGACGCCGTCGTCATGGGCGCCGACAAGTGGGCGCAGGTCGTCGACCCCGCCTGGTACGGCGGCGACGAGACGGCTCGGGACGCGGCGGTGGCCCGGCTCCCCAGGATCGCGGTGGCGCCACGCCACGGGCACCCGATCGTCGACCACCCCCTGCCGGGCGGACCGCCCGCGGCGACGCTGCTGCTGCCCGTGCCCGAGGAGTACGGGCACGTGTCGGCGACCGACGTGCGGGCGGGCCGGACCGAGTGGGCGGCGCAGCCCGACCAGGCCGGAGGGACGACGGAGTGAACGGGTGGTGGGCGGCGGCGGCCGCCGGCGTGCTGGCCGCCGTCGTCGGCGTGCGCGAGTACCTGCGGTGGAGGGGCGGCCGCTGGCACGGCGGCATGCGCTCCGGCAGCCGGCCCGACGAGGACTGAGCGGATCCCGCTCCGGCCCCGACCGGTCCCGACCACCGGCGACGCCGCCGGCGCGTGCTCCCGGCGATCGCGATCGCCGTCGGGCTACATCCGCCGGCCGGAACCGACCAGGCCGTCGTCGTCGGGGATGATCGCCTGGTGCAGGTGCACCGGCTCGGTCGGCGCCGGGGCGGCCACGCCCTCGGCCTCGGCCGTGCGCTCCAACCGCTTGCGGCGGTTGGTCGTCACCCGGATGTTCAGCATCTCGACCAGGACCGCGAAGGCGATCGCTGCGTAGATGTAGCCCTTCGGGATCTTGTTGCCGATGCCCTCGGCCACCAGGGTCACGCCGATCAGCAGCAGGAACGACAGGGCCAGCATCTTCACCGTGGGGTGCTGGTTCACGAACGTGTAGATCGCCTTGGAGGCGAACAGCATGATCCCCACGGCCGCCATGACGGCGACGACCATCACCGCCACGTAGTCGGTCATGCCGACGGCGGTGATCACCGAGTCGATCGAGAACACGGCGTCGAGCAGCAGCACCTGCCCGATGACCGACGCGAACGTGGGCGCCGCCTTCTCGCTGGCGTGGTGCTCCTCGCCCTCGAGCTTGTGGTGGATCTCCATCGTCGCCTTGTAGATCAGGAAGACCCCGCCGCCGATGAGGATGAGGTCCTTGCCGGAGAACGAGCGCCCGGCCACCTCGAACAGCTCGGCCTTCAGGCTGATCACCCAACCGACGCCCAGCAGCAGCACCACCCGCATGGCCCCGGCCGCGAGCAGACCCGTCCGGCGGGCGCGGTCCTGCTGGTCCTCGGGCAGGCGCGACGCCAGGATCGAGATGAAGATCACGTTGTCGACCCCGAGGACGACCTCGAGGAAGAGCAGGGTGACGAGCGCCGACCAGATCTCGGGGTTGGTGATCCACTCCATGGCGGCGCAGCGTAGGGGCGGCGCCGTTCGACGTGCGGTCGGCCGGTCGGGGCGGTGATGGGCGCGCCCGACGGCTGGAACCCGGCGTTCTGGCGACGGTTCCCGTCGTCAGGCGACGGAAACCGGCGCCAGAACGGGAGGGAGGGCGCCCGTCAGTCGGGGCGGTGCGTGGAGACGATCTGGGAGATGTCCCGCACGGCGCCGCGCGACGCCGAGGTGGTCAGCGCGGCGTAGGCCTGCAGCGCGACCGACACCTGCCGGTCGCGGTCGTGGGGCGTCCACGCCGCGGCGCCCCGCTCCAGCTCGGCGGCGTGGCGACGGGCGAGCTCGGCGTCGTCGACCGCCAGGTTGATGGTGCGGTTCGGGATGTCGATCTCGATCGTGTCGCCGGTGCGGACGAGGCCGATGAGCCCGCCCTCGGCCGCCTCGGGCGAGGCATGGCCGATGCACAGGCCCGAGGTGCCGCCGGAGAAGCGCCCGTCGGTGAGCAGCGCGCACTCCTTCCCGAGGCCGCGGCTCTTGAGGTAGGTCGTCGGGTACAGCATCTCCTGCATGCCCGGACCGCCCTTGGGGCCCTCGTAGCGGATGACGACGACGTCGCCGGCGACGACCTCCTCGCCCAGGATCCCCTCGACGGCGTCGTCCTGGCTCTCGTAGACGCGGGCGGGGCCGGAGAACGTCCAGATCTCCTCGTCCACGCCCGCGGTCTTCACGATGCAGCCGTCGGGGGCGAGGTTGCCGAACAGCACGGCCAGCCCGCCCTCCGCGGAGTAGGCGTGCTCGACGTCGCGGATGCAGCCGTGGGCACGGTCGGTGTCGAGCGAGTCCCAGCGCGTGGACTGGCTGAAGGCGACCTGCGTGGGGATGCCGGCGGGACCGGCCCGCCAGAACTCCTTGGCCTCGGCGGTGCAGGTGGGCCGGGCGATGTCCCACTGGTCGAGGGCCGCCGACATGGTCTCGGAGTGGACCGTCGGCGCCGCGGTGTCGATCAGGCCGGCGCGGTCCAGCTCGCCGAGGATGGCGGGGATGCCGCCCGCCCGGTGGACGTCCTCGATGTGGTACTTCTCGGTCGCCGGCGCCACCTTGCAGATGTTGGGCAGCTCACGGCTCAGGGCGTCGATGTCGGCCATGGTGAACGGGATCTCGCCCTCGTGGGCGGCGGCGAGCAGATGCAGCACGGTGTTCGTGCTGCCGCCCATGGCGATGTCGAGCGAGATGGCGTTGGTGAACGCCCGACGATCGGCGATCGACCGGGGCAGGACCGAGTCGTCGTCCTTCTCGTAGTAGCGACGGGCGATGTCGACGACCACCCGGCCGGCGCGCAGGAAGAGCTGCTCGCGGTCGGCGTGCGTGGCCACGACCGTGCCGTTGCCGGGGAGGCTCAGCCCGAGCGCCTCGGTGAGGCAGTTCATGGAGTTGGCGGTGAACATGCCGGAGCACGACCCGCACGTGGGGCACGCCGAGCGCTCGACCTCGGCGACCTCCTCGTCGCTCACGTTCTTGTCGCCGGCCTTCTGCATGGCCGAGATCAGGTCGACCTTGACCTCGGCGCCGGCCAGCCGGGTCTTGCCGGCCTCCATGGGACCGCCCGACACGAACACCGTCGGGATGTTCAGGCGCATGGCGGCCATGAGCATGCCCGGGGTGATCTTGTCGCAGTTCGAGATGCACACCAGGGCGTCCGCGCAGTGAGCGTTGACCATGTACTCGACGGAGTCGGCGATCAGGTCCCGGCTGGGGAGGCTGTAGAGCATCCCGCCGTGGCCCATGGCGATGCCGTCGTCGACGGCGATCGAGTTGAACTCCTTGGCGACGCCGCCGGCGGCCGCGATCTCGCCCGCGACGAGCTGACCGAGGTCCTTGAGGTGCACGTGACCCGGCACGAACTGGGTGAACGAGTTGGCGACGGCGATGATCGGCTTGTCGAAGTCGTCGTCGGTCATGCCCGTCGCCCGCCACAGGGCACGGGCACCGGCCATGTTGCGGCCGTGCGTGGTGGTGTGGGATCGGTACTCGGGCACGTCGCGAGGCTATCCCCGCCCCGGTGCGCCGCCGCAGCCGGGTTTCCCTGCCCTCGCCCGACCCGTCGGGCGGCGCGGTCCTGCGCTGCTGCGCCACCCCGTCCGAGACGGAGTGCGCGACGCCGTCACGTCGCCCCGCCTGTCGACGCCGCGAGGTAGTGCCGCATCCCGGCGCCGGCGCCCCGCTCGTCCGCCAGGGCCAGGGCCGATTCCACGAGACCTGACGGGACCGGTCGGCCCATGCGCTCGTGGAGCACCGCCCGGTCGATCCTCGTGCGCGCCAGGAACAGCACCGCGCCCATGTCCCGGTAGACGCGCTCGGCGTCCGCGAGGTGCCGCACCGCAGCGTCCGTACGGCCGATCGACGTCGCCAACCGGCCGAGGTACTGGGCGGTGCAGCCGATCGTGATGCCGCCCGAGTTGGCGACCTGGCACGGATAGGGCGACAGGTGCTCGTAGATGCGTCGACACGCGTCGACCTCGCTGGACCACACGGCCACGTCGGTGAGGTTCGCGAGGTAGGTGAGCGACAGGTTCGTGTGCATCGGGAAGTCCAGGTCGCGCGACACCTCGGCCGCCAGGAGCTCGACGGCACGCGGCCCCTGTCGGGCGTGGATGAGCTGGCGCGCGGCGAAGGTCGAGAAGAACGGCGCACCCGGTTGACCGTCCAGGCCCGCCAGAAGGTCGTCGACCAGGTCCAGGGTCTCCCCTGCGGTGTCGAACTCGTAGCCGAGCCAGCTCGTCAGCCCGACGTGCGCCATCAACGCCTCGGGCTGACCCGTGTCCAGCCCGAGCTCGAGCGCCCGCTCCGACGCCGTTCGAGCGGCGGCGAGCTCGCCCCGGACCAGCAGGTGGACCGCGTCGAACATCCGCGTGTACCACTGCGCGAAGGCGAACGGCACAGCGTCGAGCTCCGCCCGCATCGCTGCGAGACGGCGGTCCGCCTCCTTCATGTCGCCCGACATGAAGGCCAGCGCGCGGCCTCTCGACTCCACGAACCAACGGCGCACGGGATCCACGAACGGTGCCGCCGCATCCAGCTCGGCCTGGATGCGACCGCGTGTCGACAGGTCGTCGTACACGGCGTCGGCCAGTTCCGGTCCGCAGTCGACCCACGCATCGACCGACGCCAGGTCGTCGAGGATGCCGATCGCCTCGTCGCGCAACGGGTACCGCCGATCCGGCGACGCGTACATCAGCTCCTGACCGAGGCACGCCAGCAAGCGGGCGCGGGTCGCAGTGGGTCCCGGACCGACGACGTCCAGGGTCGTCTGCAGCACCTGGACCCGGTCGCGGTCGATCACCCCGACCTGCGCCAGCGTCCCCCGGCTGAGCCCGATGGCCGCCTCGACCAGCAGATCGGTCCGGTCCTCGGTCATCGCTCGGCGCGCGGCATCGAGCATCGTGGCCGCGAACGACGCGTCGCCGGTCAGGCGCAGCGCGTGGCCGCGCACGATCCGCAGCTCCGTCTCCCCCTCCGTCTGACCGCCGCCGCCCAGGAGGGCGATCGCACCCTCGCACCACGCCAGCGCGTCGTCGAACGCGCCACGCTCCAACGCCTGTCGTGCCGCCACGGTGCTCCATCGCACGGCTCGCCCGACGTCGGCCAGCACGCCGGCGCCGCACCAGAGACGGGCCAGCTCTGCGGCGTCGCCGGAACCCGCGGCCTCGGCGGCCCTGGCCAGGCGCTCGGACGCCGCTGCCCGTCGCCCGGGGCCCAGGTCGTCGAGCAGGACCGACCGGACCAGTGCGTGTCCGAAGCGGTACCGGCCGCCGCCCAGATGGCGGACCACGCGGCTCGCCGCCGCGACGTCGACCAGCTCGACGACCTGACCCGGTGCCAGTTCGTCGTCGGCGCGCACGAGCGAGGCCACCTGGAACTCCGCGCCGAGCACCGCCCCGAGCTCGAGGATGCGGCGGGTGGACGTACCGAGCGGGGCGAGTCGGTCGCGGATCGCGTCACGCACCGACGGCGGCATCCGGTCGATGTCGACCCGGAGGTCCAGGGACCCGTCGACCGCGAGACGGGCGAGCTCGCCGGCGTAGAACGGGTTGCCGCCGCACTCCGACGCGATCCGCGCACCGGCCCGCCCGGCGGGGTCGGCGTCGACGAGCACGCTCGCGACCATCCGCTCCACCTGCGGTTCGTCGAGGCCCCCCAGGTCGAGCCGGGTGCAGCCCGGGAGCCGCTGGAGGTCCGCAAGCGTCGCGACGAGGTCGGGAGCGTCCGGCAGCGCGGTGTCGCGGAAGGTCGCCGCCACGACGACACGGGACGACGCGATCGAGCGGCAGAGGTGCCGGAGCGCCGCCATCGTGGACCGGGCTGCCCAGTGGACGTCGTCGACGACCACCACGACCGGCTGCACGACCGCGAGCTCGGTGACCCACGCCGCGATGGCGGCGAACGTCCTCTGCTGCTCGTCGGCCGGCGCCGCGGGGTCGGCCGTCGAGCCCAGCCGGTCGCTCGACACCAATCGCACCAGCCCCTCGGCGAACCGGCCGAGGACGGGTGACGCGACGGCGTCCAGGTACGTCTCCAGCGCGCCGGTGAACGGTTCGAAGGGCACCCTTGCGTCGTGGTCGCACGTGCCGTGCAGCACCAAGCACCCTCGGGAGGCCGCGACATCGGCCGCCTCGGCCACGAGCCGGGTCTTGCCGATCCCCGCCTCACCGCCGACGAGCACGACGCGACCGGCGCCCTCGGACGCGTCGTCGAGCGCCTCGACCAGGCGATCGAGCTCGACCTGGCGGCCGGTGAACTCCAGGTCGCGTCGGGTCGCCAGCGAGACCGGCACCTCGAACGACGGCTGGGCCGCACGGACGGGGGTGACCTCGACGACGTCGGGCCGGCCGGGGATCCCCTTCAGCTCGAGCGACCCGACGGCTCGGACGGTGACCTCCGGGACCGCGCCCGCGAGGGTTGCCACCGCCGCCGTCGCCAGCATCTGCTGCGGCCCGGCGGCCGCGCACACCCGTGCCGCCTCGTTCGCCGCCATCCCGTGGAGGTCGGAACCCGAGGTGACCAACTCACCCACGCTCGCTCCCATCCGGAGGAGCAGCGGGGCGTCGGCCGAGGCGTTCCTCCGCTCGACGCCGGCCAGGACCGCCGCGCCCGCCCGCAGGGCGCCGGCGGCACTGCGGAAGGCGCACATCGCGCCGTCGCCGGTCCCCTTGACCAGCACGCCGTCGTTGGCGACCGTGGCCGATCGGACGATGCCATCGTGCTCGGTCAGGAGCCGGTTGGCGGCGGCGTCGCCGATCGCGGCGCGCTGGCGTGTCGAGTCGACCATGTCGGTGAACACCACGACCCACAGACCATCGGTCAGCGACATCGGGGAACAATATGTCACCCGGTGCGCCGGAGGCCCGGCTCGCCGGCTCCCACCGCAGGACGGCTGCGGCGCTGCGGTCAGCGGGCGGGGGTGATGCGGGCGACGAGCTCGGCCTCGCGACCCTCGATCATCCCGCCGGCCAGGCGGAGGCACCCGTAGAGCACCGCCGACCCGACGGCCGGACCGGCGAGCGCGACCACGGCGGTCAGCGCGGCGGACTGCGTCGAGGCCCACCACACGGCGAGCGCGACCGGGAGCGAGACGATCGTCAGCACCGCCATGTCGGCCATCAGCACGAGGCTGGCGACGCAGCCCTGGCCGGTGTCGCCCGCCGCGAACGGGTTGGGGCTGTCGGGCACGGCGAAGGGCGCGACCGTCGCGGAGACGACCGACGCCCCGGTCGCGAGCAGGACCGACCCCATCGCCAGGAGGAGGCCGGCCGGGGCCCACGCCCAGCCGCCGTGGACGACGGCCAGGGCCAGCACGAGCACGACCGCGAACGGCGCCATCGTCGTGATCGACGCGACCGCCTTGCCCCGGGTCAGGACCCGGCCGTCGGCGCCGGCCGCGACCTCCATCCACAGCGGCGGGCCGTCGAACCCGAACGCGTTGGAGGACTCGAACAGGACCGCGAAGTGCAGCAGCCCGGCCGTCAGCACGATCCGAGCGTCGGACGACCCGCCGATCAGCGGTCCCGCGACCAGCGCGCCCATGCCGAGCAGCAGCGCGACGACGGTGTTGACCGCCTCCCGAGGCGTCCGCATCTTGGTCCGGATGGTCCGGACCCCGACGGCGGTGGCCCGTCCCCGTGGCAGGACCGCCAGCAACCCGGCCCGGGTTCCGACCCGTCCCGTCCTCACCCGACGGGAGTCGGTCCCGGGCCGCACCGGGGCGGTGACGAGCCGGCCCGTCGTCACGCCGTGGATCCACCACAGCAGCGGCAGCCAGACCACGCCGACGACGACGTGGAGGGCGGCGGTGCCGGGCGCCGTCGAGGCGGTCGCCAGCGCCCGCCCGAGCTGACCGGGCGGCGTCCACGCGAAGACGTCCGCGAGCCGCTCCCACCGGGCCCGGTCCCACGACTGGATCGCCTGCAGCGCGACCTGCGCGCCGAACCACATGGCCACCGCCGCGAACGCCGCCAGCGTCTGCGCGACGTGCTTCCACCGGCCGTGGGCCAGCACGCCGAGCAGGTTCGCGGCGGTGCGGCTGGCGAGGAGCAGCGTCGCCCACCACGCGACGACCACCGCGACCACGACGAGCCGCCCCGCCGGGCCGGCGTCGCCGGCGAACCCCAGATACAGCCCGACCCCCGACAGCCCTGCGAGCAGCGCGGGCGGTCCGACCAGCGCAGCGGTCAGCGCGGCCGCCCCGAGCCGCTGCGGCCCGATGGGCTCCGTGGCGAGGTTCCGGAGGTCGATCGTCGTCTCCACCCCGGCCGCCGCCGACAGCAGGGCGATGCCGGCGACGATCACCGGGAGGACGATCACGACGACGAGGTCGCCGTTCGAGAAGGAGCGACCGATGCCGGCGAACGCCGTGAGGCCGAAGAGCCCGAGCACGGTCGAGGCGACGATCGACGACCACGTCTGGAGCCGCAGCTGCATGCGGCCCCGGAGGCCATTGCGCAGCAGGTTCCACTTGAGCGACGCGAGCGACCGGCAGGCCCGGCCGAGCGACACCTCCCCCGCCGCCGTCATGGTGCGGGGGTGCCGGGACCGGCGAGCCACTGGAGGTCGTCGTGCCGCAGCGGGTCGGCGCCGACCATCTCGATGAACGCCTCCTCGAGCCGGCGGCCGGCCCGCACGTGGTCGATCGGCCCGGCCGCGAGGAGCCGGCCGGTCGCCATGACCGCGACGTGGTCGCAGAAGCGCTCGACGAGGTCCATCACGTGGCTCGAGAAGACGACCGTCCCCCCGGCGGCGCGGTAGCGGTCGAGCAGGCCGCGGATCGTCACCGACGACACCGGGTCCACGCCCTCGAACGGCTCGTCGAGCAGCAGGACGGCGGGCCGGTGCAGCAGCGCGCAGGCCAGCGACGTCTTCTTCCGCATGCCGTGGCTGTAGCTGCCGACCAGCTCCGTCGAGGCCTCCGACAGCCCGAGCACCGACAGCAGCTCGTCGCTGCGGCGCTCGACCTCGTCCCGGTCGAGCCCACGCAGCTCGCCCAGGTGGCCGAGCAGCTCGCGGGCGGTGAGCCGGTCGAACAGGTGCAGCGGATCCGGCACCACGCCGAGCAGGCGCCGCACCGCGACCGGCTCGGCCCACGTGTCGTGGCCACCGATCCACACCTGGCCCCGGTCGGGTCGCTGCAGGCCCGACGCCATCCGCAGCGTCGTCGTCTTGCCCGACCCGTTCGGGCCCACGAGCCCGAAGAAGCTGCCGACCGGGACGTCGAGGTCGAGCGAGGCCACCGCCGTGCGGTCGCCGAAGTCCTTGCCGAGCCCGCGGGCGGCCAGCGCGGGCCACCCGGGGACGGGACCGCCCCGGACCTCGGGGCGCGGCACGGCACCCCCGCCGGGACCGTCGCCGCCGCTCCGCCCGCGCCGCCTCACGAGTTCGGCGCCTCCACCCGCACGCAGGCGGACTTGGGGACGTCGACGTGCACGCCGTCGGCCCGGACGCTCGCGACGATGCAGCGCTCGGTGAAGCCCGACCACCAGCCCTCGGGCTGGAACCGGATGAAGGACAGGTCAGCGGTCGCCCGCACGTTGACGAAGTCGGGCTGGTCGCGCACCTGCTGCGCCACGCTGCCGTCCTGCTTCACACCGGCGTTGAACGCGAGGAAGTCGTCGGGCGTGGCGCCCCGGAGCAACTCCTCCACCTCCTGGGCGCGCCGATCGGTGTCGGAGCTCGCCGCGGAGTCGGCCATCAGCTTCGCCACCACGACGGCGACGACGACCACGAGCACGAGGGCGACGACGATCGTGACGCCGCGGTGGTCGGCCATCCACCCGAGCGCGCCGCCGCGCCTCCGCCGCCTGCTCGGTGTCCGCCGGGCCATCGCCGCATGATCGCACGCTCCCGGGCCGGAGCGACGGAGCGCCCGGACGGTCGTCGTCGGCCGGTCGGCGCGACCGCAACGCCGACGCCGCGGCCGGGCGCGGCATGACAGTCTCTGCGCATGTCGAACCCGTCCGGATCCGAGGGCCTCTACGTCGGCGAGAGGTCGGACGACTCGGGCGCCCGGACCGGTGAACGGGCGCTCGTCGACGCCGACGACCTCACCACGCACGGCGTCATCGTCGGCATGACCGGCTCCGGCAAGACCGGGCTGGCGATCTCGCTCATCGAGGAGGTGCTGCTGTCGGGCGTGCCGGTGCTGGCGATCGACCCGAAGGGCGATCTGGCCGACCTCCTGCTCACGTTCCCCGAGCTGCGACCCGACGACTTCGCCCCGTGGGTCCCCGACGGCGACGACCCCTCGCAGGTGGCGACGACGTGGCGTGAAGGCCTGGCGGACTGGGGCGTCGGACCCGAGCGGATCGCCGCGCTCCGGTCGAGGGTCCGCATGGGCGTCTACACGCCCGGCTCGACCGCGGCCACGCCGCTCGACGTCGTCGGCTCGCTCGGCGCGCCGGCGGGGTCGGGCGGGACCCCGGCCGAGGCGGAGGCCGTCGAGGCCGAGGTACAGGCGATCACGTCGGGGCTGCTCGGACTGGTCGGCATCGAGGGCGATCCGCTCGCCAGCCCCGAGCACCTGCTCGTGGCCAACCTCGTGCACGCGGCGTGGAGCGCCGGGGAGTCGCTCGACCTCGCGACGCTGCTGCAGCGGATCCAGGACCCGCCGATGCGACGCCTCGGCGTGATGGAGCTCGACACGGTGATCGGCCCCGACGCCCGCACGAAGCTCGCGGTGCGGCTGAACGGGATCCTGGCCGCACCCGGGTTCCAGGACTGGTTCGGCGGCGCGCCGCTCGATCCCCAGCGACTGCTGTTCGCGGACGACGGCCGGCCGTCGCTGGCGGTGATCGCGCTCTCGCACCTGTCCGACGCCGAGCGCCAGCTCGTCGTGAGCCGGGTGCTGGCGTCGGTGATCCGCTGGTTCCGCAGCCAGCCCGGGACCGATCGCCTGCGGGCCCTCGTCTACCTCGACGAGGTGGCGGGCTACGCACCCCCGACCGCACAGCCCGCGACCAAGGCGCCGATCCTGACGATCCTCAAGCAGGCCCGGGCCTTCGGCGTCGGCATGGTGCTCGCCACCCAGAACCCGGTCGACCTCGACTACAAGGCGATGTCGAACGCCGGCACGTGGATGGTGGGCCGGCTGCAGACCGAGCGCGACAAGGCCCGGTTGCTCGAGGGCATGGCCCCGGCCGCCGGCGGCGTCGACGTGGCGGCGCTCGACGCCTCGATCACGGCGCTCGACAAGCGGCAGTTCCTCTGGCACCGCACCGGGTCCGACGTGCCGGTCCGGTTCGGGTCGCGCTGGGCGATGTCGTACCTGCGGGGGCCGGTGACCGGCTCGCAGCTCGCCCAGCTCCCCGGGCGCGAGGAGGTGCCCCCGGCGACGGCGGCCGCGGCGACGGCGGCTCCTGCACCCGGGTCGGCCGCCGCGGGCGCGGTCCCCGCCGCGGCGCCGGCACCCGCACCCGGGGTCGACGCGCCGGTCGCCGCGACCACGCCGCCCGGCGTCGACGGGCCGGGCACCGCCGCGGGCGACGCCTCCCCGGTCATGCCCGAGGTCGCCGACGGCGTCCCCGTCCGGTACCTCGATCCGGCGGCGCCGTGGGCGGCCGCCGTCGGTGCCGTGCCCACCAGCACGGCGCTGCAGGCCGGGATCGCCCTGCGGGTGTCGCTCCTGTTCGACGACGCCAAGGCCGGCGTCCGCGAGGTGCAGGAGTGGGAGGCCGTGCTCGCGCCGCTCGGCGACGTGGTCGACCCCGCGACCGCCACCGTCGTCGACCACGACGACCGTGACCTCCGCCCCGACGCGCCGGCCGCCGCCACCTACCTCCCGACCCCGGCACGGATCGGCACGAAGTCCTTCTACACCGACCTGTCCAAGCGCCTGAAGGACCTGCTCGTCCGGGAGCAGGTCCTCACCGTCCCGGTGAACCGGACGCTCAAGCTGTGGGGCCGGGTCGGCGAGACCGCCGAGGAGTTCGCGGCGCGCTGCGACGAGGCGGCCCAGGCCGCCGCCGACGCCGAGGCGGCGAAGGTGCGGGAGAAGCTGACGGCGCGGATCGAGCGGTCCCGGGCCGCCGTCGAGACCGCGCGGCGCCGGGCGGACTCGGCCGCCGAGGCCGCGGACGCGGCCGGGTCGACCGAGCTGACCGACGTGGCCGGCTCGCTCCTCGGCGGCCTGCTCGGGGGTCGGAGCCGGACGCGTGGCCTGGCCACCGCCGCGCGCACCGCGATGGCCGGCCGGGAGCGGGTCGGCAAGGCGCGCCAGCGCGCCGACGACGCGGCCGCGGCCGTCGCCGACAAGGCCGACGACGTCGCCGCGCTCGAGCAGGAGCTCGCCGAGCAGCTGGTGGCGATCGACGACGAGTGGCGGGCAGTGGCCGACGAGGTGCAGGAGGCGCAGATCACGCTGTCGCGCACCGACGTCACCGTCGAGATGGTCACCCTCGTGTGGATCCCCGTGTGAGCTCCACCGCTTCTGTGATGCTCCATACGTCCGGATCGACGTATCGAGCATCACAGAACGGAGGGGCGGCGTGAGCCCGCGATGAACGGGCGCGAGCTCGACCGCTCGATCTGGCGCCTCGCCGGCCCGGCGTTCCTCACGCTGACGGCCGAGCCGCTCTACCTGCTCGTCGACACGGCGGTCGTCGGCCGCATCGGCGGCGACGCGCTCGCCTCGCTCGCCGTCGCGTCGACGATCCTCCTCACGTCGACCGGCGTCCTGATCTTCCTCACGTTCGGGACCGCGGCCACCGTCGCCCGCCTGCGCGGCGCGGGCCACGCCGAGCAGGCGGCCGAGCAGTCGGTGCAGGGGATGTGGCTGGGCCTCGCGTGCGGCCTGGCCGCCGCAGCGCTGCTCGCCGTCCTCGGCGTGCCGCTCACGTCGTGGCTGAGCCCCGACGCCTCGGTCGCCGAGGGCGCCCGCACCTACCTGTACATCAGCCTCCTCGGCGTCCCCGCCGTCTGCGTGACGATGGCCGGCACCGGCGCGCTGCGGGGCCACGTCGACGCCCGCACGCCGCTGGTCGTCACCGTCGTCGCCAACCTCGTGAACCTGGCGATCGAGATCCCGCTCGTCCTCGGCCTCGGGTGGGGCCTGGCCGGGTCCGCCGCCGGGACCGTGCTCGTCCAGTGGGGTGCCGCAGCGACCTACCTGTTCGTCGTCGTGCGCCGCTACGGCGCCGGGCTCGAGCGCCGTCGACCCGACCGCGCCGCACTGGGCCACCACCTGCGCATCGGGCGCGACCTGTTCGTTCGGACGGTCGCCCTCCGGGCCGCCTTCCTCGCGATGACCGCCCAGGCCGGCCGCCGCGGCGCCGAGGCCCTGTCGGCGTACCAGGTCGCCCTTCAGTGGTGGGTATTCCTGACGTTCCTGCTCGACGGGCTCGAGGCGGCGGCCCAGAGCCTGGTCGGCATGGCCCTCGGCGCGGGCGACGAGGTCCTCGCCCGCCGCACCGCAAGCCGGGTGCTGGCGTGGAGCGCGGCGTGCGGGCTCGTGCTCGGGCTCGCGACCGTCGTGGCGCGGAACGGCATCGCCGGGCTGTTCACCGACGACCCGGCCGTCGTGGCGCTCGTCACCACGTCGCTCGTGTGGGTCGGCGTCGCCCAGCCGCTCAACGGGCTGGCCTCGTCGCTCGACGGCGTGCTGGTGGGCGCGGGCGACCAGCGCTTCCTCGCCGCGGCGATGGTCGGGTCGCTGTCGGTGCTCGTGCTGGCCGGAGCGACGCTGTCGTGGGCCGGCACCGGGCTGTGGGGCGTGTGGCTGGCGCTGATTGTCTTCATGGCGTCGCGGGTGGTGTTCCTCGGCGCCCGGTTCCGGACCAGCGCGTGGCACCGGACCGGCGCCGTCGCCTGACGCCCCCCGCCCCCGCCGTTCTGTTCCCGAGATCTGGGGCGAACACCCCAGAACTCGGGAACAGAACGGGAGGAGGGGGACGGATCAGAACTTCGTGTCGGTCCAGGGCGGCGGGTCGGCGTCGAACATGGCGTCGGCCTGCGCCAGCGCATCGGCGTCGCCCTGGATCCGGCCGGCCCGGGCCACCGCACGGAACGAGCCGGCGCCGAGGACGCGCGCACCCAGGTCCGCCACCGACATCGACAGGTCCGCCCCGCTCGGGCCCAGCGGCGCCGGGCTGACGCGCTCGCACGACGCCGAACCGCCGTCGACCTGCAGGCGGAACGTCCCGCCGCTGCCCGGCCGGACCGCGTCGTCGATCGACAGCGTGAGCACGCCGTCGGCCGCATAGGTGCGGGCGCCGAGCAGCGCGGCGACGTCGATCGGACGCAGCCAGATGTGGTCCCGCAGCGACGTGCAGCGGAGGGCACGCTGATCGACGAGCACGTCGTCGAGCAGGTGGTGCGCGGGCAGCGGGGCGCGCACCGTGGTGACGAGGTCGACCTCGAGCAACGCCGTCCAGAGCGCGAGCTCCACGGCCGGCGTCATGCCCACGACCTCGCGCACCTCGAGCGCGCTGTCCGATCCGTGCACGCCCCACCGCTCGTCGTGGCGGTAGAGGGCGTAGCCGTCTGGCGTGCCGTCGACGGCGTGGTGCACCAGCGCCCGCTGGCTGGGATGGCCGCCGACGTAGGTCTCCGCATCGCCGAGCACCACGCCCCACCACTCGTCGCTGCGCGACAGGGTTCCGCTGGCGGCGCAGCGGTCGTGGATCGCCGGCAGCAGGTCGAGCAGCTCGTCGCGGTCGACCGCGACGTCGTGCAGCAGCAGCGTGCCGTCGACCCGGGGCGCGTCGTCACGGAGGCGGGCCGCCGTCACCGGGATCTCGACGGTCCGCATCGGGACCGCCATGCCGTAGCCGAACCGCCCGTAGATCGTCGCCTGGCTGGCGGTGAGCAACGAGGCGACCTCGCCGCGGGCGGCCGCGTCCTCGAGCAGCCAGTCGACCATCGAGCGGAGGATCCCCCGCCGGCGGTGCGACGTGAGCACGCCGACGTCGCCGACACCGGCGACCCGGACGTGGGCGCCGCCGGGCAGCGTCAGCTGGAACGGGAAGTTGCCGGACGCACCGGCGTCCACCCCGTCGACCACCGCCAGCACGAACCGGTCGGTCTCCATGATGTGGCGCTTGGCCTCGACGTAGGCCCGCGAGTTCGACAGGCCGAAGGCGAGGCCGTCGACGGTGCAGAAGCGCTCGTGCGGGTCCCTCGGGCCGTCGGCGAGCGAGCGGAGGGTGCAGATCTCGGGGGCGGCCGCCGGTTCGGATCCCATCGCGCCGACAGTAGGGGCGGGCACGAGGGCGGGGCCGGGGGTTTCAGCCCGACCGCACCGGACGGTCGCTCGGGCCCGAGCCGTCGGCGACGGATCAGCCGGTGCTGGTGCAGGACGTCTGCACGTACTGGCCGATCGCGGTCTGCGCCGACTGGACGTTCGGGTCCGAGATCAGCGCACTCGCACGGCTCTCGGCGTCGACGGCCCGGGGGTCGACCTTCGACATGCTCCCCCACACGCCCTGCATGGTCTGCAGCGGTCCGCCGAGCTCCGGCGGGCCGATCTGCACGAGGTGGGCGAACAGCCGGTCGAGCGAGGCGAACAGCTGGGTGAACCCCGACGGGTTGGTCAGGAGACTGGTGAGGTTGACGTTGCTCTGGGTGACGTCACGCAGGGCCTGGCCGGTCAGCAGCGTGCAGAGGTCCGTCTCGTTGTTGAGGTCGTCGATGCGCCGGATGAGCTCGTTGACGTCGACGTCGCCGCTGGTGCCGGCCGACGTCTGGCCGTCGGCGACCGGAGGGGCGGTCGGCGCAGGGCCGGGGGTCGTCTGGTCGGAGGGGTCGTCCTGGGCCTCCTCGGTGGCGCTCTCCTGGCTGCACGCCGCCGCCAGGGGCACCAGGACGACCATCGCCACGACGGCACCGGCCGCGGCGCGCCACGCGCCCGACCGCCGCACCGCTCGGTTGCCCGCTCGCCGAGTCCCCACGGCGGTCGATGGTACGGGAGCGGACCCGCCACCGGAACTCGCGACCCGTTCACCGCCCCGCCATGACCGCCCCGCCATGACCGCTCTGTCACGGCTGGCGGCCCCGTGCGGGGCCGCCAGCCGTGACAAAGCCGGACAGGATGAGCTCAGAGGCCCTCCTCGCAGGCGAGGACGACCCGGTCACCGACGACGGCGACGTCGACACGACCCGGGACGAGGTCCGCCGTGACCATCGCCGGCTGGCCGTCGCGCTCGACCTCCCTCACGGTCCCGCCCCCGGCCTGGACGGTCGCCGCCGCCTCCTGCAGGGTGGAGCCGCGCAGCTCGGGCCGCTCCGTGGAGCGCTGCTCGACGCAGTCCAGGAAGGTCGCCGTCACGGTCGGGTCGAGCGGTGGGATGGTCGTCGCGGTCGTCGGTGCCGTCGTGGTCGTCGTCGGGCCGTTCGAGTCGTCGATGCCGTCGATCCCCCTGCGCTCGAGCTCCCGGCGGAACTCGTCCTCCGACATCGCCCGCAGCGACCGCGCCACGTCGACGAGCTCGTCCATCGTCGCGAGTTGCGGGCGCGGGCCGTTCGCCGGCTCCACCCGGTCGATGAGGCTGATCACCACGCCGTAATCGAAGAGGTACAACCCGATCATCTCGCTCCCCTCGATCGAGAACGCACCTCCCCCCAGTTCCGGACGGGGCACCACGCGCTGCACCCCGCTGCGGTCGAAGAAGAGCTGCGTGTCGGCCGTCGACCTGCGCTGCAGCGCAGCCACCATCGGAGGGGTGCGGTCGCTCACGATGCTGACGCCCACGGTGGGGCTCGTCGGGTCGGCGGCATCTCCCATTCGAACGGTCAGACCGACGCCGCGGATCGACGACGACGTGGCCGCTCCGGCCGACGGCTCGACCATGCGAAGCCCGGCCGGCGGTTCGAGCCTGGCGATCACCGCCATCGGGTTTGGCTCGGACGATGCCGCGAGCGACGAGGCCAGGCGGGCGATGACCGCATCGGCCTCGACATCATCGACGCCGTCGTACGCAACCGTCACCTGGTACGAGGGCGAGTCGACCTGCCCCGGCGTGGCGACGTCGGGACCGGTGAGCACGACCCAGACGGTCTCCGTGATCGCTCCGGGCGGCGGTCCATACCGGCGGGCAACCGCGCCGTCTGAAAGCACCTGCGCGTCGAGCACCGGGAACACGGGCGCCAGGATCGGGAGCCCAGGTGCCAGCACGGTCATCCACCGGGTCGGATCGTCCGGATCGTCGACCGCCGTCCAGGACCCCGACTCGCCTCCCACCTGCGATACGTCGTCGACGCGGAACCGCCCGTCGTCCGGTGGAAGGCGCCAGATGCCGTCGCCCCGGAGCTCGATCGGGCCCGAGTCGGGGGTGGCGACGACCTCGCCGTCGTCCGAGGTGAGGCGTAGCCCGACGAACGCCAGCGCCGCGACCACCGCCACCCCGATCGCGGGAAGCCACCAACGGCGTCGACGGTGCGGATCGAGCGACACGACCGCGGCGACGAACGGTCGCTCCGCCGGGAGGGCGGCGGGGACCTCGGCAGCGGCCTGTCGCAGCAGCTCGCGCAGGCGCTGCTCCTCGCGGTCGGTGAGCTCCACGTCGGTCACGACCCCTCCTCCGCCAGCAGGTCGCGCAGGCTGGACAGCCCTCGGTGCAGATGCGACTTCACGGTGCCGAGCGGCAGGTCCAGCGCGTCGGCGATCGCGTCGAGCGGCAGGTCCTCGTAGTAGCGGAGCACGACGCAGGCCCGGACCTCGGGGCGCAGCGCGTGGAGCCGGTCCCACATCTCGTCCAGGTCGGGGGCGGGGACCGCGGCGTCGACCGGGCGGCGGAAGCGTTCGGCCGTCGCAGCCCGGCGGTGCGACGACCGCACGCCGTTCACCACCGACGTGCGCAGGTACGCCGCCGGTTCGGCCACCTCGTCGAGGCGCGGTGCGAGCTGCTCGAACGCGTCCATCACGACCTCCTCGGCGACCGCGCGGGAACCCGCCAGCAGCGTCGCCAGGCGCACGAGCGGCGCGTACCGGTCGCGGAACAGCGCGTCGAGTCGCTCCTGCGACCCGGTCACGGCCACCCCATCCACGCTTCCTCCCACACCTCACAGACGCTCGAGCGCCCCGAAAGGTTGCACCGATCGCTGCTTTGTCACGGCTGGCGGCCCCGTTCGGGGCCGCCAGCCGTGACAAAGCCGGTCAGGATCGGAGGGCGCCGAGGAGGGAGACGACCGCGGTGGCGGCCAGCAGCCACAGCACCAGCGTGCGGAACCGCTCCTCGGGGAACCGGTGGTGCAGCCGGTCCCCCACCCACCAGCCGACCGGCCACGCCACCACGGTCAGGGCTGCGGTCGCCAGGACGGTCCCGGTCACCTGCCCGCTCACCGCGAACAGGACGATCGCCACCACGCCGTTGGCGCCGAACAGCGCGGAGGCCGTCGCCCGGAACGTGGCCTTGGGGAGCCGGTGGCCGTGGAGCGCGGTCACCACCGGTGGTCCGCTGACGCCGACCGACGTGTTGAGCAGGCCGGTGCCCACGCCGGCCACGACGTCGGCCCAGCCCGGCACCCTCGACGGCTCCGGGCCGAACGCCAGGACCGCCACCGCGGCCAGCACGACCACGCCGATGCCGACGCCGATCCAGCGCTCGGGAAGCACCAGCAGCAGGGCCAGCCCCGCCGGCATCCCGATCAGCCCGCCGACGAACAGGCGGCCCAGGATCGGCCGGTCGACGTCGGCCCGGTGCCGGATCGACACACCGCCGTTCGACAGCAGGCCGAGGATCGCCGACAGCACGACCGCCTCGCGGGGCCCCACCGCCAGCGCCATCAGCGGCACGGTCGTCAGCGCGAAACCGAACCCGACCAGCGCGTTGAGCAGGGACCCGACGAACAGCGCGCCGGCGACCAGGACGAGGGCGGCGAGCGACGGCACGGGCGCCGATCGTAGGGACCCGCCACCCCGACCCCGACCGCTTTGCCTGACCCCGACCGCTTTGTTCCACGTTTTCGACGTCGGAGCGTCGAGGACGACGAACAAAGCGGGCAGCCGGCAGCCGCAGCGGACCGCGGCGCAGCGCGGGAGGGGTCAGCCCTTGCGCGAGTTGAGGAGGGCGGTGACGGCCTTGCCGTCGGCCTTGCCCTGCGTGGCCTTCATCACCTGGCCGACGAAGAAGCCGGTGACCTTGCCGTCGCCGTCGCGGAAGCGCTGCCACTCGTCGGGGTGCGAGGCGATCAGCTCGTCGACGACCGACTCCAGCGCCCCGGTGTCCATCGCCTCGAAGCCGTTGCGCTTCGCGATGTCGGCCGGGGCGTCGCCCGTCTCGATCATCTCGGCCAGCACCTGCTTGGTCTGGGTGGCGGTGAGCTTGCCGTCCACCTCCATCCCGACGAGGTCGGCGAACGCCGACGGGGTGACGTCGAGCGACCGCTCGTCGGCCATGTTGTGCTCGGCGTGGGTGAGCACGCGGACGGGATCCGCGCCCAGCTCGATGGTCGCGAGGCAGAGCTCGTCGAGCCCCCGCTCGACGATCAGCGCGGTCTGCTCGAGCTCGGACCCGGAGACCTCGGCGAGCCGGTGGCGGCGCTCCGACGGCAGCATCGGCAGCTCGGCCCGCACCCGCTCGACCCACTCGTCGCCCGGGTCGATCTCGACGAGGTCGGGATCGGGGAAGTAGCGGTAGTCGTCCGCGTCCTCCTTGGACCGCAGCAACGTGGTCCGCCCCTCGGTGTCGTTCCAGTGGCGGGTCTGCTGGACCACGCCCTCGCCCGACGTGATCAGGTCGGCCTGCCGGGCCGCCTCGTACTCGATGGCGCGACCCATCGACCGGAGCGAGTTGATGTTCTTGATCTCGCAGCGCGTGCCGAACTCGGTCTCGCCGCGGCGACGGACCGACACGTTGCAGTCGACCCGCAGCGACCCCTCCTCCATCTTCCCGTCGGAGGCGCCGACGGCGACGAGGATGGAGCGGAGCTCCGCGACGTAGGCCTTGGCGTCCTCGGCGGAGCGCAGGTCGGGCCGCCCCACGATCTCGAGCAGCGGCACGCCGGCCCGGTTGAGGTCGACGAGCGAGTACTGGGCGTCGTGGATGCGGCCGCCCCCGCCGATGTGGGTCGACTTGCCCGTGTCCTCCTCGAGGTGGGCGCGCTCGATGCCGACCCGCTTGCCCGACGGCAGCTCCAGCCAGCCGTCGGCGTTGATCGGCAGCTCGTACTGGGAGATCTGGTAGTTCTTCGGCTGGTCCGGGTAGAAGTAGTTCTTCCGGGCGAAGACCGACCGCTGGACCGTGCAGTTCAGGGCGAGTCCGACCCGGATCGCCAGCTCGACCGCCTGCTCGTTGAGCACCGGGAGCGACCCGGGGAGCCCCAGCGTCAGCGGGTCGATGTGAGTGTTGGGCTCGCCGCCGAAGTGGTTGACGGCCGACGAGAAGAGCTTGGTGCGGGTCGCGAGCTCCGTGTGGACCTCGAGCCCGATCACGATCTCCCAGGTGTCGTGGTCGAAGCCGCTCATGAGGCGCTCCCCTCGGTCGTCGCCGCCACCGGGACCGCCGCTGCCTCGAGTGCTGCCGCGGTCCGGAACATCGCCACCTCGCCGAGCGCCGGCGCCAGCACCTGCACGCCGACGGGCAGGCCGTCGTCGCCGGCGCCGAACGGCACCGACATGGCGGGGTGGCCGGCCAGGTTGGTGGGGATCGTGCAGATGTCGTTCAGGTACATCTGCAGCGGGTCCGCCGTCTTGTCGCCGAACGGGAACGCGGTCGTCGGCGACGTCGGCGACAGCAGGACGTCGAAGCGCTCGTAGGCGGCGTCGAAGTCGCGCCGGATCAACGTGCGCACCTTGAGCGCCTTGCCGTAGAAGGCCTCGTAGTAGCCGGCCGACAGGGCGTAGGTGCCGAGCATGATGCGGCGCTTCACCTCGTCGCCGAAGCCGGCGGTCCGGGTCAGCTCCATCATCTCGCCGGTGGTCGCCGCCTCGATGCGCAGCCCGTAGCGGACGCCGTCGTAGCGGGCGAGGTTGGAGCTCGCCTCGGCCGGCGCCACCAGGTAGTAGGCCGACAGGCCGAAGGCCACGGCCGGGACCGACACCTCGTCGACCTCCGCCCCCGCGGCGGCCAGCGCGTCGGCGGCGGCCCGGACCCGGGCGGCGACGTCGGGGGCGATGCCCTCGCCCATCATCTCGGTCACGATGCCGACGCGGAGCCCGTCGACGCCGTCGTCGAGGTGGTCCGACACCGACGGGAAGGGCTGCGGCAGCGACGTCGAGTCGCCGGGGTCGTGGCCGCCCATGACCTCGAGCGCCAGTGCGGCGTCGGCGACCGTCGTCGAGAACGGCCCGACCTGGTCGAGCGACGAGCCGAACGCCACCAGGCCCAGCCGGGAGACGGTGCCGTACGTGGGCTTCACGCCGACGACGCCGCACAGCGACGCGGGCTGGCGGATCGAGCCGCCCGTGTCGGAGCCGAGCGCCAGCGGGGCGAAGCCCGCAGCCACGGCGGCGGCGGACCCGCCGGAGGATCCGCCGGGCACGCGGGTGGTGTCGTGCGGGTTGCGGGTCGGGCCGAACGCCGAGTTCTCCGTCGAGGAGCCCATCGCGAACTCATCGAGGTTGGTCTTGCCGACCGCCACCGCGCCGGCGGCGGCGAGACGGGTGACGACCGTCGCGTCGTAGGGCGGCAGCCAGCCCTCGAGGATCTTCGACGAGCACGTCGTCGGGACGCCGGAGGTGCAGAGGTTGTCCTTGATGGCGACCGGGACGCCGGCGAGCGGACCCGGGTCCTCACCTGCGGCGACCCGGCGGTCGATGTCGGCGGCGGCAGCGCGGGCCGCCTCCTCGGTCAGGTGGTTGAACGCGTGGATCTCCGACTCGCGGAGCGCGATGCGGGCGAGGTGGTCGTCGAGCACCTCGAGGGCGCTCAGCTCGCCGGTCCGCACGCCGGCGGCGATGTCGGACGCGGACCGCAGTGGGCCGGATGCGGCGGTCACGGCGCCTCCCCCAGCACCGGCGGCACCCGGAACTGCCCGTCCTCGGCCGCGGGGGCGCTGCCGAGCACGACGTCACGGTCGAGGGCCGGGCCGGGCTCGTCGGCGCGCAGCACGTTGGCGAGCGGGACCGGGCGCGCCATCGGCTCGACGTCGTCGAGGTCGAGCGCCTCCATGTCCGCGGCGTGGTCGAGGATGTCGGAGAGCTGGTGCGTGAAGCGGTCGAGCTCGTCGTCGGTCAGCCGGAGGCGGGCCAGTCGGGCCACCTTGGCGACGTCATCGGTGTTGATGCGTGACTCCATCGGGCTCGACACTAGTGACCCGATCCGGGGCCGCCCGAAGCCCGTTCCCGCGGGCGGATCCCCGAACGGGCGTCGATAGGGTGGGTCCTCGTGCCGGAGACCCCCGACGACGCCGCGGACCCCGCGGACGACGCCGACCACGCCGACGACGGAGCGAGCCCGCCGGTCGACGACCCGGCCGGGCCCGACGACGCCGCCCCTGCGCCGGTCCGCCGGGCGCGCCGCCGGCGGCGGTGGCCGACGGTCCTCGGCGTCGTGGCGGTCCTGCTCGTGCTCTGGCTGGGGTTCGTGGCCTTCCGACTCGTGACCGCGGCGGCCGACGCCCAGCGCGGCGTCGACGCCCTGCAGCGGGTGAGCGACCTGTCGACGGGCGACCTCGGCTCCTTCGTCGACTCGGTCGGCACCCCCGACGACCCCGAGGCGCAGGAGGTGCAGGCCGAGCTCGCGACGGCCGCCGACGCCTTCCGCTCGGCGAGCGACGCCGCCGACTCGCCGCTCGTCGCGCCGCTGAAGGTCGTGCCGGTGCTGGGACGCCAGATCCGCTCGGTGTCCGCGCTCAGCGGGTCGGCGGCGTCGAGCACCGAGGCCTCGCTCACCGCCTTCCGCTCGCTCAGCGACGTGGCCGCGATGGACACGAGCACGCCCGAGGCCCGCCTCGCCGCCGGCGACCGCACGCAGGTGGTGCTCACCGAGCTCGCCGATGCCATCGCCGACCCCGACCTCGGTCCGAAGAAGGGACTGATCGGGCCGCTGGCCGAGGCCTACGACCGCTTCGCCGAGGAGTCGGACCGCTTGAACGGCACGGTCGACCGGGCCCTGACCGGCGTCACCGGCGTCAACCAGTTCATCAAGGGGCCGAGCAACTACCTGGTGCTGGCGGCCAACAACGCCGAGATGCGCGCCGGCTCCGGCATGTACCTGCAGGCGGGCGAGCTGCACGTCGACGCCGGACGGTTCGCCATGACGGAGCTGCAGCCGACGGCGCAGATGGTGCTCGACGCGCCCGGCACGACGGTCGACCCCGACGTGCAGGCGCTGTGGAGCTGGCTCCAGCCCGACCGGGAGTGGCGCAACATCAACGCCACGCCCCGCTTCGGCGAGAGCGCCCGCATGGCGGCCGACATGTGGGCGGCCTCGGGCCACGCGCCGGTCGACGGCGTGATCGCGATGGACGTCGTGGGCCTGCAGCGCATGCTGGAGCTCGTCGGCCCGGTCGAGATCACCGAGGCGGACGGCACGGTCACCTCGATCAGCGCGGACAACGTGCTGACCAGCCTGCTGCTGCAGCAGTACCTCGGGTCGGGCTCCGTCGACGAGCGGCGCGACCGGCTCTCCACCGTGGGCCAGGCCGTGTTCGCGGCGCTGAACGAGCGGGGCTACGAGCCGGGTCAGCTCCTCCAGGCCGTGCAGTCGGCCGGCCGGGGTCGGCACCTGCTCATCTGGTCGAGCGACCCGGTCGAGCAGGCGGGGTGGGAGGCGCTCGACGCCAGCGGCGCCCTGCCCGGCAACGGGCTGCTGCTGTCGATCCTGAACCGCGGCGGCAACAAGCTCGACCAGTTCCTCCAGGTCGCCGCCGACATGCGCTGGACGACCGAGGGCGACCACCGCCGCGTCTCGGTCGCGGTCACCGCCACCAACGCGGCGCCGGAGAACCTGCCGCGCTACGTGGGCGGGCCCTACCCGGGCCTCGACGTGGAACCGGGCCAGTACGTCGGCGTGCTGGCGCTCACGGTGCCGAAGAGCGCCACCGCGCCGGCGACCGAGGGCGCCGACCTCTTCCTCTCCGGAGAGGACGGTCCGACCTCACGCCTGCTCGCGACGAGGATCGACCTGCGCCGAGGCCAGTCGACGACGATCACGTTCCAGTTCGACCTGCCGGACGCGACCGACGAGGTCGTCGTGCTGCCGTCGGCGCGGGTCCCACCGGTCGTGTGGACCGCGGACGGGGACTCGTGGAAGGACCGGAAACCCCGCTCCGTCGACCTCGACGGGACCTGAATTCGCGCCCTCCGCGACCGTCGGACGACCCCTCGTGGTCGAAATCGCAATTGCGTAACTTGCCTCCGCGATTGGGTACTTCTTCATGCTCCAACCCCGCGAAGTCGGGTGCTACCTTCCTGACATGCGCAACAGTCTTCGATACCTGCTGGTGGGTTTCGCATTCGTCGCTGGGTCCCTCTTCGCTCTGGCCGGTGTGGCCAGCGCGCAGGATGACTCGTCCGACGCGTACGTGCTCTCCAACACCGAGTCCCGTACCGCCGAGCTTCCCGCCGCCGCTTCTGCGTCGACCGGTTCCTCGGGTTCCGCCGAGGCCAACTCCCTCGCCTTCACCGGCAGCGACGTGGTCCTCCTCTCCGCCGTCGGCGGAGTCGCCGTGGTCGCCGGTGGTGCGATCCTGGCCGCTCGCCGTCGGGTCGCCCAGGCCTGACGGACCCGGCACCCCACGGGGTGCACGACAACCTGACCGAACGACGGCCCGCCGGTCATCCGGCGGGCCGTCCCGCGTCCGTGCCCGGTCCGGGCGCTCAGCCCGTGACGCGGTCGACGAACTCGAGGGACCGCTCGATGATCAGGTCCTTGTCGAAGTCGACGGTCGCGACGTGGTAGCTGCGATCGCAGCGCACCCGCTCCACGGGTCCCGACACCGCCTCGGCCAGGACGTCGCTGTCGGTGGCGGGCACCACGTGGTCCTCGGGGCTGGTGAACAGCAGCAGCGGGCACTCGATCTTGGCGAGGTCGGGCACGATCTCGTTCGCGACCTCGAACATCGACACCAGCGGCGCGAGCGGCGTCTGGGGGTACGCGGACTCCTCGACGTCGGGGTCGGCCACGTCGGAGCCGATGCCGTCCATCACGGTCTCGCCGGCGGCCACCATCTCGGACACGATCGCCAGCATGTCGTCGCGCGGCGCGATCGCCGGGTTGATGCAGATGATCCCCGACAGCTCGGGGTGGCGGGTGGCCAGCCACGCGGTGAGCGAGCCGCCCATCGACAGGCCCGCGACGACGACCTGCTCGGTGCGCGACTCGAGGTCGATCAGCACCTCCTCGGCGTGGGCGGACCAGTCGGCCCACGACGTGGCGAGCATGTCGTCGATGTGCGTGCCGTGACCGGGGAGCCTCGGCATCTCGACGGTGTGGCCGGCCGCGGCGAACGCCTCGGCGAGACCCCTCATCGAGCTCGGGTTGCCGGTGAAGCCGTGCAGCACGAGCACGCCCACGGGGCCGCCGGCGACGCTGAGGGGCTCCGCCCCGGGCAGGATCGGATGCTGGTCGGCCATGTGCTGCTCCAGGTGGTCGCGTCGGCGCTCGGCGCCGGTCCGGGGCGGGCCGTCGGGGCCGCTCAGCCCAGGCAGGCGTCCGCCCCCTCCATGAACCCGTCACGATACGCCTCGACGCGGGAGGCGCCGCTGCCGGTCCGCGATCCCTTCTGGTGGTCCGCGGTGGCGAGCAGCGCCGATACCGCCTCGTCGAGGTCACCGGGCGAGAGCCGCAGCTGCGCCGTCTCACGGTTCTGCGAGAACACCGAGGCGGACCACACGCCGGCCAGGCAGTCCGCGGTCCGGGTCGTCGCCGCGGACGTGCCCTCGAGCACGCCGAGCTGGTGCATCGCGGCCAGGGAGTACCCCGAACCGATCACCTGGCTGAGGGCGTAGTCACCGATCCGCTCGTGGAGCTCGGCCACGAGGCCGTCGTCCTGCACGGCGAGGCGGTTGTCGTCCGGGCAGTAGAAGACCTCGTCGGACAGCCCGACCGGTTCGTCGCAGTCGGGCCGCTGGGCCTCGGCGAACACCTTGACCTCGGGCAGCTCGAAGGTCCCCTCGCCTCCGACCGACGGCCAGGCGTTCGTCCAGAAGTCCTCGAGGTCAGCGACCGTGAGGTCGAACGCGTCGTCCAGGGCCAGGTTGCCGCCCGAGTCGAAGTCGGCCTGATCGGTGAACGGCAGGTCGACGAGCCGCGGCGACAGGTCCTCGGCCGTGTAGCCGCACACCGTCGCGCCCCCGTCGACGCCCTCCTGGAACGCCCGCATGCGGTCGAACGCGGTGCCGTGCGCACCGGCATCGGCGCGGGTGGTGCCCGGGGTGTCGCGCAGCTCGAGGAAGCCGGCGAGCGCGAGGTCGAGGGTGCGGTCGTCGACCACGAAGTAGCGGTCGTCGCCGCCCTCCTCGACGTCGGCGACCCACGCCCCCGCGTAGCAGTCGGCCTGCTGCTCGAGCACGAGCACCGGCGTCTCCTCGGTCTCGCCGGCGCGGGCCTGCACCGCGTGGCCCCATTCGTGGGCGATGACGAGCCCGAGCCCGAGCGGCCCGTAGCTCTCGACCATGTGCGGGATCAGGTCGTCGGCGTCCCAGGCCACGACGTCCTCGCTCGGCAGTAGAAGGCGTTGCCCTCGACGTCGCTCGCCGACTCGGTGCAGGGGATCTGGCGGTCGTCCTCGGTGACGGCGAAGAAGCCGCCGGACACGGTCTCGTACGGGATCCCGAAGGTGGGCTCGAACTCCCGCTTCCAGTACCCGTCGACGTCGGCGATGGCGGCGCGCATGTCCTCGCCGTAGGGGCCCTCGGACGCGCCCTGGACCTCGATCCGGGACGCCGCGGCCGGGAGGGACTCGGGCCGGACCGTCCGGTCCTCGTCGGGGGCGAGCTCGGGACCGGCCTGGTCGCCGTCACCTCCGTCGTCGCCGCCGCCCACGAGCACGACGACGCCGACCGTCAGCACGGCGATGATCGCCACGACGAGCAGGCCGATGACGAGCTTGGTGCTGCGGCCGGCACCGCCACCGGGGCCGGCGGGGGTGGGTGACGGCCCGTCGGGGGGCGTCGTGGCCGACCCTCCCCAGCCGCCACCGGGCGCGGACGAGGTGTACGGCGGCGGGGCCGCGGGCGGCGCGCCGTACGGCGGCGGGCTCGCAGGTGCGGACGAGGGCGGGGCGGCCGGCGGCACGGGCGGGGGCGCCGGCGGCGGGAACGGCGGCGGCGTCGGCGGGCCCGACGGGGGCAGCTGGGGATCGAACGGCTGGCTCACGGCCCCGAAGGTACCGGCGCGCCGGGGACCGACCGGACGCTCGATGCCCGGTTGCTGAGGTCCGTCACCGCCGCAGGCCGGTCGGCGCCGCTACGCTGCGCGCCGTCCGTCGGGAGCGGCGGGGAGATCAATCGACACAAGGGGGGCGTCGTGCCCAAGTACCAGTTCCTGACCCCGGAGTGGATCGAGGAGGCCAAGCGCATCCGCGAGCAGTTCGACACCGACGCCGCGGCACCCGCCCACTCGGTCCGCATGAACCAGGTCATCACCGAGGTGCCCTTCGGCGACGGCACCGTCAACGCCCACATGGACACCTCCAGCGGCGAGATCGAGATGGACCTCGGCCACCTGGAGAACCCCGACCTCACCGTCACGCTCGACTACGCGACGGCCAAGGCGATCCTGGTCGACGGCAACCCCCAGGCCGGGATGCAGGCGTTCATGGCGGGCAAGGTCAAGGTCCAGGGCGACATGACCAAGCTCATGGCCATGCAGCAGCCCGGAGGCGCCCAGGACGACACGGCGGCCAAGGTCGCCGCTGCGATCCAGGAGATCACCGAGTAGGGCACGCGCCACCTCGCCGACGCCGCCGGCCCGCTCCTCCGGGAGCGGGCCGCGGCGCGTCAGGGCGGCGCCATCTCTCCGCTGGCGCCGCGCCGGTCGCCCGGCATCAGGAACGACAGCGCGAGCCCGATCCCGGTGACCACCGCGCCGACGCCGTACGCCACCGAGTAGGACCCGCCGCTCCCCTCGACGTCCCTGGTCACGAGCTCCACCGCCTCGAGCACGTTCATGCCGAGCGTCGTGCCCACCTGCGACACGAGCTGCTGCGTCGCGCCCGCGATCCCCAGGTCGGCGTTGGCCACCGAGTTGGCCACCGACGCGGCGATGCCGGGCTGGGCCGCGCCGACCCCGATGCCCGACAGCGTCAGGGCGAGGACGACGATGGCGGTGCCCGGGTCCGAGGCGACGAGCGCGAAGACCACCATGGACAGCGTCAGCGACGCGGTGCCGGCGACGATCGTCGAGCGGGTCGACACCCGGCCGACGAGGTAGCCGGCGAGCGGTCCGGCGATGGCGAACGTGAGGGGGCGCGGCACCATGATCAGCGCCACGACGTCCGCGTCGAGGTCGCGCACCTCCTCGAGGAGCAGCGGGGTGAGGATGAAGCCGCCCATGTAGCCGAACTGCATGAAGAACGAGACGCCGACCGGGACCGCGAAGCTGCGCCGGGCGAACCAGTGCAGCGGGATGAGCGGGTGCTCGGTGGTCCGCTCCACCCGGACGAACGCAGCCAGGCCGATCGGCACCAGCGAGAAGGACGCCAGCACCCACGGGTTCCCGATCCCCCACGCCGCGGCCCGGTCGATGCCGACCAGCAGGCCGGCGAGCGTGAGGGTCAGGCACAGCTGGCCGCGGATGTCGAAGTGCACGTCGCGACGTCGGCCGGTGTCGGGCAGCACGACGAACGCCACGACGGTCGCCGCGGCGAGCAGCGGGGCCTGCACCGCGAAGATCACCCGCCACCCGAACGCCTCGACGAGCGGACCGCCCACGACCAGGCCGACCACGGGACCGCCGGCCACGACGAGCGACCAGAAGCCGAGCGCCCGGGACCGTCGCTCGGGCGTGAACATCCGGTTGATGAGCGCGAGCGAGCTGGGGCCGGTCGCCGCGCCGATCGTGGCACCGAGCACCCGGAAGGCGATCAGCGACGGACCGGACCAGGCCAGGGCCGTCAGCCCGACGAACACGGTCGCGCCCGCCATGCCGATCAGGTAGACGCGCCGGTGGCCGTGGAGGTCGCCGAGCTTCCCCGCCGTCGTGCCGGTCAGCGCGACCGCGATCGTCGGACCCGAGATCAGCCAGACGAGCGACTCGACCGAGGCGCCGAGGTCCTCGGCGATCGTCGGGCGGCTGACCGCCAGGATCGTGATCGTGCTCGAGACCCAGAAGGCGCCGAAGAGCACCGTCCACGTGACGAGCCACGCGTTGCTGCTGCCGGTCCGCTCCCCTCGGGATCCGTCCGGGCCGGTCTCGCGGCGCCGGAGCAGCATCGACCAGGGGACGACCGGCTCCTCGTCGACCCCGGGGGCCTCGACCGCGACGTCGGTGATGGGGTCGTGGGTGTCGGGCCCGATGAGGGTGCCGTCAGCGCCGTCGGCCCCGGACCCTCCGCCCTCCGCTGGTGGTCCGGTGCGGCGGGGAGACATGGCCCGGCGAACCTAGTCCTCCGTCCGGACGGTGGTCGGACGCGCAACGCCGGATCGGTTGGGGTGGCCGCCACTCGCGGCGGCTGGGGAACACCACGTACGGCTGACCACCCCAACGGATCCGGCGTTGACGCTCAACGTAAACGCGCAGACGCGGCAGGTGGTGGATCTCGGGCAAGGAATGTGACCCCGAGGGGCCCCTGGCGACACACGACCGCAACGCGACCGCAGCACTTCGAACGCAGCCGCCCGCCGTCGGGGCTCGCGGCCGCTTCAACTGCGGGTGAAGATCCGCACGGGCGATCCGCGGGGGTGGGTCTCGCCCGCGGGCGGGTCAGTCGCCAGCACCACGCCCGACGGCGAGCCCTCGATGCCCGAGACGCCGAAGCCGGCGGCCTGCAGCGCGGCGGCAGCAGCGGTGCCGGTCATGCCCGTCACCGCCGGGACCACGATCGGGGCCGGACCCTTCGACACGACCAGCGGGACCGCGGTGTCGCGCCCCACGCTCGTGCCCGGCGGCGTGCCGGCGGAGATGACGATCCCCGCGGGCACGGCCTCGTCGAAGGTCTCCTGCACGTCGGCCGACAGCTGGACCGCGGCGAGCTTGGCCCGTGCGTCGCCGACGGCGATGCCGGTCAGGCCGTCGGGCACGGTCCGCGGCGCCGGACCGCTCGACACGACGAGCGCGAGCTCGGTCCCCTTGGGCACGGTGCCGTCCGCGGCGGGGGCCTCCTGGCCCGGTGCAGGGCCGGCGGAGATCACGGCACCGGCGGGCACGGTCTCGTCGTTCCGGGTGGTCGCGGGTCCGGCCACCAGGCCGGCCGCCTCGATCTCGGACCGGGCCTGCGCCTCGGGGTGGCCCTCGACGGCCGGCACCCCGACGAGCGACGGACCGAGCGACACGGTGACCGCGAGCGTCTCGCCCTCGGCGAGGCCGGTGCCGGCGCCGGGCGACTGCTCGACGACCTGGCCGGGCCGCGTGTCGTCGACGCGCACCACCGTGTCGTCGTCGAGCCGCCAGCCGTTGTCCTGGGCGACCGCACGGACCTCGCCGACGTCCTTGCCGACCAGGTCGGGCACGTCGTGGACGGGCACGCGGATGAGGAACCACCAGGCCGCGACACCGCCGAGCGCCGCCAGCACCGCGAGCGCCAGCAGGAGGCGCCTCGGCCAGCGGCGCCGCCGCGCCGTTGCGGTGGGAGCGACGGGATCCGCCGACGTGCCCGCGCCGTCCGGGTCCTCGGTCGCCGCCGCGGGCACGAACGGCTCGACGCGCCCGAACGACGCCGGCCGCGACGCGGCCAACAGGTGGTGCTCCTCGGCGACCACGATCGGGGTGCGCTCGAGCACGATCGGCTCGTCGGCCGGGGCCGTCGAGGCCACGTCCGTCCCGGCGGGCCCCGCGGGGTCGGCGTCGGCGTCGCCCCTCGGGCCCGCCGGTTCGGTCGGGTCGGTCGGTTCGGTCGGGTCGGTCGAGGCGCCGTCGGGGCCAGCGGCCGAGCCGTCGTCCGGGCCGTCGTCGGTCTCGGCGACGTCGTCGTCGTGGTCGCTGAGCACCGCCACCGCGCCGAGCCCGCCGATCCCCTCGACGAACCGGAGCTCCGCCGTGATCTCGGCCTCGTCGAGCGTCGCCACGAGCGGCAGCGGGTCCGGGCGGGGCATCGACTCGGCCGCGGCCATCAACGAGATCTCGAGCTCGTCGGCGTCGGGCCGCTCCTCGGGGTCGAGCCGCCCGGCGCGCTCGATCGTCCTGCGCAGACCGCCCAGCTCGTCAGGGACGGGCAGGTCCGACTGCGTCCGCAGCGCCAGGGTGCCGGTCGTCGTGTCGGCGGCGAAGGGCACCTGACCGGTCGCGCACTCGACCATCACGAGGGCGAGGCTGTAGACGTCGGAGCGGCCGTCGAGCCGCCGCCCCTGCGCCTGCTCCGGCGATGCGTAGCGGGCGGTGCCGAGCATGGTGCCGGTGGGCTCGGTCCATGCCGCCTCGGCCAGCGCGCGGGCGAGGCCGAAGTCGGCCAGCCGCAGGCGGCCCCCGGTGTCGAACAGCAGGTTGCCGGGCTTCACGTCCCGGTGGATCAGGCCACGGCGGTGGGCGTGGCCGAGCGCCCGGGCCGTGTCGAGGCCGACGATCAGCGCCTGGCTCGGGCTCAGCGGGCGACCCCGGTCGAGGATCCGGCGCAGGCTGCCCCCGCCCAGGTACTCGGTCACGAGGAAGGGGACGACGCCCTCGTCGGTCTCGTCCTCGCCCCAGTCGTAGACCGCCACGATGTTTGGGTGGCTGAGCGCACCGGCGGCGCGGGCCTCGGCCCGGAACCGGCGGAGGAACGCGTCGTCCGCGGCGAGCGCGGCGTGGAGCAGCTTGACCGCGACCCGGCGGCGCAGCTGGGTGTCGACCGCCAGGAAGACGCGCGACGACGTCCCGATCCCGATCGGCGCCACCAGGCGGTACCGCCCGCCCAGCTCGCGCCCGATCTCCGCGCTGCTGAGGTGGGAGGTCGACACGACCTCTGGATGGTACCGCCGGGCGCGCGCCGGCCCGGGGAGCCTCCTCAGCCCCGCTGTGGGCGCACGGGCACGACCGAGTAGAACGGACGGACGATGACCGACGAGCAGCTCGCCCTCTCGACCGGCGACGGACCCGCGCCGCGGCGCACCCGCCGGGAGCTCCCCGACCGCTGGGCGTACACGATCATGGCCCTGCTCGTGGTCGGCGCCCTGGCCGGCATCGTCGTCGCGGTCATGGTCGCCAGCACCGGCGGCGACCGCACCTCGGAGACGCTCCCCGAGTACGTCGACCGGCTGGTGCCGGCGTCGGGCAGCGAGATCCTGAGCCAGGCGACGATCGGGATCGACGTCGCCGCCGGCTACGACGCCTACCTGATCGTGGACGGCAAGGAGATCAAGACCGCGGCCGACGGCCTGGTCAAGCAGCTCGGCACGGGGCTGGTGCAGTTCACGCCGGGCGACGGCCGGCCGGTCACGGCGCTGCCCAGCGGCCGCAACTGCGTCACCGCCATGGTGTGGGAGGCGGTCGACGGGGAGCGGACAGCCAAGCCCACCAACTGGTGCTTCGACGTCACCTGACGCAGCCGGCCGCTCGGCGGGCCCCGCAGGGCGCTAGCGGCCGACGATGTCGCGCAGCTGGGCGAGCGCGGCGGGCACGTCGCTGCGGTGCGGGCCGATCAGCACGGCCTGCATGCCCACGGCCCGGGCGCCCTCGACGTTGCCGGCCGCGTCGTCGATGAACACGGCATCCGCCGCGTCGACGCCGAGCCGCGACAGCGACAGCTCGTAGATGCGGGCGTCGGGCTTGCGCAGCCCGACCGCGGAGGAGTCGACGACGTCGTCGAACAGCTCGTCGAGCGGGAGCAGCGGCCGCCAGAACGTCTCGAACTCCTTGGCGTTGTTCGTGAGGAGGCCGGTCGTGAGGCCGGCGTCCCGCAGGCTGCGGCAGTAGTCGACGACGTCGTGGCGGATCTCGCTGCCCGACAACTCGGCCAGGAGCACGAACGGGTCGACCTCGGGGCCGCCGTCGGCGACCGACGCGGCGACGATCTCGTCGCGTGCCTCGACGACCGAGATCTCGCCCCGCTCGAGGCGGTGCCACGGGTGGTCCGTGTCCTGGTCGTAGGGGCCGAACACGACGTCGAGCAGGTGCTGCGGGTCCAGGTCCCGCTGCTCGGCCGCCGCGACGAGCGCGTCGAACGGCGAGTCGATGAACACGCCGCCGAAGTCGAAGATCACCGCTCGGGTGCTCACCCCATGTCCCCCTTGGTCGTCGTCCCCGCGGTCATCCGGGGAGCTCGCCGGTCGTCAGCAGCGCCTCGAAGCCGTCGGCCTCCACCATCGGGATGCCGAGCGACTCCGCCTTGGTCACCTTGGACGCACCGGGCTCCTCGCCCACGACCACGGCGAACGTCTTCTTGGACACGCTGCCCGGCGACTTGCCGCCCCGGGCCTTGATCGCGGCCTCGGCGTCCTCACGGCTGTAGCCCGGGACCGTGCCGGTGACCACGATGCTGCGCCCGGCCAGCGTCTGGGGGAGCACCGACCGCTCGGGCCCCTCGGTGTTGACGCCCGCCGCGATGAGCCGCTCGACCAGCTCCCGGTTGGCCGGGTCCTGGAAGAACGCGTGGACCGAGGCCGCCACGATCGGGCCCGCGCCGTCGACTGCGGCGATGTCGTCGACCGACGCGTCCATGATCGCCTGCAGGCTGCCGAGCCCCTCGGCGAGCGCCTCTCCCCCCGCCTGGCCGAGGTGCACGATGTTGAGGCCGAAGAGCAGGTTGGCGAGCGGCCGCTGCTTCGACGCCTCGATCGCGCTCCGGAGGTTCCGCACCGACGTCTCGCCGTAGCGGGGCAGTTCGAGGATGCGGTCGTAGTCGAGCGAGTAGACGTCGGCGACGTCGCGCAGGAGGCCGAGCTCGAGGAACAGCTGCACCTGCTGCTCGCCGAGGCCCTCGATGTCCATGGCGCCGCGGGAGCCGAAGTGCGTGATCCGGGCCAGGCGCTTCTGCGGGCAGTCCGGGTTCACGCAGCGCGTCTGGGCCTCGCCCTCCTCGCGCACCAGCGGTCCGCCGCACGACGGGCACTCCTTCGGGAACTCCCACTCGGGCAGGCCCTTCGGGCGGAGCTCGAGCACGGGTCCGACGACCTCGGGGATGACGTCGCCCGCCTTGCGCACGATCACCGTGTCGCCGGGGCGGACGTCCTTGACCTTGACCTGGTCCTCGTTGTGGAGCGTGGCCAGCCCGACCGTCGAGCCGCCGACGAAGACCGGCTCGAGCACGGCGAACGGCGTCGCCTTGCCGGTGCGGCCGATCGACACCTGGATGTCCTGGAGGACCGTCGTGCGCTCCTCGGGCGGCAGCTTGTACGCGATCGCCCAGCGCGGCGCTTTGGAGGTGGTCCCGAGCGCCGCCTGCACGGCGAGGTCGTCGACCTTCACCACCACGCCGTCGATCTCGTAGGGGAGGTCGTGGCGGTGCTCGACCCAGTGGGCGCAGAAGTCGTAGACCTCCTCGAGCGAGTCGAACACCTTGGTCTCGGGGTTCACCGGCAGGCCGAGCTCGCGGAGCCACTGCAGCGCGCCCGAGTGCGTGGGCGGCGCCTCTGCGCCGACGATCTCGCCGAGCTGGTAGCACCAGAACGACAGACCGCGCGACGCGGTCACCGATGCGTCCTTCTGGCGGAGCGAGCCGGCGCCGGCGTTGCGGGGGTTGACCGGCACCGGCCGGCCCTTGCGCCCCGCGGCCTCGGCCGCCTCGTTCTCCGCGATCGTCTGCGCCTGCAGGCGCTGGAACGCATCGATCGGCAGGTACACCTCGCCCCGCGCCTCGAGCACCTCGGGCGCGCCGTCGGCCAGCCGGTCCGGGATGGCCCCGATGGTGGCGACGTTGGCGGTCACGTCCTCGCCCGTGCGGCCGTCGCCGCGGGTGGCGGCCTGCACGAACCGACCGCCCTCGTAGCGGAGCGACATGGCCAGGCCGTCGATCTTGAGCTCGCAGACGTAGCGGACCGCGCCCTCGAGCCCGAGCGACGCCAGCTTGCGGGCGGTGCGGTCGCCCCAGTCGCGCAGCTCGTCGCGGTCCATCGCGTTGTCGAGGCTCATCATCCGCACTGCGTGGGTGACCGGTGCGAACTGGGCCGAGGTCGGCCCGCCCACCTGCTGGGTGGGGCTGTCGGGCGTGATCAGGTCGGGGTGGAGCGCCTCGAGCTCCTGGAGCTCCCGGACGAGCAGGTCGTAGTCGGCGTCGGGGATCGTGGGCGCGTCGAGCTCGTAGTAGCTGCGGTTGTGCGCCCGGATCTGGTCGCGCAGGTCGTCGATGCGACCGGCCGGGTCCATCTCGGCGATCGCCTCGGCGGGCAGGGCGCCGCCCTCGTCGGGCGAGGCACCGGCGGTCGGTGGGGCGTCCTTCGCTGCGGCCACGGGCGGCACCCTACCCGTGGGCACCGACACCGCCGACGTGCTCGGAGCAGCTCCGCCGCTCAGGCGCTGCCCCCGCTCCCCGCCGCTCAGGCGCCGAGCGACAGGCGAGCGGCGACGGCCTGGTGGCCGACCCGCTCGGCGACCCCGACGGTCAGCTCCATCACGAGCTCCGCCTGGGACGGTCCGAAGTGTCCGAGCCCGTCGGCCGGCGAGAACGACGACCGCAGGCGCAGGAGCATCGGGTCGACGCCGTCGGCGACCATCGAGGTCCACAGGCCGACGAGCCGCCGCCAGTGCGGGTCGGTCGAGGCGCCCATCGGCCGGTCGACCGGCACCGCGCCCCAGCACAGGCGCCCGCCGCGCTCGAGCAGGTCGCCGAACAGCGGCGACCAGCCGAGGAGCGATCGGTCGACGGGCACGCAGAGCAGCGACGCGCCGGAGCCGATGACCGTCGGCCAGTCGCACGGCCCGGGCACGTGCACGCCGATCAGCAGCGAGTCGGCGGGGGCGGCGCCGTCGAGGGCGTCCACGACCGGGTCGAGCAGGTCGCGGATCTCGACCGGCAGGAGCGGGAAGGTCGGGTGCATCGAGCCGACGAGGCCGGGCTCGCACAGGACGACCGCGACGACCGGTCCCCCGCCGTCCCCGGCACCGCGTCGACCGCCGGCGGACCGCACCGCCTGCAGCAGCGCCACCGACCGCTCGGCGACGATCGCCGCCGCGACCCGGTCCGCGGATGCGGGCGGGTGGCCGGCGGAGCGGAGCGCCCGGGCCAGCGTCACCGGCCCGAGCACCGGGACCCGCACCGCCGACGGGGCGGCGAGGTCTGGATCGGCGAGCGCGACCGCCGTCGCGTGCACCGCCTCGAAGGCGGGGTCGTCGAGCAGCCGCCCGGCGGCCGTCGCGGCGTCGACGTCGCCCAGCGGGCCGGTGGCGACCAGCGCCTCGTCGACGACCGACGCGCCTGCGAGGCCGTGGACCGACTGCGAGAGCAGCGAGGCGTCGGGATCGGACGTGACCGGGACGGTCGGGAACCGCGGGTTGGTCCGGAGCGCGAAGTCGACCGCGTCCGCGGCCGAGGAGAAGGGGACGGGCCCGACCGACGAAGCCAGGCCGAAGGCAAGATCGGCTCCTCCCGCCATGCACCGTTGCTAGCGGTGGCCCGACGAACCGCGCAAGTCTGTACGGCCGTGCACGTCTCCCCCCTCACCTGGGCCACCCGCGCCCTCTGGATCGTCCTGCCGGCCACGGTCGGCAGCCTGCTCGGCGACGCGTCCGCCGGCACCGACGGGGCCACCGGGCTCGCGGTGGCGGCCTGGGCCGTGTGGGCGGTCGGCCTGTTCGCCTCGTTCGTGCTGCTCCCCGACGCCCTGACCGTCCTGCGGATCGTGGCCCCGCTCCCCCTCGTCGCCGGCGTCGTCGCGGCGATCTCCGACGCGCCCGGCGTGCTCGGGTGGGTGGGCCTGGCCAACGCGGCGGTCGTCGCGGTCGTCGCCATGTCGGCCGACGTCGGCAGCGGGTTCATCAACGGCTCGGCCTACGGCGACGAGCGGCGCGTGGCCCTGCGCATCCCGACCCCGCTGCTGATCGGCCCGATCGAGGCCGTGTGGCTCTGCACCGCGGTCCCGATCCCGGTCGCGGTGACACTGCTCGTGCAGGGCCAGTGGGTCGGCGGCGCGGTCCTCGGCGTCGTCGGCGCGGTGCTCGCCGTCGCCGGCTTCCGCGCGCTGTCGCGCCTCGCCCGCCGGTGGCTGGTCCTCGTGCCGGCGGGCGTCACGATCGTCGACGACATGGCGCTGGCCGAGCCGATCCTCCTGAAGCGCACGGCGATCGTGCGGCTCGGGGCCCGCGCCGGCCGACACCGATGCGCTCGACCTCACGGTCGGCGCGTCGGGCCTCATCCTCGAGGCCGCCCTCAACGAGCCCGTCGAGCTCGTGCCGGCACCCAGCCGCCGAGGTGCGGTGACCGAGCCGGTCGAGGCCACGTCGGTGCTCGTGGCGCCGTCGCGGCCCGGCGACCTGCTCACCCTGGCCGAGCAGCGCAGGATCGCCGTCGGCCGCTCGTAGCGGCGCGACCGGACGGGTTCGACCTCGGCCCGCTCAGCGGGCCAGGCCGCCGGCGAGGACGGTGGCGTCGTCGCCGTCGTGGTCGTAGAGGACGACGGACTGGCCGGGGGCCACGCGCCGCCTCGGCTCGTGCCACCGCAGCGCCACCGTGCCGCCGCCCGCCGCGGACACCGTCGCGGCGTCGACCGAGCCGTGCGCCGAGCACTGCACGGCGACGTCGGTGCCGACGAGGTGCTCCGTCGCCACGTCGGGCGCCCACCGCACGCCGTCGACGCGCAGGTCGTCGGTGCGCAGGTGCTCGGGGGGCCCGACGGTCACGGTGGCAGCCGCCACGTCGACGTCGAGCACGAACCGGCGATCGGCGCCGCCGGCGAGCCCGAGGCCCTTGCGCTGTCCGATCGTCACCAGCTCCACCGCGTCGGTGCGGCCGACGGACCGCCCGGCCTCGTCGACGACGTCGGCCGGGTGCAGGTCGATGCGCTCCTCGAGGAAGGCGCGCCGGCCGTCGGCGCGCGTGATGAAGCAGACGTCCTGGCTGTCGGGCTTGGCCGCGGTGCGGAGCCCGAGCCGGGCGGCCTCGGCCCGCACGTCGGCCTTGCTCGAGTCGCCGATCGGGAGCAGCACCCGAGCCAGGTCGGCGTCGACGATCGGGTGCAGCACGTAGGACTGGTCCTTGGTCCGGTCCGCGCCCCGGCCGATGCGGCGGCGCGACCGCCCGCCCTCGTCGACCACGTCGGCGATCCGGGCGTGGTGGCCGGTGGCGACGGCGTCGAACCCCAAGACCTCGGCGCGTCGGAGCAGCACGTCGAACTTGAGGTGCCGGTTGCACTCGACGCACGGGTTCGGCGTGCGACCGGCGGCATGGTCGGCGACGTACGGGTCGACGACGTGGCGCTCGAACTCGGACGAGAAGTCGAAGACGTGGTGGTCGACGCCGAGCTGGGCGGCGGCGCGTCGGGCGTCGGCGACCTCGGTGGCCGAGCAGCACCCCGTGTCGGACGGACCGCCCCACAGGCGCATGGTCACGCCGACGACGTCGTGGCCGGCGTCGCGCAGCCGCGCCGCCGCCACCGACGAGTCGACGCCGCCCGACATGGCGACGAGCACGCGCACGTCAGCGTCCCCCCGCCGCCGTGCCGGCCGCGGTCGGCGACGCGGCCCTGAGGTGCGCGACCGCCTCGGTCACCACCGACAGGGCGTGGTCCGCCTGGGCGGCCGTGGCGTCGTGGCCGAGCGACAGCCGCAGGGCCCCGCGTCGGCGGTCGTCGAGGGTGACGCCGGGGAGCGCCGCGAGGACGTGGGACGGTCGCGCCGCGCCCGACGCGCAGGCCGACGACGCCGAGGCCCGCACCCCGGCCCGGTCGAGGAGGAACAGGAGCGGCTCGCTGTCGACGTCGTCGATCAGGAGGTGCAGCGTCCCCGGGAGCAGGTGGTCGACCTCGGGCCGCCCCGCCGGGCCCCTCGCCGCCGCGGTCCAGGTCACGCCGTCGATCGCGCACAGGCCGGCCGCCAGCCGGTCCCGCAGCGCCCGGACCCGCTCGGACGTCGCGGCCCGGTCGCGGGCGACGGCGTCGAGCGCCGCTGCCATGCCGACCACCCCGGCCACGTTCGTCGTCCCCGAGCGCCGGTCCCACTCCTGGCCGCCCCCGTGCAGCAGCGGCCGGATCGCCACGCCGCGCCGGACGACGAGCGCGCCCACGCCCTTCGGACCGCCGAACTTGTGGGCCGAGACGGACACGAGGCCGGCCGGCGCCGCGATGCGCGCCAGGTCCAGCCACGGCGCGGCCTGGACGGCGTCGGTGTGCAGGGCGGCGAGCGGAGCGTGGGCGGCCACGACGTCGGCCATCGCGTGGAGGTCGTTGACCGCGCCGACCTCGTTGTTCGCCGCCATGACCGACACGAGCTCGACGGCGCGGTCGTCCTCGGTCCCCCGGAGCTCGTCGGCCAGGGCGTCCAGGTCGACCCGCCCGGTCGCGTCGACCGCGACGGTCGATCCGCCGATCGCCCGCACCGACCCCAGCACCGCTGGGTGCTCGACGGCCGAGCAGACCACGCGCCCGGACCGGACCGGCACGCCGCCGGTGACGGCGTGGGCGTCGGACTCGGTGCCGCCCGAGGTGAGCACGACCTCGTCGGGCGCGCAGCCGAGGAGGTCCGCCAAACGCTCCCGCGCCTCGTCGACGGCCCGCACCGCGTCGCGACCCAGCGCGTGGGCCGAGCTCGGATTGCCGTAGCGGTCGGACAGGAACGGCTCCATCGCCGCTCGGGCCTCGGGTCGCAGGGGCGAGGTGGCGGCCCGGTCGAGGTCCCGCGACGAGCGGCGCGCCACGCTCTCGATCGTCCGCGGTCGTCACGTCACGAGGCTACGCGCCCGGTCGCCCCGCCCGGACCTCGCCGTTCCGGGTGCGCCCACCATCGCTCTGCGACGACGGGCGCACCGAGAACAGGGGTCGAGCACCGGGGACCGGTCCCCTGTGGCCTTCGGCCACCGCTCGTGCGCCAATGGCGCCGTGGACATCGACGGCCTGAACCAGCTCTCCGCCGCCCAGCTCGGGACCTTCACGCGCGCCCAGGCGGTAGCGCTCGGGGCCACCGACTCCGTCGTGCGCCACGCCGTCAGGACGGGCCGGTGGACCCGCGAGCTCCCTGCGGTCTACGGGTTGAGCGGACATCGGGACAGCTGGCGGCGACGGTTGTGGGCGGCGCACCTCCACGCCGGCGAGGCGCCCGTCGGCATGGACAGCGCTGGTCGCCTCCACGGGTACCCGCAGGCCCGCCGTGGCACCGTCGACCTGCTCGTCGCACCGACGCAGGTCCGGCCGCCGAACGGCGTGCGCTGGTTCCGTCGGGCGGACCTCGAGCCGGAGGACGTGGTGGTCATCCCGGGCCTGCCGCCCGTCACCACCCCGCAGCGGACGGCGATGGACCTGGCCGGCCCGATGCACATCGCCACCCTCCGACTGCTGGTCGAGCACGGGCTCGTCGAACGCCACTACCGGACCGTCGACCTGGCGATCCTGCTCGATCGCGTCCGCCGATCCGGCAAGCGGGGCGTTCGCAAGATGGCGCAGGTGCTCGACGACCTCGGACCGGGCGAGTCGCTGTCGCGCTCGGAGCTGGAGCGGCTCGGCGACGCCGTGATCGATCGCTCGTCGGTCCCTCCGGCGGTGCACGAGCACCCCCTGCCGTCGGAGCGGGGCCGGACCGGGTTCGTCGACCGCTGCTGGCCCGAGGCGGAGATGATCGTCGAGTTCGACGGACGCCGGTGGCACCACCGGTTCCAACGGGCCCTGCAGGACGCCGACCGGCGCGCGGAGGCGCAGACCCTCGGCTGGGACACGACCGTGCTGCTGTGGGAGCACTGCGAGGGCGACCCGGACCGCTCCGCCCGGATCATCGAGCTGTGATCTACGAGCAGCGGATGTCGCTGCGCAGCTGACCTCGCCGTTCCGGGTGCGCCCACCGTCGCTGTGCGACGACGGGCGCACCGAGAACGGGGGTCGAGCACCGGGGACGGGGACGGCCGAGCGCTAGGAGCGGGGCAGGTCCCGGAACGGGACGCCCTTGTCGGCGCGGATGTCGCCGGGGAGGCCGAGCACGCGTTCGCCGATGATGTTGCGCTGCACCTGGTCGGTGCCGCCACCGATGCGCGGCGCCCACTGCGACATGAACAGGTCCTGGAACCGGCCGCCGTACGGCGCGTCGTCGTGGACGAGCGTGCCGGCGGCGCCCTCGATCTCGAGCATGAGGTCGCCACCGGTCTCGTACCGGGACGACACCGCGAGCTTCATCACCGAGCTCTCGGGCCCGGGAGCGCGGCCGGCGGCGGCGGCGGTACGGACCCGGTAGCCGAGGTACCGCAGGATCTCGTCACGGGTGTACATGTCGGCGAGCCGCTGACGGATGACCGGGTCGGTGTCACGGCCCATGGCCCGGGCCAGCTGCGCGAGCTGGTCGAACGAGTACATGCCGCCGCCACCGATCGAGGCGCGCTCGTTGGTGAGCATCGTCATCGCCACGCCCCAGCCGTGACCGACCGGGCCGATCGTGTTGGCGACCGGCACCCGCACCTCGTCGAGGAAGACCTCGTTGAAGTGGATCGCGCCGTCGATCTGGCGCAGCGGGCGGACGTCGACGCCCGGCGACCGCATCGGCACCGCGATCGCGGTGATCCCGCGGTGCTTGGGCACGTCGGGGTCGGTGCGGGCGAGGAGGATCCCCAGATCCGAGTAGTGGGCGCCGGACGTCCAGACCTTCTGGCCGGTGATGATCCACTCGTCGCCGTCCTCGATCGCCCGGGTCGACAGGCCCGCGAGGTCCGAACCGGCCCCGGGCTCGCTGAACAGCTGGCACCAGATGTCGTCGGCGCGGAGGATGCGCGGCAGGTACCAGGACCGCTGCTCGTCGGTCCCCCACTCGATCAGCGTCGGGCCGACCATGTCGGTCCCGACCGAGAACATGCGCCCGGCGACGTCGTAGGCCGCCTCCTCGTTGGCGAACACGCCGGCGAGGAGCGGCGACAGGCCCCGTCCGCCGAGCTCGGCCGGCCACGTCGGCGCGGCCCAGCCCGCCTCGGCCTTGGTCCGCTGCCAGCGTCGCGCTTCCTCGACGAGCGCCTCGTCCTCCTCCTCGGTGTGCGCGCGGTAGGTGCGCATCTCGTCGAGGGAGTCGGGGTCCAGGCGGGTGGCGTGCTCGTCGAGCCAGGCCCGGGCCTCGGCCCGCAGCGCGACCTCCTCGGCGCTGTCGTCGAAGTCCATCCCCGCGAGTGTGGTCCAGAAGTGGAACCGGGTTCTAGTCGAGGGCGGGTGCCATCGGTCCGGCGGCGGGGCGCCGGTCGAGATCTCAGCCCCGGCGGTGCCGGCGGGTGGGCGCCGGGGCGACCGCCGGGCCGATCGGCGCGAGCGGCGCGAGGCCGAGCGCGGCGTCGGCGAGCAGCCCGCCCTGGCGGTGCTGGAAGGCGGAGGCGACGCACACGAGGAACAGCTCCGGGTCGATCGAGGCCGGCAGCGTGTGTTGGATGCGCCGCCGCACGCCCTCGGCCAGCTCCATCGACAGGTCGCGCCGCGCCTCGGGACCGAGCTCCTTGACCCGGAGGAGGAAGGAGCGGATCAGCGAGAAGTCCTCCTCGTCGAGCGCGCCGACGTCGAGGGTCGAGACGTAGAGCTCGAACCCGGGCGGCGCGTGGAACGCGATCGGGACGTCGATCGACGTCCTCGGACGGCTCCGGATGACGACCGTGCCGGCCGCCATGTCGCCGGCCCGCTGGCAGGACTCGGAGAACATCGCGGTCACGGTCGCCAGGAAGCCGAGGGTCGCGTAGAAGTCGACGAGGCCCACCAGGCCCCGGACCATCGACTGCCTGGTGGTGACCGGCGAGCCGTCCGCACCGACCGCCCGCAACCCGAACATGGCCTTCCCGACGCTGCGGCCGTTGCTGGCCACCTCCATCGCGATCGGCACGACGAGCAGCACGACGACGACGAGCAGCAGGCCGGCGAGCGCCGGGCTGAGGCCGGTCGGGAGCAGCAGGCCCAGGATCCAGCCGCCCACCGCGGCGATCAGCAGCTGCACGACGAGATCGACCAGCCGGGCGAACGCCCTGGTCGCCACGCCCGCGGTGGGCAGCTCAAGGACGACGGCCTCGGGGGTGACGGTGCCGGCGTGCATCGCTCCCACGCTACGGCCCCGTAGCGTGGGAGCGGACGGACACGACTCGACCGGGGGTCGAGCGACCACCACGGCCCGGCCCGAGGCACACGGGGCAAGCACACGACTCGACCGGAGGTCGAGCGACCACCACGGCCCGGCCCGAGGCACACGGGGACAGCACACGACTCGACCGGAGGTCGAGCGACGACATGGACATCGACCGGTACATCCAGAGCAACGATCCGACGTGGCGCCGACTGCAGCAGCTGGCCGCCAACGCCCGGTCGTCGCGCTACCCGCTGAGCGACGACGAGATCGCCGAGCTCGTGGCCCTGTATCAGCGGGTGTCGGCGCAGCTGAGCCACGCCCGCACGACGTACGCCGATCCGGAGCTCAACGCCCGGCTGAGCCAGCTGCTCGGCGAGGCCCGGGTCGTGATCTACCGCACCCGCGCCAACCCCGCCCGGGCGGCGGCCACGTTCGTGACCCGGACGTTCCCGGCGGCGGTCTGGTACAGCCGGCGCTTCGTCCTGGCCGCGACCCTGTGCTTCCTGATCCCCGCCGTGGGCATCGGCGTCTGGCTGGCCAACTCGCCGCAGGCCCTCGACGCGAGCATCCCGCCGGAGCTCCAGCAGGTCATCGCGGAGCGGGACTTCGCCGAGTACTACCGGTCCGACGCCGCGCAGAACTTCGCGGGCCAGGTGACGGTGAACAACGCGTTCGTGGCGTTCCTGACATTCGCGCTCGGGGTCGTGCCGGTGATCGGGCCGGTCAGCGTGCTCTTCCTCAACGGGCTCAACGTGGGTGTGATGGGCGCGGTGATGCACCACGCCGGTGAGGGCCCGCAGTTCTGGGGGCTGATCCTCCCCCACGGCCTGCTCGAGATCGCGTCGATCCTGATCGCCGGCGGCGCCGGCCTGCAGATCTCGTGGGCGTTCATCGCGCCGGGCGACCGCACCCGGGCCGCCGCGCTCAAGGACGCGGGCCTCCGCTCCGTGGTGATCGTGATCGGCCTGGTCGGGTGCTTCACGATCGCGGGGTTCATCGAGGGCTTCGTGACCCCGTCGGACCTGCCCACGGCCATGCGGGTGGCGATCGGCGTCGCGGTGCTGGTCCTGTTCACCACCTACGTGGTCGCGCTGGGCAGCCCGCGCGGTCGCCGACGGGTCCACCGGCCTCCTCGGCGAGGAGGCGCAGCGGACCGGGGACCGGCGCAGGGCCGTCGAGCCGGACGTGCTCGCTCCGGCGAACGCCGCTCCTGCTCCCGCCGCCGGCGTGCACGACGGCGGCGGCTGAGGGCGAGGCCGTCCCGCGCCCGCCCGGCGTCGAGGGGCGGGTGGTTCCCGGGGGGCGTGACCGGGCCTACGGTTGCCGGACCGCGTCCCGCCCGAACAGACTGGCTCGCGGAAGAGGGAAGGACCGCAGCGTTTGGGGACGTGGCCGAGATGACGTACTGGGCGCGCGAGGACCCCGACGGGCCGTGGCTCGAGTCGGAGGTGCTCGTCGGCGCGTCTTCGTTCGAGCTCCGACCGATGGTGGGCTCTGTGCCGTCGCGAGCGATCGCGTTCGACGAGCTGGCCCGGGTCGAGGAGGTCGGTGCCGGCGCCTCGGAGCGCACGATCCGCGTCGCCGCGACCGACGGTCGCGCCGTGCAGGTCCGCGGACCGGTCACGGGGATCGGTGCCATCGTCGCCGCGCTCGCCGCGGTCGGACCGGCTGCGCCCCCTCCCGCCGCGCCCCTGCCGGCTGCGCCGCCGACCCCGCCCAGGACGAACCCGGACCAGCCCACGCCGCCGGTCGGTGCGGGCATCGTCGGTGCCGCGGCGGTCACCGCCGCGGGCGAGTCGCCCGCCCGTGACGACCCGGCCGACGCGTTGGTCCTGGCGCCCGCGGGGACCCCCGAGGGCGAGGCCGACGGCGAGGACGACGGAGCAGCGGCCGAGCGCGGCGTCGGACCCGGGCGGGTCGTGCCCGTGGCGATCGCGATCCTCGTGTTCATCGTCGCCCTCGGGTTCTGGAACTACCGGAGTAACCAGCAGGACCTCCGCGAGACCGCCGATCGCCGCTCGGCCCGCACCGAGACGACCACCTCGGCACCCGGGGCGGCGGTCCCCGTGCAGGTCGAGGGCGCCACGACCACGCGACCGGCGACGCCGTCGACCGCCCCGACCACGGCGCCGCACCGGTCGTCGACCACGGTGGCGCCGGCGACCACCAAGGCGCCCGCGACGACCACCACACGGCCGGCGACGCCGGGCACGCGGACGCTGTCGGGGACCGTGGCGCTCCAGCAGGTGCAGCACTGGAACGGCATCGCGCCCGCCTGTCGGGGGCTGGGACCGCTGGCGGACGTGACGATCGGGGCGACCGTGACCGTGCAGGACGCCTCGGGCCGCACCGTGGCCACGGGCACGCTCGGCGCCTGCACCTTCGTCGTGCCGGGGAGCGAGCTGCGCGACGGCGCACCCGTCGTGGCCCGGGACGGCGCGGCGGGCGGCTTCCCGCGCTTCGACTTCCAGGTCTCGGGCCTGCCCGACTCCGAGCGCTACGCCGTCAAGGTCGGTCGGTACGACCCGGTGGCGCTCCGCAGGGAGGAGTTCGGCACCGGCCCTTGGCGGATGCGGATGGTCATCAGCGCCACCTGAGCCACGGCGGGGCCGACCGCTAGCGTCCCGCCAGATGGTCGTGGCAGCACTGTGGGGGGCGGTCGGGGCATCGGCGCTCGTCGTCGGCGCGCTCATCGCCTACGTCCGGACCCCCGGCGACCGCCTGCTCGCGGTCGTGATGGCGCTGGGTGCGGGCCTGCTCATCGGTTCCGTCTCGTTCGAGCTGATCGACGACGCGCTGGCCCACACCGACGTCGCGCCCGTCGGGCTCCTCACGCTCGTCGGCGCCGCCACCTTCACGCTCGGCGACTGGGTGCTGGCCCGTCGCGGCGGCGGGGACCGCAAGGACCCCGCCGGGGCCCAGGCCGACGGCTCGCCGCTGGCGATCGTCATGGGCTCGGTGCTCGACGGCATCCCCGAGTCGTTCGTGCTCGGCCTCACCGTGCTCGAGGGCGGGCTGAGCGTCGCGCTGTTCGTCGGCATCCTCCTGAGCAACCTCCCCGAGGGGCTGTCGTCGTCGGCCGGGCTGCGCATCGCGCACTGGTCGCTGCGACGGGTGCTGGCGATGTGGGCGGTCGTTGTCGTCGTGTCGGCCCTCAGCGCGGGGCTCGGCTACGCGGTGCTCGAGCCCGGAGCGAGCGCCGCGGCGCTGGTCGAGGCGTTCGCCGCCGGCGCGCTGCTGGCGATGGTCGCCGACACGCTCCTGCCCGAGGCGTTCCGGACCGAGGGCCCCCTCACCGGATCCCTCGTGGCGGTGGGGTTCGCGATCTCGCTCACGCTGTCGGCGATCTGAGCGGCCGAACGGATCAGAGCCGACCGGTCGACTTGGCCACGAGGTAGGCATCGGTGACGTCCACGCCGAGGCGCCCGGGTGCCGCGTCGACCACCGTGGCGCCCATGGCCCGGAGCCGGGCGGTGGTCCGGCGCCGATCGGCGAGCGCCTGGACCGCGGCGACCTGGCGGTACGCGTCCTCGGGGCTCGACGGCCGGTCCGATGCCCACTCGAGGACCTGCGGGTCCTGCACCGCGGCGACCACGACGAGGTGCGTCCGGGTCACGAGCGGCAGGGCCGGCAGGACCGAGTCGGCCACGGCCTGCTCGTTCAGGTCGGTGAGGACGACGAGCATCGCCCGCCGGCGGTACCGGGCCACGACCTCGGCGAAGGCGCCGGTGTAGTCGGACTCCGCGAGCTCGGGCTCGAGCCGGTAGAGGGCCTCGCTCACGCGGCCGACCTGGTCGTGGTGCCGCGCCGGCGGCACGACGGCCCGCACGCGCCGGTCGAACGCGACCAGCCCGCACCGGTCGCCGAGGCGGGTGGCGACCGCGGTGAGCATCATCGCGGCGTCCATGCCGTGCTCGATCCTCGGGACGCCGTCGACCTTGCCGGCCATGATCCGGCCGTTGTCGAGCATCACGATCACGCTCTGGTTCCGCTCGGCGCGGTACGTGCGGACGATCGGCTTGCCGGCCCGCGCCGTGGCCGTCCAGTCGATGCGGCGGAACTCGTCGTCGGGGCCGTACTCGCGCAGCTGCTCGAACTCGGTGCCGCTGCCGAGGCCGCGCGCCGAGCGGAGCCCGACCTCGAGGATGCGGGCCCGCCGGATCCGGATCTCGGCCTCCTCGCGCGACGGGAACGCGGGGTGGACGCGGAGCACGGTCGGCATCGGCACCGACCGCTGCCGGGCTCCGAGCCCGAGGCGCCCCTCGATCCGCACCGTCAGCACGTCGAGCTCGAAGCGGCCGCGCCGGCTGGGTCGGAGGCGGGTGGAGGTCCGCACGGAGTCGCCGCCCGGCACCACGAGGTCGAACCGCCGGGCGGCGGCGTGCAGCGACGGCGCCAGCTCGTCGGCCACCCGCACCCGCAGCCGGCGGCGGGCGTCCGACCGGATCACCCACGTGATCGTGCCCTCCCGGCCGACCTCGATCACCGGCGGGTGCCGGCGCTCGAGCACCAGCTGGCGGGGGTTGGTGCCGAGGAGACCGTCGAGCAGCCCGATCGCCACCAGCACCGCCGTCACCGCGACCACCGCCCAGCCGATGGGCAGGTCGTCGGCGGCCCCGGTGAGCGGGAACGCCAGCATCGCCACCGCGAGCAGCGCGGCGACGAGCGCGAGGCGGCGCGTGGGCAGCAGGCTCACGGGAGCGTCGGGCCAGGTCTGGCCGGGGGCGGGACGGCGGACACGGGCTCAGCGCGGGGCGGGCACCGTGGCGAGGACGCTGTCGAGGAGGCCGTCGGCCGTCACGCCGTCGAGCTCCAGCTCGGGGCGGACGATGATCCGGTGCCGCAGCGTCGGCTTGGCGACGGCCTTCACCTCGTCGGGCGTGACGTAGGACCGGCCCGACAGCCAGGCCCAGGCCTTGGCGGCGTGCAGGAGCGACGCCGCGCCACGGGGCGAGACGCCCAGCTCGACCGACGGCGACTCCCGGGTCGCCCGGCAGATGGCGACGATGTACTGCTGCACGGTCGGCTGCACGTCCACGCGCTCGACCTGGTCGCGGGCCAGCGCCAGGTCCCGGGCGTCGGCCACCGGCCGCACGCCCGCGGCGGCGACGTCGTGCGGGTCGAGCCCGCGGTTGTGGCGGGCCAGGATCTCCGTCTCCTGCTCGAACGTCGGGTACCCGACGAGCAGCTTGAACATGAAGCGGTCGAGCTGGGCCTCGGGCAGCGGGTACGTGCCCTCGTGCTCGACCGGGTTCTCGGTGGCGATCACGACGAACGGGTCGGGCAGCTCCCGGGCGATGCCCTCGGCGGTGACCTGCCGCTCCTCCATCGCCTCGAGCAGCGCGGACTGCGTCTTGGGCGGCGTCCGGTTGATCTCGTCGGCCAGGAACAGGTTGGTGAAGATCGGTCCCTCGCGAAACCTCATCCCCTCGGCGGTCGCCCGGTCGAGCACGAGCTGGCCGGTCACGTCGGACGGCATCAGGTCGGGCGTGAACTGCACCCGCCCGAACTCCAGGTCGAGCGCCTGCGCCAGGGTCTTCACGAGCAGCGTCTTGGCCACGCCCGGCACGCCCTCCAGCAGCACGTGGCCCCGCACGAGCAGCGCGGCGACCAGCCCGGACAGCGTCCCCTCCTGGCCGACGACGACCTTCCCGACCTCGTCCCGGAGGGCGACGATCGCCGCGCGCGGGTCACGGCCGTCGGGTGAGGCGCTCGGGGGGCCCAGCCCCGTCGCGGTGACGGCTCCCGACGGCGGGGCGTAGGCCGGCGGGCCGGGCTGGCCACCCGGCACGTGACCGGGGGACGTGGGGTGGTCAGGTGACGACATGATGCTGGAGCACCTCCTGGCGGATGTCGGACAGGGAGTCGGCCAGGCGCACGAGCGCCTCGGCCGAGTCGACGGGGCCGTCGAGCAGGGCGGCCGACAGGGCGTCGGCGTCCCGGCCCGACCGCTGGGCGACGACCTGGACCAGCGCGCCCGGCGGCGCGCCCGGCGGGACGCCCAGGCGGGCGGACAGCTCCCGGCGCGCGTCGGCGCGGAGCACGTCGGCCGCCCGTTGCGGGGTTCCCTTGCGGCGGAGGAGGTCGCCGACCGCGACGACCAGCTCCGACCCGGCGATCTCGACGGGCATGCGCTCGACCACGACCGGTCCGAGGCGCCGTGCCCGCCACCAGGCGTAGATCACGAAGGCCGCGAGCAGCTGGACGAGGGCGAGCTTCACGCCGGTGGGCAGCAGGTCGATCGGGTTCTGCGTGCCGTCCGGCGAGACACCGGCCGTCGGGACGGCGTCGACGAACGTGATCGACGTGCCGGTGGTGGCGCCGTCGGCCGTCGGGCCGAGCAGCCGCAGCGCCACGACCGCGTTGTCGAGCGGCTCGCCGCCCTCCTCCTTGGCCGGCTGGAGCCGGGCGTTGGCCCAGAGGTACGCCGATCCGAGCGTGGTGATCGAGCCCTCGCCGACGCGCTCCTCCACGACGTAGGCACCGGTGAGGTCGCCGTAGCACCGCCGGGCCTCCGCGCCGGCGGACCGGACCGAGGCCGGGTCGCTGAACGCCGTGTCGATCGGCCCGAGCCCGACGAGGCGGTCGACGTCGCAGTCGCCCTGGCCGGTCGGCACGGCCGGCGTGTCGGCCAGCGTCCGCGCGTCGTACGGGAAGAAGAGGTCGCCGAACCCGTCCTCGAACGCGTCGTCCTCGACGAGGGGACCGCCCGTGGCCACGACCGCGCCCGCCTCGGCCGCCTCCCGGAACGCACGACGCTCCGGTGCGGTCAGCAGCTCGGGCGCCGGCACGACCAGCACCTGACCGGCCGAGGGCGGGTCCTCGGCGGCCCGGGCCGCGGTCGTCGTGCGCACCTCCGCGCCGCGCTCCCGGAGGAGGATCGCGAGGGCCCGGTAGCCGTCCGGGGCGGACGACGACGCGTCGAAGGGCGTCCCGGCGCTCTGACGGGACGTGAGCACCAGCACGGCGACCAGGCCCGCCACGATCAGCAGGCCGCCGATCCAGACCCCCCGTCCCGCGCCGCCGGTCCGCGTCGCCGCCGTCACCCGTCGCCCTCCGACGGTCCGGGTGCCGCGGCGACGTCGACCACCTCGCGCTCGACGCCGGTGACGTCGAACAGCGTGACCGCGTCGAAGCGGTCGTTCGCCGTCGCCGCCAGCACGCGCTCGGCGGCCTGGCGGAACCGTGCGCTCTCGTCGGGGCCCGTCGGCACGTCCGCGTACCAGGGCAGCTCGAAGAGCAGGCAGCAGGTGTCGAAGTCGTCGTGGGCGGCCGGCGTGGTCCGGTCCAGGTCGCCGCGCAGCTCGCCCGTCGTTCGGCCGCGGACGTCGGGGAGCTGCCGCCGGTCCACGAGCACCCGCACGAGGTTCCGGTAGCGCGCCCGCACGGCCTCCTTCCACGCGCCCTCGGCCTCGAACCGCTCGGCGTCGGCCATCCACTCCTCGGGTCGCCGGCGGTGCTCGACCTCGGCCGGTGTCAGCGGATCCTCGGCGGCACGGCGGACGCGGCGGGTCCGGGTGGCCACGACCCACACCAGGACGCCGATCGCCGCGACGCCGGCCAGGACGAGCAGCAGCCAACCGAACAGCGCGCCGATGCCGCCGCCGAAGGTGCCACCGCCCACCTCGCCCTCGCCGGGCTCGAAGAGCTTGGACAGCTGGTCGCCGATCCACTCGAGCGCCCGCTCGAACCACGACGGCTCGTAGTCGAACTCCGGCCGATCCATCACGTCCCGGACGTCCTCGCGCACCTCGGCCGGCTGCGCCGGGCCCTGGGGGTCGGCGCCCTGCCGATCCGGAGCGCGACCCGGTCCGAGCGCGCCGGCGCCGCCGCTCAGCGGTCCCACCACCGCGACGAGGACCGCCACCGCCAGCAGGAGGAGGACGCTCCGGTGCCGTCGCGGCGGCACGTGCCCCTGGAGCCGCTCAGGGCCGGAGGCCACGGGCCTCCTCGCGCCGGACGAGGTCGAGGCCCTCGACGCGGCATCGCAGGTCGACGTGGGCCCGGGCCGCGATGCACGCGGTGAGCGGCATCGTGATCAGGAGCGTCAGGGCGGAGGCCTGCTCGAGCACGATCGCCCACTGGTCGGGCAGCCCGAGCAGGGCGACCAGGGCCATGGGCCCGAGCGAGAGCGCGAAGCGCAGCACGAAGGTGATCGCGAAGCCGCCGAAGCACACCGCCAGCGCCAGCCCGTACGCACCCCTCGACAGCCGGACGCTCCGACCGATCGTGCCGAACGGTCCGGTCCGCTCGGCGCCCGCCACCGGGCCGGCGATGAAGAACAGCGCGTCCACGAGGAAGAACCCGACGCCGCCGAAGCAGGCGGCCGCCGACTTCGCCACGACCGCGACCAGGACCACGATCGGGACCACCCAGGCCCGACGGGCCACCGCGCCGACGACCGTGCCGAACGGGTCGTCCCGGCCGGCGAGCCACCCCTGGACGAGGTGGCCGGCGGCCATCCCCAGCAGGAAGAGCGCGCACGCCTCGAGGGCCAGGACGAGGATGGCCCAGGCGCTCGTGCCGCTCCCACCGGCGTCGACGATCTGGAACTGAGCGGTGCCGTCGCCGCCGGCGGTCGTGCCGGACGACAGCGCGACCAGGAGGTCGATCAGCTGCACGGGCACGAACAGGACGGCGGTGAGGGCGAGGAACCGCCGGAACCGGAACCGCAGCAGGTCGAACGAGCCGTCGAGGACGCCGCCGGCTCCGGCCACGCCCAGGCCCCGAAGCGGGTTGCCGTCGAGCGCCGCGGCGGGGTCCTCGGCGGTTCGGGTGCGATCGCGGTCGTGGACCGAGGTCGGCTCGGCGACGGCGACCGCGCCACCCGGGCGCCGGGCGTCGCCGCGCGCCACCGCGACGCCGGTGGACGGTGCTGCGCCCTCGGGGAACGTCCCGTGGGCCGCCGGCGCACCGCCGCTCGGTCCGGCCGATCCGCGGTCGACCAGCGGGGCGACGGCGCTCGGCTCGGCGCCGACCGTGCCGGAGGCCGCGCCGGGCGCGGCCCACGCGACTCGTGGTTCGGTCCTCTCCGGCACCGGTTCATTCTTACCGGGAGGGATCGCGATCCGGACCGACCCTCCGGGGTGGCGTGGTCCGCACCCGCGGTCGCGGTTGGCAGACTCCCCCCGTGGAACCCGTCCCGGATCCGACGTTCGACGCCGGCACCTACGGCCGCAGCTTTGCCGACGTGTACGACTCGTGGTACCCCGCGGACGCCACCACGACGGGCGCCGTCGAGGAGGTGGCCCGGCTGGCCGGTCCCGGCGGCGGCGTGCTCGAGCTCGGCGTCGGGACCGGCCGCCTCGCGCTGCCGCTGGCCGAGCGGGGGTTCGCCGTGACCGGCATCGACGCGGCGGCGCCGATGCTCGACCAGCTGTCGGCCAAGGACCCCGAGGCGCAGGTCGTCCGGGCGCTCGCGGACGTCGGCGCGCCCGACGGGACCGAGGCGTTCGCACCGTGGCCCGACGGCCCGTTCGACGTCGTGCTCGCCGCCTGCAACCTCATCTGCAACCTGACCGACGCCAGGGCCCAGGCCGATTGCATCGCCGGCGCCGCGGCACGGCTCCGGCCGGGTGGGCACCTCGTCGTCGAGGCGTTCGTCCCGGCGCCCCTGACGGCCGGGCCCCAGCTGGCGGCGAGCGAGGTGCGGGCCGACGCGGTCGTCCTCATCGCCACCGACGCCGACCCGGAGACCGGCGTCGTCGTCGGCCAGCACGTCGAGCTGCGCGACGGCGTCCCGGCCCGGCTCCGCCCCTGGCGGATCCGCGTCGCTGCGCCCGAGGAGATCGACGCCTGGGCGGCGGCCGCCGGACTGGAGCTGGTGGCCCGTCGCGAGACGTGGGGGCCCGACGGGCCGCCGTCCGACGGGCTGGTCAGCACCTACCGCCGTCCGTGAGCGACGCGCCGTAGGGTGCGGCCATGCCCCGCATCTCCGTCGCGATCGAGCTCGACGCCACCCCGGCGGAGGTGTGGTCGGTCGTCGAGGACGTGGCCGGGCACGTCGAGTGGATGGCCGACGCCCGGGCGATCCGCTTCACCTCCGAGCAGCACGCCGGCGTCGGCACCGCGTTCGACTGCGACACGCAGGTGGGGCCACTGCGGCTCGTCGACCACATGGAGATCACCACGTGGGAGCCGGGGCGGGCCATGGGCGTCCGCCACGTCGGGCTCGTGACCGGCGAGGGCACCTTCCGGCTCGGTCCGCTCGACGGCGGCCACCGCACGCGGTTCTCCTGGACCGAGGAGCTGCGCTTCCCGTGGCACCTGGGCGGACCGGTGGTCGGCGCGCTCGCCGCACCGGTCTTCCGCCACATCTGGACCCGCAACCTGTCGGCGCTGCAGCGGGTCGTGCGGGAGCGGGTCGCCGGACCCGCCTGAGGGGCGGGCTGCAGTTCGGCGGCTACGCGTACGGGACGACCGCGCCGGCCGCCACCACGGCGAGCACGCCCAGGCCGACTGCGGTGAGCGCCAGGAACCCGTCGCGCAGGCCGACCGTGGTCCTCGGTCCCTGCTCGGGCGTGACGAGCAGCCCGGCGAGCGCACCGGCGACCATGCCGCCGATGTGGCCGCCGATCGAGATGCCGGGGACGAGGAACGTGATGACGAGGTTGATGACGAGCAGCCCGCCCACACCGGTGTTCCACGGGTTCTGGCGGGACCGCAGCTGGAGCACGACCAGCGCGCCGAGCAGGCCGAAGATCGCTCCGGAGGCGCCCACCGCGATCGTGTCGGGCGACAGCACGATGACGCCGAACGACCCGCCCACGAGCGAGACGGCGTAGACGAGCCCGAAGCGCAGGTGGCCGAGCGACGGCTCCAGCTCCTTCGCCAGCAGCCAGAGCAGGAACATGTTCATCAGCAGGTGCAGCGGCGAGGCGTGGAGGAACCCGCCGGTCACGACCCGCCACCAGTCGCCGGTCGCCACGCCGCCGGCCCACGTGCCGCCCTGCTCGAAGATCGACCCCTGGGGCGACGACACCGACCCGCCGACGGTCACCATCAGCACGTACGCGACGACGTTGATGGCAATCAGCACCTTGCCGACGATGACGTCGCCGCCGCCACGACCGAACGCCGCGGCACCGGAGACGACCTTCTGCGGCCGGGCGTGGGTGCAGTCGGGGCACTGGTAGCCGACGGAGGCCTGCACCATGCACTGGGGGCAGATCGGCCGGCCGCAGCGCTGGCACCCGACCCCGGCCGGTCGGTCGGGGTGGCGGTAGCAGGTGGGTTGGGCCGGGTCGGGGGCGGTGGGGGGCCCGGGCGGGTAGCTCACGCGGGCAACCTATCGGCGTGTCGCGGCGACGCCGCAGCTCCGGACGATCGCCGCTGCGGATCCGTTCAGGATCCCCGGTCGGGACCCGCACGGGGGACGTCGCGGTGCGCCGCTACACGTCGCGCGGTGGCGCGATGACGACGACCGACAGGGGCGGCAGCGTGAGCCGCAGCGAGTACGGCTGGCGCTGCCACGGCGTGTCGGGGTCGACGGTCAGCACGTCGCCGCCGTCGGGCACCAGCTCGTGGCCGCTGCCGCCGTAGCGGCGGTTGTCGGTGTCGAGCAGGACCCGCCAGTCCCCCGCGACCGGCACGCCGAGCCGGTAGCCGTGGCGCGGGACCGGCGTGAGGTTGGCGACGACGGCGACCATCTCCTCGGGAACGGTGCCGTCGGGCAGCGGACCGCGGGCGGGGTGGTCGTCGGGGATCCGGCGGCTGAACGCGAAGACCGACCGCTCGGGGTCGTCGGCCTCCATCCACCAGAAGTTCCCGTCGAGCGCCTCGTCGCCCGCCCACAGCGCCGGGTGCTCGGCCTGGATCCGGTTGAGGTCTTCGACCAGGGCCTTCACGCCGAGGTGCGCGGGGTGCTGCAGGAGCCACCAGTCGAGCTCGCGGTCGTGCGACCACTCCTGCTCCTGGGCGAGCTCGGCGCCCATGAACAGCAGCTGGCGGCCCGGGTGCACCCACTGCCACGCCAGCAGCGTCCGCAGGTTGGCGAACCGCTGCCACTCGTCGCCGGGCATCTTGCCGAGCAGCGAACCCTTGCCGTGGACGACCTCGTCGTGGCTGAGCGGGAGGATCCACCGCTCGTGGTTCGCGTACACCATCGGGAACGTCAGCTCGTGGTGGTGGTGCGAGCGGTGGACCGGGTCGTTCTGGAAGTAGCTGAGCGTGTCGTGCATCCAGCCGAGGTTCCACTTGCGGCTGAACCCCAGTCCCTCCCACGCCACCGGGGCGGTCACACCCGGCCACGACGTCGACTCCTCGGCGACGACCATCGCGCCGGGGTGCTCGGTGGCGACGGTCTCGTTCAGCTCCCGGATGAAGCCGAGGGCATCGAGGTCCTCGCGCCCGCCCTGCTCGTTCGGGACCCACTGGCCCGCGGCGCGGGAGTAGTCGAGGTAGAGCATCGACGCGACCGCGTCGACGCGGAGGCCGTCGACCCGGAACTCCTCGAGCCAGTAGAGGGCGTTGGCGATGAGGAAGTTCCGCACCTCGCGGCGACCGTGGTTGAACACGAGGGTGCCCCAGTCGGGGTGCTCGCCACGGCGCGGATCGGCGTGCTCGTACAGCGCGGTGCCGTCGAAGCGCGCGAGCGCGAACTCGTCCTTCGGGAAGTGGGCCGGGACCCAGTCGAGGATCACGCCGAGGCCTCGGTCGTGGCAGACGTCGATGAGGTGGCGGAGGTCGTCGGGGGTGCCGAGGCGGGCGTCGGGGGCGTAGTAGCCGCTGACCTGGTAGCCCCACGACCCACCGAACGGGTGCGTGGCGACCGGCATCAGCTCGACGTGGGTGAAGCCCAGCTCGGTCGCCCAGTCGGCCAACGGTTCGGCCAGCTGGCGCGCCGAGTGCGAGCTGCCGTCGGGGTGGCGCCGCCACGAGCCCAGGTGGACCTCGTAGATCGACAGCCGGCCGGCGTTGCGCTCGGCGCGCTCCCGGCGCCAGGGGCCGTTCGGGTCGCGCCACGGCGCAGGCTCGCCGCGGGCGACGGCGAACGCGCCCTCGGGCGCGAGGATCGACGCGGTGCGCGGCGGCACCTCGGCCTGCCGGGCGAGCGGGTCGGCGCGGAGGGTGGTCCGGCCGTCGGCCCCGACGATCTCGTACTTGTACGCCTGGCCGACCCGGGCGCGGGGCTCGAGGCCCCACCAGATCCCGCTCGAGGACTGCGGCTGGAGCTCGGTCGCCTCGGCGTCGTCGGTCGACCAGTACTCCCAGTCGCCGACCACCCGCACGCGGCGGGCGTTGGGCGCCCAGACCGCGAAGGTGGCGCCGCCACCGGGCAGCAGGTGGCCACCGAGCAGCTCCCAGAGCCGGCGGTGACGGCCCTCGTTGAACAGGTAGACGTCGACATCGCCCGGCGGCGACGGCGGCGGGCCCGGCGGTTCGCGGAACGGGCTCGCCGTCCCGTCCGCCGTGGCGGTGGTCGCCCCGGGCAACGAGGCGGGACCGGCCGGCGCGCTCATGCGAAGGGGTCCTCGTCCTCGGGCGGCTGCTCCGGCAGCTCGTCGTCGTAGTCGAGCAGCCGCTCGACGGCCCGGATGGGCAGGTCGACCAGGTCGGGGCGGTGCGCCAGCTCGTAGGCGACCTCGTACACGGCCTTGTCCATCTCGAAGACGCTGAGCAGGGCGTCGCGCGACGCGCGGGCCTGCGGCAGCAGCCGGTGCACCTCGTCCACCTCGGCGTAGCCGGAGAGGAACGTGTTGATGGCCCGCTCCGACCAGGCGTCCGCCAGCAGGCGCAGCTCCTTGTCGGGCGTGCCGGTCTCGCGCAGGGCCAACCCGGCGGCGTAGTGGAACGAGCGCGTCATGCCCGCCACGTCGCGCAGCGGCGACGACGGCCGCCGGCGCTCGTCGAGCGGGCGGTCGGGCTCCCCCTCGAAGTCGAGCACCATCCAGCTGCGGGCGACCCGGAGCACCTGCCCGAGGTGCAGGTCGCCGTGGATGCGGATGGCCGAGCCGAGGTCGTCCGCGGTCCGCAGGCGCTGGTACACCTCCTCGATGCGGTACGTGTCGAGGTGGCCCGACGCGATCCGGTGCAGCTGCGCCGACATGTCGTCGGCCCAGGAACCGCCGTCGGCCGGCTCGGGCCCGAACGCCTCGGCGAGCGCCACGTGCAGGCGGGCGACGTCGCTGCCGAGCTGGTACGCCTCGCGGGCGAAGTCGAGCTTGCAGTCGCGGGGCGGGCGCCGCCGGTTGAACATCTCGCGGAGCGACGCCGTCGCGAGCTCGACGCCGTCACCGCGGCTGCGCTCGAACCGCCGCGTGACCGCGAAGTCGGTCCCGCTCCGGCGCCACACCGCGACCGGCACGGGGACGGCGCCGTAGCCGACGCGCCCGAGCGCCTCGGTCACCTCGACGTCGAGGTTCGGCCCCGGCTGCACCCGGCGGAAGACCTTCAGGATGTAGCGCTCGTCGAGCACCAGCGACGTGTTCGACTGCTCCCCGGGCTGGGCCCGCACGGTCGTCACGTCCAGCTCGGGGGCGACGATCGAGCTGAACTCGAGCGCCAGCTCCTCGTCCGCGAGGGCGTCGAACAGGTGGGCCTCGCCGCGCGGGGTCGCCATGTGGCCGACGTGCGCCACGTCGGGCAGCTCGTCGGGGCGCTCGGACGCCGCGCCGAGCGGGATCTGGTACCAGGACGGCTCCCCGCGGCCGCCGTCGCCGCGGACCTCGGCGAGGACCCAGAGCAGGCTCGGCCAGCCGTCGACCAGGGTGTCGACCCGGCGGATCCGGACCCGGGGCCGCTCGACCGCGGCGAACCACCGCTGACCCGCCAGGAAGGGGGGCAGCAGGCGGGCGAGCTCGGCGGAGAAGTCATCTGCGTCGATGGCCACGTTTCTACCCGCTGCGGGGGTGCCGGTCAGAACCTGGTGTGACGCATCCGTCACCACCGGTGTCGTTGGGGGCTCCATCCGGCCTGTGACTACCCATCGGGGCGGCGATCATGCGCCGGCCGGCCCGCCGGAGGCGCCGGGACCGCCCCGGGTACCGTCGTGGAGGTGCAGGTCGATCCCGCGGGTCCGACGACCCGCATCGCCGGCGGGCCGGCCCCGGAGCCGCTCGGGCACGTCCCGGCGCTCGACGGCCTGCGGGCCTTCGCCGTCGCCGCCGTGCTGCTGTTCCACGGCGGGATCAGCGGCCTGGACGGCGGCTTCCTCGGCGTGTCGGTCTTCTTCACGCTGTCCGGCTTCCTGATCACCTCGCTGCTGCTGCGCGAGTGGGCCGCGACGGCCGACGACGAGGGCGGCGGCATCGACCTGCGCCGGTTCTGGTCGCGACGGTTCCGCCGGCTGCTCGCGGCGTCGTGGCTGACGATGGGCCTCGTCGTCGTGATGGGCGCCCTGGGGGCCTGGGACGAGTCGCAGCTGCGGGACCTCCGCGGCGACGTGCCGTGGGCGATCGTCGAGCTGGTCAACTGGCACTTCATCGCGCAGGGCACGAGCTACGGCGCATCGCAGTCGCCGCCGTCGCCCCTCGAGCACTTCTGGAGCCTCGCGATCGAGCAGCAGTTCTACCTGCTGCTGCCGGTGCTGCTCATGGGCGTGCTTGCGATCGGGCGCCGCCGGGGCGCGGCGGTCGGGTCCCGGCTGCGGACCGCCGCGCTCGTGCTCGCGGGGCTGGCCGTGGCCTCGGCCGTCGCCAACGGCGTGGTCGCCCGGACCGCGATCGACCGTGCGTACTTCGGGACCGACACCCGGGCCGCTGAGCTGCTGATCGGCGTCCTGCTGGCGTTCGGGCTGCTCCGGCGCGTCCGGTTCGACGGCGCCGCCCGCCGGGTGGCGGTCGCGGCCGGCGTCGCGGGCACGGCGGTGCTCCTCGTGCTCTTCCACGTCGCCGAGCTCACGAGCCCGTGGCTCTACCCGTGGGGCCTGCTGCTCACCGCGGCGTGCACCGCCGGCCTCGTGGCGGCGTCGGTCCAGACCGGTCCCGTGTCGACGGTCCTGGCCGTGGCACCGGTCGTCGCGCTCGGGCGGATCAGCTACGGCGTCTACCTCCTCCACTGGCCGGTGTTCCTGTGGCTGACACCGGCCCGCACCGGGCTCGACGGCGGGGGCGCCGACACCGCGCTGCTGTTCGCGCTCCGCATCGGCGTGACGCTCGCGACGGCCGCGGCCATGTTCCGCTGGGTCGAGATGCCGGTCCGGACCGGCGGCCGGATCACGGCCCGGCAGGCCCGCGTGGCGATCCCCTGCGCAGCGGTGGTGCTGGTGCTCGGCGACCTGTGGGTGACGAGGGACCTGCCGCCGCCGCCCGACTACCTCCAGCCGCGGGAGGCGGGCGACGTCGACGTGATGGAGGCGCCCACGACGACGACCACCACGGTCCCCACCACCCTGCCGGCCCCGACCGCGCCGGCCCCGACGCCAGCGCCGCCGCCGACCCCGCCGCCCCGGCACCCCACGCGCGTGCTGCTCGTGGGCGACAGCGTGGCGGCGAGCATGGAGGACTCGCTCGGCGCGGCGCTCAACGACCGCGGCATCTCGTTCGCCACCTCGGCGGCTCCGGGCTGCGGGGTGGTGACCGGCGACCCGGCCGACGCGCAGGGCAACGTGCTCAGCATCACGACCGCGTGCAACACCGCGATCCCCGACATCCAGCGCCGAGCCGTGCGGGAGGTGCGCCCCGACCTCGTCGTCGTGCTCTCGACGTGGGAGACGGGCGATCGCGTCGTCGACGGCCGCTGGTACCAGGTGGGCACGCCCGAGACGGACGCGCTGCTGCGCCGGCTCTACGGCGAGAGCGTGCAGCGGCTGACCGCCGGCGGGGCCAGGGTGCTGCTGCTGACGATCCCCGACATCGTCGACGGGGCGACCAAGCAGGCGGACCCCGACGTGAACCGCCGCGCCGCGCTCGTCAACCCGCTGCTCACCGACCTGGGCGCGACCGTGCCCGGCGTCGACACGCTCGGCTTCGACCGGATCGTCTGCCCGACCACGCCGTGCCCGACCCACGTCGAGGGCATCGAGCTGCGACCGCGCGACGGCCGGCACTTCGACGAGGCCCCGGGCCGGGCCTTCGTCACCCAGCGGCTCGCGGACCAGATCGCCGCGCTCGACCTGAACGCCGTGTGACCCCCCACCAGGACCCGTTCTGTGATGCTCGATGCGTCGGAACAGACGTGATGAGCATCACAGAACCGGAGTGGGGCGTCGGGCGGGGCGACGTCAGGTGGTGGGCTCGGTGAGCTCGAACCAGAGGAACTCGTACGGCGGCAGCGTGACGAAGTACGGCAGCTCGCCGATCGGCGGGAAGGCGACGCCGCCGAGCAGCTCCACCGGCACGCTCCCGGCGAGGTGGCTCAGGAACAGCTCGGCCGGCTGGGCCGAGCCCGAGAAGTTGTTCACGCACAGGACCGGGCGCACCGACGCGTCGGCGCCCTCGTACGGCGTGCGCAGGTAGGCGAACACCGACGGCGTCGACACCTCCAGGATCTCGAAGCCGCCGAGGCCGAAGATCGAGTGCTGCTGGCGCACGTGGATGATGTGGCGCAGCCAGTTCAGGAACGACGCGCTGTCGCGGCGCTCGGCCTCGATGTTCACGGCCTGGAAGCCGTAGACCGGGTCCATGAGCGGGGGCAGGTACAGCTGCGCGAAGTCGGCGGCCGAGAAGCCGCCGTTGCGGTCCGGGTTCCACTGCATCGGCGTGCGCACGCCGTCGCGGTCGCCCAGGTAGATGTTGTCGCCCATGCCGATCTCGTCGCCGTAGTAGAGGATCGGCGTGCCCGGCATCGAGAAGAGCAGCGCGTGCAGCAGCTCGGCCTGGCGGCGGTCGTTGTCGAGCAGCGGGAACAAGCGTCGGGCGATGCCGACGTTGCGCCGCATGCGCGGGTCCCGCGCGTACTCGGCGTACATGTAGTCCCGCTCCTCGTCGGTGACCATCTCGAGCGTCAGCTCGTCGTGGTTCCGCAGGAAGATGCCCCACTGGCAGCCGTCGGGGATGCGCGGGATGCGGGCCAGGATCTCGGCGACCGGGGTCGACTCCTCGCGCCGCAGGCTCATGAACATGCGGGGCATCAGCGGGAAGTGGAAGCACATGTGGCACTCGTCGCCGTCGCCGAAGTACTCGACGACGTCCTCCGGCCACTGGTTCGCCTCGGCGAGCAGCACCTTCCCGGGGAACTTGTCGTCGACCTCCTTGCGGAGGCGGCGCAGGTACTCGTGCGTCTCGGGGAGGTTCTCGCCGTTGGTCCCGTCGCGCTCGAACAGGTAGGGCACGGCGTCGAGGCGGAAGCCGTCGAGCCCCAGTCCGAGCCAGTGGGACACCACGTCGAGCATGGCGTCCTGGACCTCGGGGTTGTCGTAGTTGAGGTCGGGCTGGTGGTGGAAGAACCGGTGCCAGTAGTACTGCCCCCGGACCGGGTCCCAGCTCCAGTTCGACGCCTCGGTGTCGGTGAAGATGATGCGCGCCTCGGACCACCGCTGGTCGTCGTCGCCCCACACGTACCAGTCGGCCTTGGGGTTGGTCCGGTCCTGGCGGGACTCCTGGAACCACGGGTGCTGGTCCGACGTGTGGTTCACGACCATGTCGGCGATCACGCGGATGCCGCGGCGGTGCGCCTCGTCGATCAGACGGGCTGCGTCCTCGGTCGTGCCGAAGTCGGGGTGGACGCTGTAGAAATCGGCGATGTCGTAGCCGCCGTCCTTGAGCGGCGACGAGTAGAAGGGCAGCAGCCAGAGGCAGTCGATGCCCAGCCACTCCAGGTAGTCGAGCTTGTCGGTGAGCCCGCGGAGGTCGCCGTTGCCGTCGCCGTTGGCGTCGTAGAAGCCACGGACGAGCACCTCGTAGAAGATCGACCGTCGGAACCAGTTCGGGTCCGCGATCGGGAGGGAGCCGGTGGAGGGGGGTTGCATCATGTCCGACCCAGCGTATCGGCGGCACCTGCGCGCTCCCGCGCTCGGACCAGGGGTGCTGGCACCCCTGGGTGACACAGGTTTCCACCCTTCTGCCCCGGCGCGTTCGGGGGGAGGGTGGACCCCGACACCGTGCACTTCGATCTCAGGGAGGAGACCTGCGCATGGGCACACATGGACAGCTGGGGACACATCGAGGTCGATCGCATCGACCGGGCACGGGACCAGGGGGGTCGCGATGGCGACGTCGCCTCGTCGGCACCGCCGCCGCGGTCGCAGCGACCGCCACGCTGGTGGTCGGCACCGGCACCGCGTCAGCGGGTGGCGGCTACGGCGGATCGGGCGGCGGCAAGGGACCGACCACGTTGGCAGAGGGGCTGATCGGACCGCTGCACCTCGACGTGCAGCGCGGCCACAAGGGTGCGGACGTCCTCGTCTCGCAGTCCTTCGCCGGCACGATCAGCAAGGTGCGGTCCGGCGGATCGGTCACCGATCTGGTCACCGAGCCCGGCGGCTTCACCGGCGGGGTCGCCGGTGGCCCGTTCGGCACGCTGCTCTACCTGAGCAACGGCGAGCAGGGTGCGTTCCTCAAGCTTCGCCTGCCGGGCGGGCAGACGGTCGACCTCGCCGACCTCGGCACCTACGAGGCGACGAAGAACCCCGACCAGGTGAACACCTACGGCCTGCAGGGCGCCTCGCCGGAGTGCCTCGCCCAGCTGCCGCCGGACGTGCCGGGGCTCGCCCCGTACAAGGGTGACGTCAACCCGAACCCGTACGAGCTCGCGGTCACGCCGTGGGGCGCGTACGTCGCCGACGCCGGCGGCAACACGATCCTGTTCGTCGAGTGGTCGGGCAAGATCCGGACCGTGTCGGTGCTGCCGCCGCGGCCCGAGGTGGTCACCGCCGAGGCGGCCGCGGGCGCCGGCCTGCCCGAGTGCGCGGTGGGGCTCACGTTCAACTTCGAGCCCGTGCCCACCGACGTCGAGTTCGGCCCCGGCGGGCTGTACGTCTCGTCGCTGCCCGGCGGCCCCGAGGACGCGAGCCTCGGCGCACGGGGCGGCGTGTTCAAGGTCGACCCCCGCAACGGTCGGGCGACCCTGATCGGCACCGGGTTCCTCGGCGCCACCAACCTGGCCGTGGCACCGAACGGGACCGTGTACGTCGCGGAGCTGTTCGGCGGCAAGATCTCGAAGCTCGTCAAGGGCGGTCCCCGCACCGTCCTCGAGGTCACCGAACCGGCCGGGCTCGAGTGGTCGAACGGCCGGCTCTACGCCACGACCGACGTCAACACGTCGGGGAAGGTCATCACCTTCCGGCCCTGACCGGTCCTCGCACCGACGCACGGACGTCGCCCGCTCCCCGTCCCCGGGGGGCGGGCGACGCCGCGTCGCGGGTCGGGCGGTCGTCGACGGGCCGGTCGTTCGTCGGGTCGGTCGTCGACGGGCTGGCGTCAGTCCCGGACGACGGCCAGCACGTGACCCGGGCGCTCGACCGGGTCGAGCAGCACGTAGTTGGCCGGTCCGCCCCACGTGTAGGTGGTGCCGTCCAGCTCGTCGCGCACCTGGTACGGGACGCCGTCGGCCAGACCGAGCGCGCCGAGGTCGAGGTGCACGGTCGCCTCGCGCGCCTCGTACGGGTTGACGTTGACCACGCACACGACGGTGTCGGCCGGCTCGCCGTCGTCGGTCGCAGGCCGGTGGTGCGAGTAGACGAGCAGGTCGTCGTTGTCCACGTCGTGGAACCGCATCGAGCCGATCCGGTGCAGCGACGGGTGCGCCCGCCGGATCCGGTTGAGCCGCGCGAGGAACGGCATCAGCGAGTCGGGCCGGTCCCAGTCGCGCCGCTTGATCTCGTACTTCTCCGAGTCGAGGTACTCCTCGTTTGTGTCCGACGCCGGCCGGTTCTCGTAGAGCTCGTAGCCGGAGTAGACGCCCCAGCTCGGCGACATCGTCGCCGCGAGGAGGGCCCTGAGGCGGAAGGCGGCGGGCGGCCCGTCGCGCAGCGGCCCGGACAGGATGTCGGGGGTGTTGGGCCAGAAGTTCGGGCGGAAGTACCCCGATGCCGGGCCGTGCGCGAGCTCCTCGCCGTACTCCCGCAGCTCCCACGCCGCGGTCCGCCAGGTGAAGTACGTGTAGCTCTGCTGGAACCCGACCTCGGCGAGCGTGTGCATCATCGCCGGCAGCGTGAACGCCTCGGCCAGCAGCACCAGGTCGGGCCACCGCTCCAGCAGCTCCGGGATGACCCAGGCCCAGAACGCGACCGGCTTGGTGTGCGGGTTGTCGACCCTGAACGTGCGGATGCCGCGCTCGGCCCAGAACTCGAACACCCCGCGGCACGCCTCCCACAGCGCGACGCGGTCCTCCTCGCGATCGGGCCAGAAGTTGATCGGGTAGATGTCCTGGTACTTCTTCGGCGGGTTCTCGGCGAAGCGGATCGAGCCGTCGGGGAGCTGCGTGAACCACTCCGGGTGGTCCCGGGCCCAGGGGTGGTCGGGGCTGCACTGGAACGCGATGTCGAGCGCGACCTCGACGCCGAGCTCCGCGGCGCGGGCGACGAACCGGTCGATGTCGTCGAACGTGCCCAGGTCGGGGTGCAGCGAGGTGTGGCCGCCCTCGTCGGAGCGCTCCGAGGCGAGGCCGATGGCCCACGGGCTGCCCACGTCGTCGGGCCCGGCGACGAGCGTGTTGTTCCGGCCCTTGCGGTTGGTCACCCCGATCGGGTGCACCGGGGGGAGGTACAGCACGTCGAAGCCCGCGGCGGCGACCGCCTCAAGCCGGTCCCAGATCCGGGAGCCCTCGACGAAGCCGCCCTCGGACCGGGGGAACAGCTCGTACCAGCTGCCGTACACGGCCCGCTCGCGGTCGACGCGCAGCGGCAGCCGCTCGGAGCTCGTCAGCTCGACGGGGTCGGGCACGCCCGCCAGCAGCGCGGCGACCGCGTCGTCGAGCCCGGCGGCCAGCCGGACCTGGTCGGAGCAGGTCGTCGAGCGCAGGCCGTCGACCGCGTCCTGCAGCCGCGGCCGGGACCCCTTCGGCACCTCGGGGAGGAGCGCCTCGATCGCACGGGCGCCGACCTCGAACTCGAGCGTGAGGTCCTGGCCCGCCGCGGCCCGCTCGCGCAGGTCCCGACGCCAGGTGGCGAACCGGTCGAGCCACGCCTGCACCTCGATCTCGTAGCGGCCCGGCGCGTCGACGACGATCGTCGCGTCCCAGCGCCCGCTGCCGTCCTGGCGGTCCCGCAGCGGCGCGGTCGACCACGCCTCCGCCTTGGCCCCCTTGCCCGCCTTCCCGCCGTCCGCGCCGCCGGGACCGACCCGCCGCCAGCGGACGCGGCCGGCGAGCACGCCGTGGCCGTCGCGGACGAGCGTGACCGAGACCGTGACCGGGTCACCCTCGACGGCGCGCGCCGGGTACCCGCCGGGTGTGCGAGGCGCCAGCTCCCGGAACGTGATGCGACCGGTCGTGGCGGGGCCGGGGGACGTGGAGCGCGGCATCGGGTCTCCGTTCCGGTGGGGGGGGTGGTTCGGGGGCGATCGGCGGACCGGCTCGCCCACCGGCTCGGCAGGACGGTCAGCGCCGCCGCACGGCCATGTCGAACCTACCCGTGGCCCAGGGCAGATCAGCAGTGGAGATCCAGATCCCGCTGATCGAGAAGACGCGCACGCCCAGCACGGTGGGACGGCCCAGCACCATGAACGTGCGATCCACGCCGCTCTCGGGGTCGGTGATCGTGATCTGCCCCGACACCGACTCGCCGCCCGACGACCGGAGGTCGACCTCCATCACGGCGCCGCCGTCGACCAGCCGCCCCTTCAGCCGGCCGCCGTCGCCCTCGGTGTCGGTCAGCTGGCCCTGGACCGTCGGGTCGAGCACGAACGAGTGGTTGAACTCGATCGGGCCCCGCAGGTCGACGTCGAGGTAGACGTCCTGCACCAGCGGGCGCACGAGCGGCGCCACCGTCGACGCGTCCGGGCCGGGGCGGGTCCGCCCCGAGTCGGGGTTGAGGAAGGTGATCGTGCCGTCGCACTCGACCCGACCGGCGTCGCGGCGGCACGGGGCGAGCGTGATCCACCGGCCCTCGGTGGTCCACCCCGGCGGGGCGACGCCGAAGGTGGCCGTGTCGGGGGTGCCGGCCGGCGTGATGTCCAGCGCCTTGCCGCCCTTCGACGAGATCAGCATCAGCCGGGAGCAGTCCCGCCCGGCGCCGTACACGATGCGGGTGCCGTCCGGCGACACGGCCGGCGCGCAGATCGTGTCGTCGGTGACGAGCGTGGTCCGGTCGAGCGTGTCGGTCGAGATGCGGACGAGCTCCCGGCGGCCCTTGGCCGGGCCGACGGCCACGATGAAGCGCCCGTCGGGGGCGAAGGCCGGGTCGTCGGCGGAGAAGTAGGTCGGCGTCTCGGTGCCCGACGTGGCGGCCACGAGCGTGTAGCGCTGCGTCGTGCCGGGGATGACCGACTCCAGCACGAGCAGGTCGTCGGCCGGCGACCAGGTGATCCCGACGTAGGAGCGCAGCGACGGATCGCCGAGGCGCGTCACCGCCTCGCCCGCCCGGGACACGATCTTGACGACGTTGCCGAGGACGCCGGTGGGCAGCGGGGCGGGGAACGAGTTCGGGTCCTGCAGCGGCGGGCGCGCCGCCGAGCGGGGCGCCGCCATGTCCTGCGTCCCGACCGCGAGGTAGGCGATCGTCGTGCCGGTCGCGTCCCACGCCAGCGACGGGTCCCGGCCGAGCGAGCTCGTGACCGCGTCGGTCGCGAGCACGGTCGGCGGGCCGCCGTCGATCGGCACGGTCACGAGCGACCCGTCGGAGCGGACGAAGGCGACGAGGTCGGCGGTCGGCGCGATCGCGACGGCCGACTGGCCGCCGCGGCCGATCGCCGCGCCCTGGGCCACCTCGACCGGCGCGGCATCGCCCTGCCCGATCCACACCCGTCCGTCGGCGGTGACGTACGCGACCTGGCCCGACGGCTCGGCGTTGCTCGCGTCGGGCCGGCCGGTGGCGGACCCGTCGGGGATCGTGGTCGTCGACGGATCGACCCCCTGCAGGTCGACGTCGACCCCCCGATCCGCAGCACCGAGGCCCTCCTGGGCCCGGGCCGGCTCGGCGGCGAGCGAGCCGAGGACGGCGAGCGCCACCACCGCCACGAGCGCGACCACCGGCGCGGCGCGACGGGTGCGCGGGTGCCCTGCAGGCGCGGGTCGGGGGCGAGGTGACATGCGGTGACCCAGGGTACCGGGGGCGCTGCAGCGGTCTCCCCCGGGCCCCGGCAGCGGTCTCAGCATCGGCCACGGACGGGGCCGCGAGCCGTGAACGTCATGTGAAACGGCCCTCACCCCCGACGGAGGGCGCGGGGACCCGCACTACCCTCCCCCGCGTGAAAGCGCTGCGTTCCTTCACCGTCCGGCCGCGCCTGCCGGAGGTCCTCGCCCCCCTCGATCGGCTGGCCAGCAACCTCCGCTGGTCCTGGGACCGACCGACCCGGGAGCTGTTCACGAGCATCGACCCCCGCATCTGGGACGAGGGCGGCCACGACCCCCGCCGCGTCCTGGCCGAGGTGACGCCCGCCCGCCTCGACGAGCTCGCCGCCGATCCCGCCTTCCTCGAGAAGCTGACCTCGGTGACCGCGGCGCTCGACGCCTACGGCTCGCTCCCCCGCTGGTTCCAGCAGGGCCTCGCCGACGGGCGCATCCCGACCGTCGGCGGCGAGTCCGCGCTCGACGGCGGCGTCGTCGCCTACTTCTCGCCGGAGTTCGGCATCACCGAGGCGGTGCCGCAGTACTCGGGCGGCCTCGGCGTCCTGGCCGGCGACCACCTCAAGGCCTCGTCGGACCTCGGCGTGCCGCTCGTCGCCATCGGCCTGTTCTACCGACACGGCTACTTCCGCCAGTCGCTGACCGTCGACGGCTGGCAGCAGGAGCGGTTCCCCGACCTCGACCCGTACGCGATGGCGCTCGACCTGTGCGACGGCGTGCGCATCTCGGTCGACCTCGCCGACCAGACGCTCGTCGCGCAGGTGTGGCGGGCGACGATCGGCCGGACGCCGCTCTACCTGCTCGACGCCGACATCGAGGAGAACCCGCACGACCTGCAGCTGGTCACCGACCGCCTCTACGGCGGCGACGTCGAGCACCGGCTGCGCCAGGAGATCCTGCTCGGCATCGGGGGCGTCCGCGCCCTCGAGGCGCTCGGGGTCCCGGCCCACGTCTTCCACACGAACGAGGGCCACGCCGGCTTCCTCGGCCTCGAGCGGATCCGGACGCTCATGCAGCGCGACGGGCTCACCTTCCCGCAGGCGCTCGAGGCGGTGCGCGCCGGTGCGGTCTTCACCACGCACACGCCGGTGCCGGCCGGCATCGACCAGTTCCCCCGTGAGCTCATCGAGCGCTACTTCTCCGGGTGGGCCGCCGAGTGCGGCATCGGGCTGGACGACCTGATGGCGCTCGGGCACCGCCCGCAGGACGAACCCGACGACCGCTTCAACATGGCGGTCATGGGCATGCGCCTGGCCGAGCGCCGCAACGGCGTGTCCGCGCTGCACGGCGAGGTCAGCCGCGAGATGTTCCACGACCTGTGGCCCGGCGTCCCCGAGGCCGAGACCCCCGTCGGCCACATCACCAACGGCGTGCACGGCTCGACGTGGGTCTCGCCCGAGATGTCGGAGCTGTTCGACGACCAGGTCGGCAGCGACTGGCAGTGGGCCGACCAGGCGGCGTGGGACGCGATCACGTCGGTCGACGACGACCGGCTGTGGCAGGCCCACCGCGCCGCCAAGGTCCGGCTCGTCGAGCACGTGCGCGAGCGGCTCCGGGGCTCCGGCCTGTCGCTCGGACGGTCGCCGTCCGAGATGGCCTGGGTCGACGACGCGCTCGACCCCGACGCCCTCACGATCTGCTTCGCCCGCCGGTTCGCCACCTACAAGCGGGCCGCGCTCCTGCTGAGCCAGTCCGACCGCCTCCGGGCCCTGCTGGCCGACGCCGAGCGGCCGATCCAGTTCGTGTTCGCCGGCAAGGCGCACCCCGCCGACGACAACGGCAAGGAGCTCATCCGCCAGATCGTCGCCTTCTCCCACGACCTCGACGTCCGGACGAGCTTCGTCTTCGTCGAGGACTACGACATGGCGCTCGCCCGCTCGCTCGTGCAGGGCGCCGACATCTGGCTCAACACCCCGGTGCGGCCGATGGAGGCCTCGGGCACGAGCGGCATGAAGGCCGTGATGAACGGTGCGATGCACTGCTCGGTGCTCGACGGCTGGTGGGCCGAGTGCTTCCGGGGCGGCTCGCCCCAGGGCGGCGGGTCGAGCGGGGTCGACGGCCCGAACGGGTGGGCGATCTCGTCCGCCGAGGCGGTCGAGGACGAGTCCCGCCGGGCCGAGCTCGAGGCCAACAGCCTGTTCGACATCCTCGAGACCCAGATCGTGCCGACCTACCACTCCGGTGCCGACGGCTCCGCCCCCAGGGCGTGGGTGGCGATCATGAAGGAGTCGCTGCGCACGCTGGCGCCGTTCGTCAGCGCCCACCGGATGGTGCGCGACTACGTCGACGGCCTCTACGTGCCCGCCGCCGCACGAGCGGACGAGCTGTCGGCCGACCACCACCGCGGCGCCAAGGAGCTGGCGGCGTTCCGCTCGCGCCTCGACGCGTCGTGGCACCAGGTCCACGTGGACGACGTCGACGTCGACGACGCCATCGCCGACCTCGGCGGCACCCGCCGCGTGACCGCCAAGGTCGCGCTCGGCGAGCTGGAGCCGGACGAGGTCGAGGTCCAGCTCGTCGCCGGCCGCGTCGGCCAGTCCGGCGAGCTCGAGGACCCGATCGTCGTGGCGATGTCCGACGAGGGGCCGACCGACGACGCGCACCGCACGTTCGCCGGCGAGGCGCCGATCGTCGTCGCCGGGCGGATGGGCGTGACCGTCCGCGTCGTGCCCTGCAGCGGGCTGGTCGACGACCCGCTGGAGCTGGGCCACGTCGCCTGGGCCGGCTGACGCCGGCGCGACACCGCGGCGAGGCGCGGCACCTCCGCTCCCCGCCGCTATGCGAACTCGGCCTTGCCCGGGCCGTCCCGCAGGAACGACCGGACCCCGACCTGCGCGTCGGCGGTGCCGAACGAGTCGACGAACCGGCGCTGCTCCAGCACCAGGCCCTCGTCGAGCGAGCCCTCGAGGCCGCCGTCCACCGCCACCTTGGCGAGGGCGAGCGCCTCGCGGGGGCCGCGGGCGAAGGCGCCGGCACGCTCGAGCGCGAGGCTCAGCGCGTCCTCGGGGGCGACGGCGTCGACGAGCCCGATGGCCAGCGCCTCCTCGGCGTCGATCGTCCGGCCCGTGAACACGAGGTCCTTGGCGCGCGCCGGGCCGACGAGGCGGGCGAGGCGCTGCGTGCCACCGCCGCCGGGGATGATGCCGAGCAGGATCTCCGGCTGACCGAAGCGGGCCCGGGTCGACGCGACCCGGAAGTCGCACGCCAGCGCCAGCTCGCAGCCGCCGCCGAGCGCCACGCCGTCGATAGCGGCGATCGTCGGGCACGGCAGCGCGGCGAGGTCGTTCAGGGCGTGCAGGAACCCGGCCCCGATCTCGGCCACCCGGTCCGACGGCGCGATCTCGAACGGCTCCTCGCCGCCCCGCTCGGCGAACTGGGTGATGTCGGCGCCCGCGGCGAAGACCTTCGGGCCGCCCGAGACCACGACCGCCCGGGCGCCTGCGGCAGCGAGCTCGCCGACGACCGACCGCAGCTCGGCCAGCACCTCGACGCTCAGCGCGTTCACCTTGCCGTGCTGCAGCGTGACCACGTCGACGCCGTCGTCGGTGCGCTCGTGGCGGACGAGGGGTGCAGGCTCGGTGGGGGCGTCGGCGCTCGGGTCGGTCATGGCTCCGGACAGTACCGGTCGCGCCGTCGCACCTCCCCCGCCACCATCGCCCGCACCTCGGCCGCCGAGGGCCGACGTCGCGGCGTGGGTTCGCAGCACGCCCGCACGATCGCGTCGATGCCCCGCGGCAGGAGGCCGACCGGCGGCGGGTCGTGCCCCGGCGGGCGCTCGCCGACGCCGGCCGTCCAGATCGTGGCGCCCCAGCCGTAGACGTCGGAGGCCTCGGTCGGCGGCGCGCCGTCCCACCGCTCCGGTGCGGCCCACCCCGGCGTCGCGCCGCGGGCGGCCGGGTCCCCCGGGGCTGCGCCGTCCGTGCGGAGGCCGGCCTCGCCCGAGCGCAGCACCGAGAGCCCGAAGTCCGAGAGGACCGGCCGCCCGTCGAGCCACAGCACGTTGGCCGGCGTGACGTCCCCGTGCACCACGTGCGCGGCGTGCGCAGCCTCGAGCGCGCCGGCGGTCGCGGCCGCGACGTCGAGCAGGTCGGCGAGCGCGAGCGGGGCCCGCTCGAACAGGCCCGCCTCGGCCAGCGGCGTGACGAGCCAGCAGCACGATCCGTCGGAGCCGGCGGTGAGCAGCGGCAGGACGTGGGGCGCGTCGGCCAGGCGGGCCAGCGCGCGGGTCTCGTGCTCGAAGCGGGCGACCGTCCGCTCACGTGCCTCGCCGCCCGCGGGCACCGCCAGCACCTTCACCGCCAGGTCGCGACCCCGGCGCCGGTCCCGGGCGCGCCACACGGTCGACGTCGCCCCCACGCCCACGACCTCTCCCAGACGGATCCCCGACGGCAGGTTCGTGGGCACGCTCGCCCGGCCCACGCCGATCCCCGTCCCCTCCACGTCCGGAGACCGTACCGGGACGAGGCGTTCCCACTCGTTCCCAAGATCGCCGCTACGCTCGGACGGGTGCCGGACGGGCTGGACCACGACCACGAGCAGGAGGAGCTGCACACCACGGTGTCGCACCGGCTCCTCGCCGCCGGCCTCCGCTACACGCGGTCACGGCGCGAGGTCGTCGACGTCCTCGCCGCCTCCGACCGACCCCTGACCATCCCCGAGATCCTCGAGCAGGCCGAGTCGCTCGCCCAGAGCAGCGCCTACCGGAACCTCACCGAGCTGATCGACGCGGGCGTCGTCTACCGGATCGTCGCCGGCGACGAGTACAGCCACTTCGAGCTGGCCGAGGACCTGACGCACCACCACCACCACCTCGTCTGCACGCGCTGCGGGCGCGTCGAGGACTTCGTGGCGAGCGAGGAGCTGGAGCAGAACCTGCACGGCGCGCTCGACGACGCCGCCAGCTCGACCGGCTTCACCGTCCAGCACCACCGGCTCGACCTCGTCGGCACCTGCCAGGACTGCACGCCGACCTCGGCGTGATCCGGGAGGTCCGGGATCAGTCGAGGAGGCGGTCTGCGGCGGCCCACGGGTCGAGCGACCCGTCGAGCACCGCCCGGCGGGCGTCGTCCCAGGCCTGACCGTCGCACAGCGCCGCGGCGCGCTCGGTCAGGCGGGCGGTCACGACGTCGCGGAGCTCCTCGTCGGCGCGGGCGGCGCGCCGACGGGCCAGCACCCCCGACTCCGTGACCAGGCGCCGGTGCTCCTGCAGCGCGGCCCACAGCTCGGCGACGCCGCGGCCGGTCGTCGCGACGGTCTCCAGCACCGCGGGCGGGAGCTCGCGACGGGCGCCGAGCGACAACATGTTCTCGAGGTCGCGGCGGGTGTCGCCCGCGCCGGCCCGGTCGGCCTTGTTGATCACGAACACGTCGGCGATCTCCATCAGCCCGGCCTTGTTGGCCTGGACCGCGTCGCCCCACCCCGGGTTCACCACGACGACGGTCGTGTCGGCCGCGCCGGCGACCTCGACCTCGACCTGGCCGACGCCGACGGTCTCGACCACGACCCACTCGTAGCCCACCGCGTCGAGCACGCGGACCGCCTCGGGCGTGGCGAGCGACAGACCGCCCAGGTGGCCGCGGGTGGCCATCGACCGGATGTAGACCCCGTCGTCGAGCGTGTGGTCGCCCATGCGCACGCGGTCGCCGAGGATCGCGCCGCCGGAGAACGGCGAGGACGGGTCGACGGCGAGGACCGCGACCTTCTCGCCGGCGTCGCGCATCGTCCGGCACAGGGCGCTGGTCAGCGACGACTTCCCGGCCCCGGGGGCACCGGTGATGCCGATCGTGTGGGCCCGACCCGCCTCCGGGAACACCGTGCGGGCCACCGCCCGGGCGCCCTCACCGCCGCGCTCGACGAGCGAGAGCATGCGGGCCAGCGCGGCGCGGTCGCCGTCGCGGGCCGAGGACAGCAGCGCTGCGGGGGGCGCGTCGCGCAACGCTCCCACGGGGTCCCGATCGATCAGAGCGAGACGGCGGTGCCGAGCTCGATCTCGCTCTCGGGCTGCACGACGGCGGTCACGCCCGGCACCCGATCCTTCATGATGCGCTCGATCCCGGCCTTCATCGTCACGGTCGAGGCGGGGCAGCTGACGCAGGCGCCGGTCAGCTCCACGGTCACCACGCCCGAGTCCTGGTCGACGTCGAGCAGGTTGATGTCACCGCCGTCGGCCTGGATGGCCGGGCGGATGATCTCGATGACCTCTTCGACCTTCTCCTGCACGCTGTGGCTCCTGGCGTTCCGCTCGTGGTCGGGACGACGTCCCAGCGTAGATGGGTCGCCGTCAACTTCCCCAACAGGCCCCCGGCGCCCCCTGTTCCCTGCTCTGTCACGGCTGGAGGTGCCGTTCGGCACCGTGAGCCGTGACAGAGCGGGCGAGGGCGGTCAGTCCAGGCGGGTGACGTCGGCGCCGAGCCCCTGCAGCTTGTCGACGAACCGCTCGTAGCCACGGTCGATGTGGCCGGCGTCGTGGATCGTCGTCTCGCCGTCGGCCGCCAGCGCGGCGATGACCATGGCGGCGCCGGCCCGGATGTCGACCGCCCGCACCGGCGCGCCCGAGAGGCGGGCCGAGCCGTCGACCACGAGGTGGTGGCCCTCGACCCGGATCTGGGCGCCCATGCGGGCCAGCTCGCCGACGTAGCGGAACCGGCCGGCGAACACGTTCTCGGTCGCGTAGCTGGTGCCGTCGGCCAGGCACATGACCGCCACCAGCATCGGCAGGAAGTCCGTCGCGATGCCCGGGTACGGGAGGGTGGCGACGTCGACCGGACGGGGCCGCCCCGAGGCCATGGCCCAGATCCCGTCGGCCTCGGGCGAGATCCGCAGCCCCATGCGGCCCATCTTCTCGATCAGCAGGTCGAGGTGGTCGGCCCGGGCCCCGCGCAGCGTCACCTCGCCCCCGGCCGTGGCCAGCGCGGCGAGGAAGGTGGCGGCCTCGACCCGGTCGGGCACGACGGTGTGCTCCACCGCCCGCAGCTCGTCCACGCCCTCGATCACGATCGTCGGGCTGCCCGCGCCGAGGACCCGGGCGCCCATGCGGTTGAGGAAGGCGGCGAGGTCCGAGATCTCGGGCTCCCGCGCCGCGTTGCGGACCGTGGTCGTGCCCTGCGCCGTCGCGCCGGCCATCAGCAGGTTCTCGGTCGCCCCGACGCTCGGGTACTCGAGCACGACCTCGCAGCCGACGAGCCGTCCGGCCCGGCCCTCGATCATCCCGTGGCTCAGCTCGAACGTCGCACCGAGCGCCTCGAGCGAGGCCAGGTGCATGTCGATCGGTCGGGACCCGAAGTCGTCGCCGCCGGGCAGGGCGACGCGGGCCTCGCCGACCGCCGACAGCAGCGGGCCCAGCACGGCGGTCGAGGCACGCATGCGCTCGACCAGCTCGTACGGCGCCTCCGCGACGAGCGCCGGGCCCCGCACGATCTCGAGCGCGGCGTCCTCGCGCCGCCGCACCGACATGCCCATCGCCTCGAGGAGGCGGCCCATGATCCCGACGTCCGCGATGTCGGGCACGTTGCGCAGCACGTACCGGCCCTCGGCCAGCACGCTCGCCGCCATCAGCTTGAGCGCGGAGTTCTTCGCCCCCGAGATCGTGACCTCGCCACGGAAGGTCTCACCCGGTCGCACCAGCAGACGGCTCACGGCCCACACTCTCGCACGCAGCCGAGCGGTCCCCGTGAACACGGCCGGTATGCTCCGCCGACGCACGGGGCCGGTCGCCGGGTGAGCCGACCGCGGGAGGGTCGTGGGCAGCATCTCCGACGAGTGGCGAGGACCGGCCGAGTCGCTCGTCGAGCGCCTCCGACCCCGCGACGACCTGCTGGTCCGCGAGCGCGCCGACGACGAACTCGACGACGGCCCGGACCCGCCGTCGGGGAGCCGTTCGTTCGCGGCCGACGCCGGACCCTTCACCACCTACGAGCGCCGGGTGGACTGGCGCCCGGACGGGACGGGCGTGGTCGTCGAGCAGCGCGTCGAGTGGCGGCTCGGGTTCCCGTACTGGGGCTGGATCTACGCGCCGTTCGTCCGTCGGGCGCTGCGCGACGGGATCACCCTCGGGGCCCGACCGTGGTGGCTGTTCCCCGACCGGCTCTCGGTTCGCCAGGCCCGTGCCACGGCCACGATGGCGCTGTTCAGCCTCGTCGCCGGGCTCCTGTACGGGCAGCTCACCCAGGTCCTGACCTTCGCCAGCGCCGACATCGGCGACGGCAGCTCCGGCCAGCAGGCGGCCATCTTCGCCCTCGTCCGCATCGGTGCCGTCCTGACGGCGGTGATGATGTTCCAGGCCGACCGGTTCGGCCGGCGCCGGATCGCGCTCTGGTCGTTCGGGATCGCGATCGCGCTCTCGGCCGCGACCGCGCTCGTCCCCGGCCTGGCGGCGCTCACCGTGCTGCAGGCCGTCTCGAGGAACCTGGCCGTGGCCGGCCTGCTCGCGGTCGACACGATCTGCGTCGAGGAGCTGCCCGCCGGGTCCCGGGCCATGGCGGCCGGGCTCGGCGCCATGGCCTACGGGCTCGGCACGGGCGTGGTCGTCGTCGCGCTGCCGCTCGCGGACATCAGCGACTGGGGCTGGCGGCTGGTGTTCGCGCTGTCGCTGATCACCGTGCCGCTCGTGGTGAGCGGGTCCCGGACGCTGAAGGAGAGCGGCCGCTTCCAGCTCCTCGGCCGCCGCCCGGACCGCGATGACGGCCGCGGCGCGCACGAGCCGGCCCTGGTCGAACCCGCCCTCATCGAGCCGACCCCGTTCGAGTCGACCCCCGTCGAGCCGATCCCGGTCGAGTCCACGCGCATCCGTGGGAGCCGGTTCGTCCTGCTCGCAGCGCTGTTCCTCCTGCTGAACCTGTTCATCGCCCCGTTCTCGCAGCTGCAGAACGACTACCTGCGCGCCGACCGGGGCTTCGACGGCCTCACGATCACGATCTTCACCGTGCTGACGGGCACGCCGGCGGGGCTGGGCGTGCTGGTCGGCGGCCGGATCGCCGACACCCGCGGTCGACGGTGGGCGCTCGTGCCCGGCCTGGTCGCCCTGGGCGTGTTCACCGCCATCTTCTTCGCCGTGTCGGGCGCCCCCATGTGGATCAGCGCGCTGGCCGCCGCCGTGCTCGGCACGCTGACCGTCGCACCGCTGGGCGTGCTCGCGCCCGAGCTGTTCCCGACCGCGCGGCGCGGCGGGGCCCGGGGTGCGCTCAACGTCCTCGCCGTCACCGGCAGCGTGATCGGCCTGCTGCTCGCGGGGATCGGCGTCGACGCGAACGGCTACGGGCCGACGTTCGCGCTGCTGGCGCTCGGACCGCTCGTCGCCGCGGGGCTCGCGCTCGCGGTCCCCGAGACCCGCGGCCGCGAGCTCGAGGACCTCAACCGCGCCGACTGACGCCGCCGCGCCCGCCGTTCTGGCTGTCGAACTCCCGGTCCTGGCCGGGAGTTCGACAGCCAGAACGCAGGATGGGGTCAGGCGGGGAGGTTCCGAGGGCCGAGCCAGTCCCGGATCGCGGCGACGACGTCGGGGTCGGCGCGCTTGAGGTCGTGGCCCTTGCCGGCCAACGTCACCGACGTGACCGGGCCGGGGATCAGCGCCTGCGCCTCGGCGAGCTCGTCGGGCGTCCCGAAGGCGTCCCGGTCGCCGCTGACGAACAGCACGGGCACCCGCAGGTCGGGCAGGTGCGCGGTCCTGAGGTTCTCCGGCTTCCCGGGCGGGTGCAGCGGATAGCTCATCAGCACCAGCCCGGCGACGGGCAACGGGTCGAGGTCGGCGGCGCCGGCCGCCACCATCGAGCAGATGCGCCCGCCCATCGACCGGCCGCCGAGGACGAGGTGCTCCGACGTCGTCCCCCACCGCTCGCACAGCGCCGCCACCTCGTCGCGGACCGACGCCATGAGCTTCGGCGCACGGTCGGGCGCCCGCCGGCCTTCGCGCCGGTACGGGAAGTCGATGCGGGCGACCGGCAGGGGCGCCACGCCCTCGTCGATCGCGACCAGGCCGGGCTGGTCGGACGCCGAGCCGGCGCCGGGCCAGAGGGCCATGCCCTCCACGGAACGGGGACGTCGTCGTCGTGCCACGGCGCGATCCTGCCGCACCCGGCGGGTCAGCCGAGCAGGATGCGCCGCGCCTCGGCCAGCTCGGAGATCCGCTGCGCCGCGCCGTCGTCCTCGGCACCGTGGTCGGGGTGCACGGCACGCAGCTGGTCGCGGAAGGCCTGCTGGACCTCCTTGCGCGAGGGGATCGTGAGGTCCACCCGCCGCAGCGCCGGAGGAGCGCCCCCGGTGCGAGCGGCGTCGAGCTGCAGCACCCGCAGCGCCCAGCCGACGGGGTCCGCCGCGGCGGTCACCGACAGGTCGGCGCCCCGCCCGGCGAGGTGCGCGATCAGCGAGGGCCCGATCTCGCCGTGCCAGCGGAGGCCCTTGCGGACGGCCGACATGACGGTCGGGCGCACCGATGGCGGCAGGGTGCCGGCCGCGTAGACCGCGCAGAGCACGTGCTGGGCCGGCGTGCCCCTGGTGTGGTCGATGTCGAGCACCAGCTGCTCGCCCCGCCCGACCAGCCGGTGGTGGCAGGGGCGCAGGCCGATGCGGTCGACCTGGAGGCGGTGCCGCGCCCGCGGCTGCGGGATGCGGCCGCCGCGCTCGACCTCGTTCACGAGGTGCGCCACGTCGATCGCCGTGTCCTCGTCGAGGTCGCCGGCGAACCGGGCCGCGATGCCGCCGAGGAGGATCCCCCCGAACCCCGGTGCGGGGTCGCAGGGCAGGTCCAGGTCCCCGAGCGCGATCCGTCGCGTCGGGGCGATCGGGCGGGAGTGGAACGCCTCCACCTCGGCGAGGATCACCGCACCAAGGTACTGCGGGCCGCGGCGGTGCTCCCCGGCGGCCTGTGAGCCCTACACGTACTGGCGGACGAGGTCGCGCACGTCGGCCGCGACGGTCCGCAGCTCGTCGTCGTCGAGCGCGCCGGGGTCGTCGGGGCCGGCCGTCAGCGCGTCGCGCAGCGCGATGGCGCGGGTGACCAGCGTGCGCCACTGCGGCGGCTCGAACCCGAACGGCGGGGCCATCCGCTCGAGCTCGCCGACCGCCTCGTCGACGGCGACCATCGAGGCCGGGTCGTCCTTCGACGCGAGCCGGCTCGAGGCCAGGAACAGCCGGTCGAGCAGCTCGTGCACCGCGATGCCGTCGTCGGACGACACCTCGCCCGCGACGTCGGGGTCGTCGGGGTCGGGCATGTCGTCGAGGATGACCTCGACGTCCTCCTCGTGCTCGGCGTAGACGACGAGGTCGCCCCGCTCGTCCCACTCGTACGGGAGGTCGGCGACCGTGAGGGCGTCCGCGAGCATCGTCTGCAGCGCGGCGGGCCAGCTGCCCACCTCGTAGACGACCTTCTCGGCCGACGGATCGAGGGCGGGCCGGGCCGACGCCATCACCTCGTCGATGAGCTCGTCGACGGCGTCCTCGTCCTCGGGCAGGACGCTCAGCACGGTCCCCTGCCAGGCATGGCGGATGCCGTGGGTCTCGAGGAGGCTCGCCAGCAGGCCACGGGACTCGCCGGCCCACGAGGTGCAGTCGTACACCAGCTCCTCGTCGTCGCCGCCCTCGAGCCGCTCGACGACCTCCTCGTCGCCGAAGTCCTCCACCAGCTCGACGCCCTCGACCAGCCGGTCGTCCGCGCCGTCGTCGACATCGTCGTCGTCCTCCGCCTCGGCGAGCGCCTCGTCCGCCGCCCCGAGCTCCTCGTCCAGGTCGTCGAGCTCCTCCTCGAGCTCGTCGTCGAGCTCGTCGTCGGGGGCGGTGAGGTCGTCGCGTGCGTCCACCGCTCCATCCTCGCGTGCCATTGGGGCGGCGCGTGGCCCGGTCGGTATCGTCTCGGCCATGTCGAAGACCACGCCCGATCGCAACCTGGCCATGGAGCTCGTCCGCACCACCGAGGCCGCCGCCATGGCCGCCTCCAAGTGGGTGGGGCGCGGCGACAAGGAGGGCGCGGACGGCGCGGCGGTCGACGCGATGCGGCTCATCCTCGGCACGGTGAGCATGACCGGCACCGTGATCATCGGCGAGGGCGAGAAGGACGAGGCGCCCATGCTGTTCAACGGCGAGGTCGTGGGTGACGGCTCCAACCCGCAGGTCGACATCGCGGTCGACCCGATCGACGGCACCACGCTCACGTCCAAGGGCCGCGGCGGCGCGGTGGCCGTGATCGCCGTGTCCGAGCAGGGCACGATGTTCGATCCGGGCCCGTGCGTGTACATGGAGAAGATCGCCGTCGGTCCCGAGGTCGCCGGCCGGATCGACATCAACGCCTCGGTCGGCGACAACCTCCGGGCCGTGGCCGAGGCCAAGGGCATCCCCGTCCGCGAGGTGACCGCGACGATCCTCGACCGGCCCCGCCACGACGACCTGGTCGCCGAGGTCCGCGAGACCGGTGCCCGCATCCGGCTGATCGGCGACGGCGACGTCGCCGCCGCGATCGCCACCGCCTACCCCGACTCCGGCGTCGACATCCTCTTCGGCATCGGCGGCACGCCCGAGGGCGTGATCGCCGCCGCGGCGCTCAAGTGCATGGGCGGCGAGCTCGTCGGCAAGCTGTGGCCCCGCGACGCCGCGGAGCGCGAGGCCGCGGTCACGGCCGGCTACGACCTGGACCGCGTGCTCGGCACCGACGACCTCGTCGCCGGCGACAACTGCTTCTTCTCGGCGACCGGCATCACCGACGGCAACCTGCTGAAGGGCGTGCACTACGACCGCAACGGGGCGACCACCCAGTCGCTGGTGATGCGGTCGCGGTCGGGCACGGTCCGCCTCGTCGAGGCGCGGCACCGCCCCGACAAGCTCGGCCTGGCCTGAGCGGCCGGGAGCGGGAACCTGGCCTGAGCGGCCGGGAGCGGGAACCTGGCCTGAGCGGCCGGGAGCGGGAAGCTGGCCTGAGCGGGAACCTGGCCTGAGCGGCCGGGAGCGGGAACCTGGCCTGAGCGGCGGGAGGCCGGTCTCCCCGCACCGGGGGACGGTTCCGGCGGACGGCCGGTGAGCCGAACTGCAAGGCTGCGGCCGTGGAGTTCGACGACGACGCCCGGCTGGACACGTCCCAGATCGACGACGCCCGCGGCCGGAGCCCGGCCGGCGGCGGCCTCGGCGGGCTCGGCGGCGGGTTCCCCGGCCTGCCGGGCGGCGGCGGGTTCGGCACGGGAGCGAAGCTCGGCGGTGGAGGGATCGTCGGCCTGGTCGTGATCCTGCTCATCGCGTTCCTCAGCACGCGGGGCGGCGGGCTCGGGGGCGACATGCTCGGCCCGTCGACGACGATCGGCAACCAGAGCGCGAGCGAGGTCGCGTCCGAGTGCCGCACCGGCGCCGACGCCAACCAGCGCCAGGACTGCCGGATCGTCGCCGTCGTCAACAGCGTGCAGCGCTACTGGACCGACGTGTTCGCCAACAGCGGCGTCACCTACGAGCCCGCCCGGACCCAGCTGTTCTCGCGGGCGACGACGACCGGCTGCGGCTCGGCGTCGTCGGACACCGGGCCCTTCTACTGCCCGGCGGACCAGACGGTGTACGTCGACCTGACGTTCTTCGACGCGCTGTCCCAGCCGCCGTTCAACGCGTCGGGCGGCCCGTTCGCCCAGGCGTACGTGATCGGCCACGAGTACGGCCACCACGTGCAGAACCTGCTCGGGCAGCGCGCGGGCGGCGACCGCCAGGGCGCCTCGTCGGGCTCGGTCCGGCTCGAGCTCCAGGCGGACTGCTACGCCGGGGTATGGGCCGCCAACGCGGTGTCGACCGGGTTCATCACCGAGATCACCCCCGACGACATCAGCGAGGGCCTCGACGCCGCCGCCGCGGTCGGCGACGACCGCATCCAGGAGGCCGGGGGCGGCCGGGCCGACCCCGACTCGTACACGCACGGCACCTCGGCCCAGCGCCAGAAGTGGTTCCAGCGCGGCTTCGACACGGCCGATCCCACCGCCTGCGACACCTTCAGCGGTCGCATCTAGGGGCGGTCACCCCGAAGGGCGCCGAAGAGCCGCCGGGCGTTCGCTCAGAGGCGCCGGACGAGCAGGTCGCCCACCGGTCGGAATCCGTGCGCGGCGAGGAAGCCGGAGGCGGACGGGTCGTCGCCGCCGACATCCGCGATCGCCACCTCGGCACCCCGTGCGGCGGCCGAAGAGCACCACGCCGCCAGCAGCTGCCGGCCCACCCCGGTGCCCCGCTCGACCTCGTCGACGACCACGGCCCGCAGCGCCGCGGCCTCGCCCACCCCGAGCGAGCCGACGGCGGCGCCGAGCACGGAGGTCGGGGCGCCGGGCGCCTCGGCCACGACCACCAGCGGCGCCGGACGACCGGGTGGGCCCAGCGGGCCGACCGGGTCGACGCCGCATCGCTCGGCCACGGGGTCCTCGACCATCGCCACCGTCCGCAGCACGAGCTCGACGCCGCCCCGTCCGACCACGTCGGGCCCCCCGAAGGGCTCCTCCCGGACCGGCACCCAGTGCGGGGTGCCGTCATCGCGTCGGCGCTGCTCGAGCAGGTGCAACCGGTCGACCCGCCACGTGGTCCGGAACCCGGCGAGGGCGCGCACCGCGCCGTCGATCGCGTCGACGGCGACCTCCTCCCGGAGCGTGACGTGCGGTCGGTACTCGGGCCACTGCTCGGGCCGCTCGAGCACGCCGGTCCGCAACGCCGTCCGGAGCGCGCCCAGGTGCGCCGTCGCCGCAGCGTCGACGTCGAGGTGCAACGTGGGCGTGACCGGGGCGAACGTGGTCGCCGGTCCGACGTGCGCCTCGAACGGCCGGGCCGCGCTGGCCGCCGACCGCAGGGTGGCCGACACCTCGGCGAGGTCCTCCTCGCGCACGTTCACCGGCGGCACCAGCGTGACGTGCGGGGCGACGTGGAACGGCGGCTCGGCCCCGAGCGCCCGTCGCAGCACGTCGATCCGGTCGGCGGCCACCGCGTCGGGAGCGAGGGCGGCGACGGCGACTCGACGGCGGGGCACCCCGCGGACGGTACCCGGCGCCCGCGCGCTCAGATCGCTTCGTCGACGAGCGGGGTCAGCTCGCCCGCGTCGTCGGGGCACTCCCCGACGGGCATGCGGTCCTCGTGCGCCGGCCGGGGGAACCGGGCGGCGAGGCGGGTGCGCAGGTCGGAGTGCCGGGCGATGTCGGCCGACATGCGAGCACGGCGGATCTCGACGCGGCCCTTCGGCCGATCGGTCGAGCGGGGCCGGTACTGGGCCTCGATGCCGTCGCGCAGCATGTCGATCGCGTCGCTGCGCAGCTGGCTGATCCTCGACGGCGTGACGCCGAGGAGCTCGGCGAGGTCCTCGAACGAGCGGCCCTCGAGGTACAGCCCGATGACGATCATGCGGTGGCGCTCGGGCAGCGAGTCGAGGCCGGCCCGCAGGTAGCCCTTGAGCTCGGTGTCCTCGAGCCGTTCGACGACCTCGGGCTCGTTGCGGTCGACCATCTGGTCGGCGTCGTCGTGGCGGTCGAGCTCCTGCCGGCTGTCGAGGCCCCGGGACACGCCCATCTCGGCCTGCGAACGGAGCCGCCGCAGCTCGGCGACCTCGACGCCCAGCCGGTCGGCCAGGACGTCGTCGCTGGGGGTCCCGCCGTGCTCGTTGGCCAGCTCCTGGGTCGCCTGGGCCGCCTCGCGGGCCAGGCGCCGCATCGAGCGGGGCATCCAGTCGGCCGAGCGGGCCACGTCGAGCACCGCACCCCGGATGCGCTGGTGGGCGTAGCCGGCGAACGGCACGCCACGGTCGAGGTCGAAGCGGACCGCCGCCTCCACGAGGCCCATGGTCCCGGCGCTGATCAGCTCGCTGCGATCGACGAAGGCCGGGAAGTTCCCGGCGACCCTGAGCACCACGTGCTCCACCAGGGGCAGGTGGCGCTCGATGAGTTCGGCACGTCGGGGGTCCATGTCCTCTGCTCTCTCCCGCCTGGGCGTCGGCCGGGTCACGGACCCGGGTGGGTGTCCCTTCCCCTGTGCACCGCATCGTTCGGCCGCCCTGTCGGAAAGCTGAAGGCTTCTCATCGAATTGCGCCGACATTTGGTCAGAACGATCCACGCCGTGGTCCGTTCGACCCCGACGGTCGCCGACCGCAGGTCAGCGACCGTCGGTCAGCGGGTCGGCGCGAGCCGGCGCGAGCCGGCGGCACCCCGGACGCGCGAGGTCCGTCGCCGGGGGTCCGCGCGGCCGGACGGACGGGGCGCGGGATCAGCGCAGGAAGTCGAGCAGCGACAGCTTCGAGACCTGCGCAGTCGCGCTCAGCGCCACCTGGTAGCCGACCTCGCGGGCCTTGAGGTCGAGGATCGCCTCGGCGATGTCGACGTCCTCCAGCTCGCTGAGGGCCTGCCGGCGGTCCAGGTCGGCGGTCTCGCTCCGGGCCACGACGTCATCCACCTGGCGGGCCCGGGCGCCGAGCTCGACCTGCGCGGACTCCACCCGGTCGATCGCCGTGTCCACCCGCGTGATTCCGGTGGCCATGGCGGCGTCGTCGCCGGCCTCGACGGCCGTGGCGAGGGCCTCGAGCACCTGGAACACGTTGCCGTCCATCGGGGTCGCGGTCTGGGTGCCGAAGACGCTCGTGCCGCTGCGGTTGACCTGGACGTCGACCGCCGGGGCGATCGGCCGGCGCACCACGCCGCCGTCGCCCTGGTAGGTGCCGTCGGCGGCGAAGGCGGCGTCGGTCGAGGCGGTGCCGGCGAAGATCGGCCGGCCGAGGTGCTCGGTGTTGGCGAGCGACAGCATCGCCGTGCGGATCGTGCGGATCTCGTCGGCCACCGCCTTGCGGGCGTTGGGGTCGCTGGCGCCGGAGCGGGCACCGGAGACGAGGGTGCGCACGCGGGTGAGCTCGTCGACGCTCGACGCGAGCGCGGTGTCGGCCGACGACAGCCAGCTCCGGGCGTCGCTCGCGTTGCGCTGCTGCTGGGCGGAGCGCCGCAGCACCCCTCGGTGCTCGAGCGCGGCCAGCGCCTGGGCGGGACCGTCGGAGGCCCGCTGCAGCTGCTTCTGCGAGCTGGCGCGGGCCTGGGCGTCGACGAGCGCCGAGTTGGCCGCCATCAGGTCGGAGAGCGACCGCCGCACGGTCGCCACGGACGTCACACGGTTCATCGGCCCACCGTCCCGGTGCGGTTGATCAGGGTGTCGAGCACGGCGTCGACGGCGGTCAGCACCCGGGCCGACGCCTCGTAGGCCCGCTGCGTGGAGATGAGGTTCGTGAGCTCCTCGTCGAGGTTCACGCCCGACACCGACAGGCGGGCCTGGTCGGCCTGGCCGGTGACCTCGGTCTGGATGGCGGCGCGCCGCCCCGCGCTCTGGGTCTCGACCGCCAGCCGGCCGACCAGGTCCTGGTAGGCGTCGATCGTGCCGCCCTGGGCCTCCGCCAGCGCGGCGAGCGACTGGGCGATCGTGACGTCGAGCGCGCCGCCGCCGACCGCGGCCGCGGCGATCCTCGACGGCTGGCCGTCCACGTCGCCGGAGATGGCGATGGTCGACGCGGTGGTCCCGGCGGGATCCCAGAACGTCAGGTTCAGGTCGGCCACGGCGTCGAGGCCCTGACCGGTCTGGTGCAGCGCGTTGACCGACGTGACGAGCGACGACGCCACGGCGTCGAGGTCGCTGAGGGCGTGGGGCACGTGCTCGTTCGCCACGTTGACGAGCCCGCCGAGGCGGCCCTCGGTGACCGTGGCGGGGAACCCGTCCTCGCGCCAGCGCACCTGCACCCTCGAGAACCCGGTGCCGGCGTACGGGCCGGTCAGCGGGCCCGGCTCGGCCACCTCGAGCTCGCGCACGTGCTCGCCGCGCACGAGCGTCGAGCCGCCGAGCGTCACGTCGACGGTGCCGTCGTCGAGCGCCCGGGTCTCGACGCCGGCGAGCTCCCCGAGCTGCAGGATGAGCCGGTCGCGCTCGTCGGCGAGGCCGAAGGCGTCCAGGCCCGCGGCGTTGGCCCGGCGCACGGCGCCGTTCAGCTCGGCGACGCGTCCGGCGATGGTGTTGACCTGGTGGACGATCGTCGACGACTCGGTGACCGCGGCGTCGCGGAGCTCGTGCAGGTCGGCGGCGACGCGGCGGAACGTCGACGCCACCGTCGAGGCCTGCTGCAGCACCGCGATGCGCCCTGCGGAGTCGCCGGGGTTGTTGGCGAGGTCGTCCCACGCGGCGTAGAAGTCGCCGAGCTGGGCGGCGAGGCCCACGTCGGAGGGCTCGGGGATCGTCGCCTCGATGCGGGTCAGCACCGTCGACTCGATCTCCAGGCGGGCGCCGGTGGCGTGCTCGCGGACGGCCCGCCGCTCGAGGAACTCGTCGCGGATGCGGGTGACGCCGGCGACGCCGACGCCCCCGGTCGATCCGGCCGGCTTGGAGAACATCGACGCGACCGTCGCCGAGCCGAGCCCGGTGAGCTCGACCCGCTGGCGGCTGTAGCCGTCGGTGCCGACGTTGGCGATGTTGTGGCCGATGACGTCGAGCACCCGCCGGTGAGCGAGCAGGCCGCTGAGCGCCGTGTTCAGCGAACCGAACGAGGACATCAGGCCCTCCGGTCGACCAGCAGCGCGTCGGGCCGGCCGGGCTGGGTGTCGAACTCCGAGGAGGCGGTGGTGCCTCCCACCTCGTTCAGCAGGCCCCGCACGTCGCCGAGCCCGCGGTGCGCGAGCTCGCGGCCCTCCCCCGCCGACGACTCGGCCTCGGCGGCCAGGGCGAGCAGCTCGGCGTGGTGCTCGGTGAGGATCAGGTCCCACGGCGACGGCGCAGCGTCGACGAGGGCGCGGATGCCTGCGTCGGGCGGCGTGCCGAGCTTCGGACCGAGCTCCTCCACCAGCGAGGAGCGCACGGCCTCCATCGCGGCGATGTCCTCGAGCGCGCCCTCGACGTCGGAGGCGGCGGTGGCGACCCAGCGCGACATGCCGGAGGCCAGGACGAGCTTCTGCACCTCGAGCCGGTAGACCAGGTCCACGATCAGCTGCCGCTGGTGCCAGAGCACGTGGCTCAGGTCCTCGAGCACCGCGTTGGTGGGCCGATCGGCCCGGCCACGGAGGGCGGGGGCTCGGTTCGGCGGCGGGTGGTCCATGTAGGTCCATCGGCATCGGAGCGGACCCCCATGAGGCTCCGTGCGGATTGGTGGCCGATCGGTCGGCCGGGTGAACAGACGCTCACCTGGGTCGGTCGACCCATTCCCGGGCCCGGTCCGGTCGAACCCTCACCGGCGCCACCGGCGGTCCGATCCACCCCTGCGCAGTCGGGGACCTCCCCCGACACACCCCGCATCACGGAAGAGAAGGGACCACCATGCGCATCAACCAGAACATCCAGGCGTTCAACGCCTACCGCAACCTCACCACCACGAACACCCAGATGGGCAAGAGCCTCGAGAAGCTCTCGTCCGGGTTCCGGATCAACCGTGCCGCCGACGACGCCGCCGGCCTGGTGATCAGCCAGGGCCTGCGGGCCCAGGTGTCGGGCCTCCGCCAGGCCACCCGCAACGCCCAGGACGGCATCTCGGTCGTCCAGACGGCGGAAGGTGCGCTCAACGAGGTCCACTCCATGCTCAACCGCATGCGGGACCTGGCCGTCCAGGCCGCCAACACCGGCTCCAACGACCAGGCCGCCCGTGACGCGGCGCAGGTGGAGGTGAACCAGCTCCGCTCGGAGATCACCCGGATCGCCGACACGACCAAGTTCGGCAACCAGAAGCTGCTCGACGGCAACTTCGGCGTCCAGCCGACGAAGCTGACCGGCACGACGGATGCCGCTGCGGTCACGTGGGCCGCCGGCGACGACTTCAGCGTCAGCGTGGCCGGCGGTTCCGGCACCGTGGCCGTCGAGCTCGACGCCGCCACCGCCCTCGATCCCGAGGACGCCGCCGCCTACCTGACGGACCGCATCAAGGCGGCCCTGACGGCGACCGGCAACGCCACCGACGCCGCGGCGGCCGAGAAGATCAGCGTCTCGGTCGAGCAGGGCCGCTTCACGGTCTCCAACGGCTACTCGGCAGCGGTCACGCTGGCGGACGGGACCAACACCCCGCTCGCCTCCGACCTGGCGATCACGCCGGGCGTCCTGGCGGCCGCCACCGGCTCCGGCGGTGTCTTCCAGGTCGGCGCCGACGCCGGCGACCAGCTGACGATCAGCCTCACGGCGGTCAACGCGACGTCGCTCGGCATCAACACGATCGACGTCTCGACCGACGCCTCGTCGGCGATCACGGCGATCGACAGCGCCATCAAGACGGTGTCGACCACCCGAGGCAACCTGGGCGCCTACCAGAACCGCTTCGAGTCGACGATCGCCAACCTGCAGGTCACGACCGAGAACCTCGCCGCCTCGGAGTCCCGCATCCGGGACACCGACATGGCGTCGGAGATGGTGTCCTTCACCCGGCACCAGGTCCTGCTGCAGGCCGGCACCGCCATGCTCGGCCAGGCCAACGGCCTCCCGCAGTCGGTCCTCCGCCTGCTCGGCTGATCCCCCGGTACCCCTCCTGACGGCGGGTGGGACCGATCGGGCCGACGACGCCCCGATCGGACCCACCCGCCGCGGGTGGGGCGCCACCCTCCCCGAGCGCCACCCCGCTCGACGCCCGCCAGACCCGTCCCCCCACCGTCCCCTTCACCCTCCTCCCCTCCCCCTCCCGCACCCGCACGACCGGAGCGACCGATGGCCATCGACGGCCTCATCAGCGGCCTCGACACCAGCTCGATCATCCAGCAGCTCATGTCCGTGGAGAAGGCTCCGCAGGACGCGCTGGTCAGCCGCAAGGCGACCGTGCAGGCCGCGCTGGACGCGCTGGGCTCCATCCGCACCAAGCTCGGCGGCCTGTCGTCCGCCGCCGCGACGATCAGCTCGCCGAGCGGCTGGGGCCTCCGGTCCGCCACGACCACCTCGAGCTCGACCGCCGTCGTCAGCGCCGCCAAGGGCGCGTCGATCGGCTCGCTCACCTTCACCGTCGACCGCCTGGCCAGCGCCCACGGCCTGCGCAGCACCGACGTGTTCGCCACCACCGCCACCACCGCGGCCGCCGGACCGCTCACCTTCACCGGCGACGACGGGCCCGTGTCGGTGTCGGTCGGGTCGGGCTCGCTCGCCGACGTCGTCGCCGGCATCAACGCCGCGGACCTCGGCGTGCGCGCCGCCGCGGTGAACACCGGCGCGGGCTACCGCCTGCAGGTCACCGCGACCACCACCGGCGACGGCTCCACCTTCACGCTCGCCGGCCTCACCGGCGGCACCACCGTCACGTCGACCGGCCAGGACGCCAAGCTCGTCGTCGGCTCCGGGCCCGGGGCGTACGACGTCACGTCGCCGTCCAACACCTTCTCCGACGTGCTCTCCGGCGTCAGCATCACCGCCGTCGCCGTGTCGGCCTCGCCGGTGACGGTGGACGTCGCCGAGGACGTCGACGGGATGGCCAAGCAGGTCCAGTCGTTCGTCGACTCGCTCAACGCCGTGCTCGGCGAGATCAAGACCCGCACCGCCTACGACGCCGCCACCAAGACCGCGGCCAGCCTCAACGGCGACCCGACCGTCCGGCGCGTCGCCCAGGAGCTGATCAGGGCGGTGACCGACCAGGTCGGCGCCTCGTCGCTCGGGTCCGCCGGCCTCGCGGGGCTCCAGATCACCCGGAACGGCACCTTCACCTTCGACAGCGCCAAGTTCGGCGCGGCGTACCGCGACGACCCCGACGCCGTGCAGGCGCTGTTCACGCAGACGGCGACCACCACCGGTCCGGTCACCTTCCGGGGCGCCGGCAACCGCGCCCTCTCGGGCACCTACGACGTCGTGGTGACGTCGCCCGCCACCGCGGCGAGCGCCTCGCAGTCCATCCCCGACCCACTCGTCGCCGACCGGACGATCTCGGTCCGGGTCAACGGCACGGTGGCGTCCTTCGACGCCGTCGCCGGCCAGGACCTCGCGACGATCTCCGCCGGCCTGGCCGCCGCGATCGCGGACGAGGGCCTGCAGCTCGACGTCGGCATCGACGCCGGCCAGCTCGTCGTCACCCACCGGAACGCCGGCAGCGCCGCCCGCTTCGACGTGGCCTGGGACGGCGCAACGTGGACGACCGCCGCGGGCTCCGACGTCGCCGGGACCATCGGCGGCAAGGCGGCCGTCGGCACCGGTCGCGTGCTGGCCGTCCCGAGCGCCACCGCCGGGCTCGGCGGCCTGTCCGTGACGGTGGGCGGGAGCGGCACCGGCGTGGTCGGAACGGTCGACTACACCGCCGGGCTCGCCCAGCGGGTGGCCAGCGCCGCCGCCGCCGCCACCGACCTCGGCGACGGCTACCTCACGGGAGAGGAGACGTCGACCCGCTCCCGCATCTCGTCGCTGCAGTCCTCGATCTCGGCCTGGGACGTCCGCCTCACCGCCAAGGAGGCGCACCTGCGGGCGGTCTGGTCCCAGCTCGAGGTGCAGATGGGCAGCCTCCAGTCGCAGAGCAGCTGGCTCACCGGTCAGCTCTCGGCCCTGGGCTGAGCCCGGCGACAGGACAGGAACGACCCCCACCCCACGAGCACGGAGCGCACGGATGCCCCTCGCAACACCCCTCGCCACCTTCAGAGCAGAACGGACGACCGTCTCGCAGGAGCGGTTGCTGGTGCTCGTCTACGAGCGCCTGGTCCGCGACCTCGCCGATGCGGACGACGCGATGGAGCGGTCGGACCGCGCCGCGGCGCACGCCGCGCTCATCCACGCCCAGGACATCGTCGCCGAGCTCGACGCCGCCCTCGACGAGACCGTGTGGGCGGCGGCGGGCGAGCTGTCGAGCATCTACCACTACCTCCATGGCCGGCTGGTCCAGGCCAACCTGGCGATGGACCGCGCCGCGCTTGCGGATGCCACCGCGGCGGTCACCCCGCTGCTCGACGCGTGGACCACGGCGTGGCAGCGGCTGTCGGCGGTGCCGTCGGCCGCCACCTCCGACCACGTGCTGACCGGAACGGGCTCGATCGATGTCGCCGGCTGACGACACCACGGCCCCGGAGCCCGTCGGGGCGAGCGGCGCGACCGGCCCGGGCGCCGACGGCTGGGACGCCGCGCTCGACCGGTTCGAGGAGTGCATCGCCACCGGTGAGCCGTTCGAGCCGCCGACCGACCTCGGCGCGCTCCCGCCCCGCGTCGCGGTGCGGGCGCGCGCCCTGCTCGCCGCCTGCGACGCCCGGCGCCGGGAGCTGACCGCGGAGCGGGACCGGGTGGTCGCCGACCTGCGGTCCACCCAGCGACGCCACCGCGCCGGCGCCTCCGCCGCCCGGGACCGGCGCGACCCCGGCATCCTCGTCTGAGCCGCTCCCCCTCCCCCGCTCCGGCTCGGTGCGGAGGTCGCGGAGGAATCTCCGGCCAACCCTCATCGGCGCACCGCCCGCTCCGATCCACGAAGGAGCACGGATCGCTCGGGACCCCCGCCACGGATCGGCGACGTCCACCGTGGAGCGCGCCCCGTGATCTCCGACCTGACCCTGCGAACGCTGCAGGCCTCCCTGTGGGGCCTCGACGCGCGGCGTTCGGCGGCCGAGGACAACGTCGCCAACGTCGCCACCCCCGGGTTCACCGCCAGCACCGTCGACTTCGAGTCGTCCCTCCGGGACGCCATCGGCCGTGGTGACCCGCTGGACGTGGACGTCGACGTGAAGGCGTCGACCGCACCCAGCCAGCTGAACGGCAACAACGTCGACATCGGCGACGAGCTCACCGGGCTCACCGAGACGTCGCTCCGCCAGCAGCTGGTGATCCGGGCGATGAACGGCAAGTACGACACGCTCCGCACGGCGATCGGGAGCTGAGCGTGCGAGTGACCCCCTTCTCCGGGCTCGGCGCACCCGCGTCCGGCATGCGCGTGTACCAGACCTGGATCGACGCGGTGGGCGACAACGTCGCCAACATCAACACGATCAACCCGGCCGGCAGCCCCGCGTTCCAGGAGCGCTACGTGATCGCCAGCTCGAGCGGCGGCGGCGCCGGCCGCGGCGCCTCGATCGGCGGCGGGTCCTTCGTCGCCGGCGCCACCTTCGGCTCGGCCGAGGGCCGCCTCGTCTACCAGCCCGACCACCCGTACGCCGACGCCGACGGCATGGTCCGCGTGCCGGACATGGACCTGCCCACCCAGATGACGAACCTGATCATCGCCCAGCGGGCCTACTCCGCGAACGTGACGGTCTTCGAGCGGGCGCGCGACTCCTACGAGCGTGCGCTCGAGCTCGGGAGGTGACGGTGCCGATCACACCGATCTCCGGCGTCACCGCCGCCTTCCCTACCACCGCCACCTCGCCGACGTCGTCGGCGTCCTCGGCGGGATCCGCCGAGGACTTCTCGAAGGCGATCACGGGGGCGCTCGACGACCTCGACGCCTCCCAGCGCAACACCGACCAGCTCGCCAAGGCCGCGGCCACCGGTGACCTCGAGCGCGTCGAGGACCTGATGGTCGCGACCACCGAGACCCAGCTGATGACCCAGCTCACGGTCGCGGTCCGCAATCGGGCGATCGAGTCCTTCAACGAGGTCATGAGGATGCAGCTGTGAGCCTGGACGCCCCGCCGTCCCCCGGCACGACCGGACCGGACGACGCCCCCGGCGACGCCGGGCGGAGCGCCGCGACCGGCCTGACGAGTGGCGCCGGCATGACGGGCGCTGCCGGTCTCAAGGGCGCTGCCGGTCTGAAGGGCGCCGCTGGTCTCAAGGGCGCTGCTGGTCTCAAGGACAAGGTGACGAGCCTGGTCGCGGGCTACAGCCGCACGCAGAAGATCGTGGCCGTCGGCGCGGTCGCCGCAGTCATCGTCGCCATGTTCATGGTGACCCGGCTGTCGGGCGGGACCGAGAACGCGCCGCTCTACACGAACCTGACCGCCGAGGACGGCGCGACCGTGACCGCCGCGCTCGAGGAGCAGGGCGTCCCCTACGAGCTCGCCGCCAACGGGACGACGATCATGGTGCCCGCCGACAAGGTCGACCAGCTGAGACTGGACCTCGCCGCCACCGCGCTGCCCAGCGACTCCAAGGTCGGCTACGGCGTGCTCGACGACCAAGGGCTCACCAGCTCCGAGTTCAGCCAGCAGGTCGGCTACCAGCGGGCGATGGAGGGCGAGCTCTCCAAGACCATCGAGTCGATCGACGTCGTGGACACCGCGGTCGTCCACCTGGCCATCCCCGACGACGGCGCGTTCGCGCTCGACGACCAGAAGGCGTCGGCCAGCGTGCTCGTGCGCACCGAGCGGGGCCAGACCCTCGGTGACGACCAGGTCCGTGCGGTGGTCAACCTGGTCGCCTCGTCCATCCAGGGCCTGTCGCCCGACGCGGTGACCGTCGCGGACTCCGACGGCAACGTCCTCGCCGCACCCGGCCAGCAGCTGGCCGGGGCCGGCGGCGCCGGCTCCTCGCGCCGCCAGACCCAGCAGTTCGAGGCCGACCTGCAGGCGTCGCTCGGTTCGCTCCTCACCACGGTGGTGGGCAACAAGGGCTCGCACGTCACGGTCGCCGCCGCCCTCGACTACGACCAGACCAACGTCGCCCGCGAGGCCTACGAGGCGCCGGCGCCCGGTCCCGACGGCCAGCCGCTGCGCACCGAGGCCTCGACCCGCACCGAGACCTACACCGGCGGCGCCACCCAGGCGAGCGGGGTGCTCGGGCCCGACACGCCGGCCGCTGCGGCCGGCGGCGGCGACTCCGACTACTCCCTCGAGCAGGACGACGTCCGCTACGCGGTCAACCGCGTGGTCGAGACCACCAACGAGGCGCCGGGCGCCATCGAGCGCCTGTCGGTCGCCGTGCTCGTCGACGAGTCAAAGGTGACGCCCACCCAGCTGCCGCAGCTGACCGCCGCCCTGAACGCCGCAGCCGGGATCGACGCCGAGCGCGGCGACGTGCTCGAGGTGACGAGGACGAGCTTCGACACCACGGCCGAGGCCGCGACGGAGGCCGAGCTCGACGCCGCCGAGCAGGAGGTCGGTACCGCCGACGACACGGTGCGCAACCTGGCCATCGCGCTCGTGGTGCTGCTCGTGTCCGTCGCCGCCCTGGCCGCCTACCTGCGCGGCCGGCGCAAGGCGTTCCGGTGGGAGCTCGAGGCCGCAGCCGCGCAGGCCCTGCCGCCGGGCGAGCCGGCCATGGCGCTCACCCAGGAGGTCGAGCTCGCCGACGTCGTCGAGATCGAGTCGGTCGAGCCGGGGGCCACGCTCGTCGTCGCGCCACCCACCCCGGCCGTGATCGAGCCGGCCGACCCCGCTGCGCTGCAGGTGCAGCAGCGCTCCGACCGCGACGCCGCGCTCGGCGAGCTGATCGAGCACCAGCCCGAGGAGGTGGCCGCACTGCTGCGCAGCTGGCTCGCGGACCGCCGGAACGGACCCCGATGAGCACCGTCGCCCCCGGTCCCTCGCCGGCGCTGAGCGGACCGCAGAAGTCGGCGGTGCTGCTGATGTCGCTCGGCACCGAGCGCGCCGCCCGCGTGCTGCGCCAGCTCGACGAGGACGAGATCACCGCCATCGTCGCCGAGGTCACCCAGCTCCGCGACGTCCCGGCCGACGTGGTCGACGAGGTCCTCGACGAGTTCGAGGTCAGCTCCCGCGCCCGTCGACACCTGGCGACCGGCGGCATCGAGGTCGCCCGCGAGCTGCTCGAGGCCAGCCTCGGCAGCGACCGCTCCGGCGAGATCGTGGAGCGCCTGTCGATGTCGTTCGTGAGCGCGCCGTTCGAGTGCGTGCGCCGGGTGGACCCGCGCATGCTGCTCTCGTTCATCCGCGACGAGCACCCGCAGACGATCGCCCTGGTCATCGCCCACATGCAGCCCGAGGCCGCGGCCATGGTGCTGTCGGGCCTGCCCGAGACGACCCAGCGCGACGTGGCCGTCCGCGTGGCGCTGATGGACCGCACCGCCCCCGACGTGGTGGCGGTGGTCGAGGGCGAGCTCGAACGGCGCCTGTCGTCGTTCGCCCAGGCCGGGGACCTGTCCTCGGCCGGCGGCGTGCAGTCCCTCGTGGAGGTGCTGAACCGCTCCGACCGGGCGACCGAGCGGCTCATCTTCGACGGCCTCGAGGAGCACGACGCCGATCTCGCCGACGAGGTGCGCTCCCGGATGTTCGTGTTCGAGGACATCGTCGGGCTCGACGACCAGTCCGTGCAGCAGATCCTGCGCCGGGTCGACACCAAGGACCTGGCGCTCGCCCTCAAGGGCGTCCGCGAGGAGGTCCGCGTCAAGGTCACGTCGAACCTGTCGCAGCGGGCGGCCGAGACGCTCGACGAGGACATCGCGCTGCTGGGCGCCGTCCGCCTCACCGCGGTGGAGGCGGCCCAGGGCGAGGTCGTCCGGGTGATCCGCCAGCTCGAGGACGCCGGCGACATCGTGCTCGCCCGCTCCGGCGAGGAGTTCGTCGAGTGACGGTGGCCGAGCCCGACGTGCGCCCGATGGAGCTGCCGCTGCTGCCCGACGACCTGGGCGCAGGCGCCGGCGACGAGCCGGACCTCGACGAGGGTGCCGGGGCGAGGCTGATCGGCTTCGCCGCCGGGCACCGCGAGGGCTGCGCGGCCGGGCGCGCCGAGGGCTTCGCGGCGGGGGTCGAGGAGGGGCGCGCCGCCGCGCTGGCCGAGGCCGCCGAGCGGGCGGAGCAGCTGGCCGGCGCGGTCGCGGACGCCCTGGCCGAGCAGCGGAGCCGCTGGGACGCCGACGCCGAGCGCGTCGCCGATGCCGTCACGGACCTGGCGATGGCGGTGGCCGCCGCCGTCCTCGACCGTGAGGTCTCGTCGGTCGACGACGCCGCGCTCGACGCCGTCCGGCGGGCGCTGCGGGTCCTCCCCGACACGACCGACGCCACCGGCGCCGTGCTGCACCTGCACCCCGACGACGCCGAGGCGTTCGCCGGGCACCCGGCGCTGCCCGACGTCCGGGTCGTGGCCGATCCCGACGTCGGGCCCGGCGGCTGCCGGCTCCACGTGCGCGACACCGACGTCGACGCCGGCATCGCGATCGCCCTGGAGCGGGTCCGGGAGGTGCTGACGTCGTGAGCACCTCCGTCGTCGACCGCGACCGGCTCGCCGCTGCCGCGCGCCCGGTCATCCGGGGCCGCGTCAGGCGCGTGGTCGGGCTCGGCATCGAGACCGCCGGCGTCGACGCCGCGATCGGTGAGGTGCTCCACATCGGTGGCGGTCCCGACCCGGTCCGGGCCGAGGTCGTCGCGCTCGGCGAGAGCGGGCCGACGGCCATGGCCCTGGGCGAGCTGGACGGCCTGCGGATCGGCGACCCCGTCGTCGCCACCGGCGGTCCGCTCAGCGCCCCGATCGGCGAGGAGCTGCGCGGCCGGGTGCTCGACGGCCTCGGCCGGCCGATCGACGGCGGTCCGCCGATCGGCCACCTGCCGCACGTCCCGCTCAGCGCACCGACGCCCCACCCGCTCGAGCGGCCGCTGGTCCGCACGCCGGTGCACGTGGGCGTGCGGGCGCTCGACGCCCTCGTGCCCCTCGGCCGCGGCCAGCGCATCGGCATCCTCGCCGGCTCCGGCGTCGGCAAGTCCTCGCTGCTGTCGATGATCGTCCGGGGCACCGACGCCGACGTCTCGGTGCTGGCCCTCGTCGGCGAGCGCGGCCGCGAGGTGCGGGAGTTCATCGACTGCGACCTCGGACCCGAGGGCCTGGCCCGGGCCGTCGTCGTCGTCGCCACATCCGACGCCCCGGCCCTCGTCCGCCGCAACGCCGCCTTCGTGGCCACCCGGATCGCCGAGTCGTTCCGGGACCGGGGCGCCCACGTGAACCTCCTCATGGACTCGCTGACCCGCGTCGCCATGGCGCAGCGCGAGATCGGGCTCTCGGCCGGCGAGCCGCCGGCGACCCGGGGCTACCCGCCGTCGACGTTCGGCCTGCTGCCACGCCTGCTCGAGCGGGCCGGGACCTCGCAGGACGGCTCGATCACCGGCATCTACACGGTCCTGGTCGAGGGCGACGACCTGAACGACCCGGTGGGCGACACCGCCCGCTCGATCCTCGACGGGCACGTGTCGCTGTCGCGGGCGCTGGCCGACGCCGGGCACTTCCCGTCGATCGACGTGCTCGCCTCGATCTCCCGCGTGTCGGGCGCGGTCACCGACGAGCGCCAGCGGGCCCTCGCCCGGGACCTCCGGCGCCTCCTCGCCGCCTGGCGCGACGCCAAGGACCTCGTCGACATCGGCGCGTACCAGGCCGGAGCCGACCCCGACGTCGACCGGGCCCTGCTGCTCCGCCACGAGATCGACGCGTTCCTGCAGCAGGGCCTCGACGAGCCGAGCCGTCCGGGCGAGGTGTGGGACCGGCTCGAGCAGCTGCTGACCGGCACGATCGCCGCACCGGCCGCGACGCAGGGGGCCGTCTGATGGCCTACCGGTTCCGCCTCGAGACGGTGCTGCGCGTCCGCCGCATCCAGGAGGAGCGCGCCCGGGCCGAGCTGCTCGCGGCGCGGACCGCGGAGCACGCCGCCACGACCGAGCACGATCGCCGTGGCGCGGTGCTCGACGCGGCGAGGGCCGCCGGGCTCCCGGACGGGTCCCGCCTCCAGTGGACCGCGGCGCGCGACCACCACGAGCGCCTCGCCAGCGCGGTCGAGGCCGCCCGCGCCGCCGAAGTGGCCGCGGCGGACCTCACCTCGAGGTCGCTCGCCCACTGGGAGTCGGCCGCCGCCGACCTGAAGGGCCTCGAGCGGCTCGACGAGCGCCACCGCGCCGAGTGGAGGGCCGAGCAGGAGCGCACGGAGCAGAAGCGGCTCGACGAGGGCGCCGCGGCCCGGGCCCGGGATCGCCGGCGGACGACCGACGACGGGGGCCGGCCGTGAGCCCGATCGCCGCCTCCGGCGCCGTCGCGGCGTCGCCGCTCGCCCGCATCGCCGGCATCCGCGCCCGGTTCGAGCCCACGCCGGTCGCCGACCCGTCGACCACCGCGTCGTCGGTCGGCGAGTTCTCGTCGCTGCTGTCGTCCCTGCTCGGCACCACCTCGACCGAGGCGCTGGGGTCGACGGCCTCCCCACTGCTCGACGGGCTCGACGGCTCGGGCTCGTCGACCGGCGAGCGGATCATGGAGGCGGCGAAGCGCTACCTCGGGGTGCCGTACCGGTGGGGCGGCACCGACCCGTCGTCGGGCCTCGACTGCTCCGGCTTCGTGCAGCAGGTGTTCGAGGACCTCGGCATCGAGCTGCCCCGGGTCAGCCGGGACCAGGCCCGCGCCGGCACGGCGGTCCCCTCGCTCGCCGAGGCCCGTCCCGGCGACCTCATCGCCTTCGGCGAGCCGGTCGACCACATCGCCATCTACGCGGGCGGCGGCCAGATCATCCACGCCCCGCGGACCGGCGACGTCGTCAAGATCGCGCCGATCCACCGGACGCCGACGGCCATCCGCCGCATCGTGGGCGACGGCACGGCCGCGGTCGGGGCGTCCGGGGGCGCTGCGCCCGCCACGACGGCGTCCGGGTCGAGCGGGTTCGGGGCCACCGGGGTGCGGGGCGACCTGGCGGCGATCACCGCCTCCTCGCCCGCCCTCGCGCAGTACCGCGACCTCTTCGTGCGCTCGGGCCAGCGCTACGGCATCGACCCGGCGGTGCTGGCGGCCGTCGCCCGGCACGAGTCCGGCGGCAACGCCTCGGCGGTCAGCCCGGCCGGGGCGCGGGGCCTGATGCAGTTCATGCCCGCCACGGCCCGTTCCATGGGCATCGACCCGATGGACCCCGCCCAGGCCGTCGACGCCGCCGCCCGCTACCTCAGCCAGCAGCTCCAGAGCTTCGGCTCCCTCGAGCTCGCCCTCGCCGCCTACAACGCCGGCCCCGGTGCCGTGCGCCGCTACGGCGGCGTGCCGCCGTACGCCGAGACGCAGAACTACGTCCGGAGGATCATGTCGACGCTCTCCAGCACCTCGGGAGCGCGCCGGTGAGCGCGCCCATCGCCCCGCCCGTGCTCGACGCCGCCCCCCGTGCGGAGCGCCGTGCCGACCGCCGGACCGGCGGCGGACGGCCCGACGACGGCTTCGAGGCGACGCTCGCGGATGCCGACCGGGCGTTCGAGCCCCGCCGCACGACCGAGCGCCGCTCGCGCCCGGAGCACCGGGACGACCCGGGCGAGCCGGCCGACCGCACCACCGCACGGCACGAGCGGACCGACGGCCCCGACCACCAGCCCCGTCGGCGCGCCGGCGGGTCCGACGACCGCGACTCGACCGGCCCGGCCGGCGCCGACCACCTCGACCGGGAGGCACCCGTCACCGCACCCGGCGAGGCGACCGGGGCCGAGGGCGCCGCGTCCGAGGACGACCCGTCCACCGACCCTGCAGCCGACGTGGGCACCGACGACGGGACCGACGCCGCCGCCCTCGCGGCCGCCACCGCCGTCGCGGCAGCCGGAGCGGACCCGACCGGGCCCTCCACGTCGGGCGACGCGGCACCGGCCGGCGGGACGACGCCACCTGCCGTGGTCGACGCCCCGGGGGCGGCCGTCGCCGGAGCGACCACCGTCGCCGGACCGACCGAGGGCGCAGCGGGTCCCGCCGCGCCCTCGGTCGCACACCCGGGCGCCGACTCGCCGGGCGACCCGGCGCCCATCACCGCGGGCGACGGCGCGGACGCCACGGGCCGCGGCGCGGCCGCCGACGTCGCGGATGCCCCGGCGACCGGACCGGACGGCACTGCCCCGCACGGCACTGCACCGGACGGCGCCGCACCGGACGGCGCTGCACCGGACGGCACCGGACCCGCCGGCGCCGCACCCGGCCCCGCCGCGCCCGCCGACGCCGTCGCACCGGCCCCCGCCGCTCCGGGCCTGACCACCGCACCGGCAACCCGGACCGCCGCGGGCGCCCCACCGTCCGCCCCCGCCCCACCGGCGGCCGCACCGGTCCCCGTGCCGGTCGAGGACCTCGGCCGGCACCTCGCCGCCCGCCTCCACCGGCTGGACGGCTCGCGTCTGGAGCTCCAGCTGCACCCGGCCGAGCTCGGCGCCCTCTCGGTCGAGGTCCACCTCGAGGACGGCCTGACCCACCTCCACATCCGCGCCGCGCACGGCGCCGCCGTCGACCGCATCGACGCCTCGCTGGACGAGCTGCGGGCCGACCTCCGCCGCGCCGGTGTGGCGCTCGGCGACCTCGACGTCGGCTCCGGCGACCCCCGGCGGGCACCCGAGCACGACGCGGTGGAGACCGGGCGGGCCGGTGCCGGCCCGACCGCACCCGCCGCGGCCGTCGGCGCCGACCCCACGGCCACGACCGCACCGCGACCCGCCACCCGACCCTCCGGACTCGACGTCCGGCTCTGACCCGAAACCCACGACCGTCCCGGAGGACCGATGACGATCCCCGTCCAGCTCGGCACGACGCCCGCCACCCCGGCGTCAGGCCCGACGACCGCTCCCAAGCGCGGCGACGAGCTCGACAAGGAGGCCTTCCTGCAGCTCCTCGTCGCCCAGCTCCGCTACCAGGACCCGCTGTCGCCCACCGACCCGGGCCAGTTCATGGCCCAGACCGCGCAGCTGACCTCGATCGAGAAGCTCGACCTCATCGCCCAGCAGAGCGCGGCGACCGTCAGCGCCCTCGGCCTGTCGGCGGCGACCGGGCTCATCGGCCGGAACGTGACGTGGAAGGGCGCCGACGGCGCCGACCACTCCGGCGCCGTCACCCGGGCCCGCTCCACCGCCGACGGCGTCGTCGTCGACGTGGGCAGCGAGCAGATCCCGCTCGACCGCATCACCGCCATCGGCTGAGCCGAGCACCCCGACCACTCCCACCGACCACTCCCACCGACCGCCCTCCCGACGACCGCCCTCCCCACGACCACCCGCCCGACCTCCCACCCCACCAGGAGCCACCAATGATCCGATCCATGTACGCCGCCGTCTCCGGCCTGCGGAACCACCAGACGATGATGGACGTCGTCGGCAACAACATCGCCAACGTCAACACGACGGGCTTCAAGTCCTCCAACACGGTCTTCCAGGACGTCCTCAGCCAGACCCTCCGCGGTGCCGGACGGGCGGGGGCCACCGCGGGTGGCACGAACCCCGCGCAGATCGGCCTCGGCGCGAGCGTCGCCGGCGTCACCACCAACTTCTCGCAGGGCGCGCCCCAGCTGACGGGCCGGGGCACCGACCTGGCGATCACCGGCGACGGGTTCTTCATCGTCGAGCAGGGCGGCGAGCGGCTCTTCACCCGGTCCGGCGCCTTCACGCTCGACACGCTCGGCCGGCTGGTGTCGCAGAACGGCGGCATCGTGCAGGGCTGGCCGGCCGACGCCACGGGCCAGTTCAACCCGAACGGGCCGGTGCGGCCGCTCGTCATCCCGGTCGGCGACGTGATCGCCCCGGTGCAGACGACCTCCACCGTCCTCGGCGGCAACCTCCCGGCCGACGCCGCCGTCGGCACGACCGTCGCCACGTCGATCGACGTCTACGACGGCCAGGGCCGCCAGACCACGGTGCGCTTCGAGCTGACCAAGACCGCGGGCGACACCTGGGGCGTCGGCTACCGCTACGTCGACGCCGCCGGCGTGCAGCAGCCGACCCCGCCCGCGGCGGCGACGGCGGTGACCGGCGGCCCGCTGACCTTCGACGCCGACGGCGAGCTCACGTCCGGCTACACGCTCACGATCCCCGGCGGTGCGATCCCGGGCTTCGGCGCCGGCGACGACATCTCGGTCAGCCTCGGCGCCGCCGCGGCCCCGACCCGCGTCACGCAGTTCGGCTCGCTGTCGACCGCCTCGGCGCTCGACCAGGACGGCTCGGCCGCCGGCTCGCTGCAGAGCTTCTCGATCGGCCAGGACGGCCTCGTCACCGGGTCCTACTCGAACGGCCTGACCCGGTCCCTCGGCCAGCTCGCCCTCGCCAGCTTCAACAACCCCGAAGGCCTCGAGAAGCGCGGCGGCTCCGCCTTCCGCGCCACGCCGGCGTCGGGTGCGATCAACATCGGCCAGGCCGGCCAGGGCGGCCGCGGCCTCCTGTCGAGCGGGACGCTCGAGATGTCGAACGTCGACCTCTCGACCGAGTTCACGAACCTGATCCTCGCCCAGCGCGGCTTCCAGGCGAACTCGAGGGTGGTGACCACCTCCGACGAGATGCTGCAGGAGGTCGTCAACCTCAAGCGCTGAGCGTCGTGACCCTCCCCGGCCGGTGCGGCGGGGGAGGGTCCGGCCGACCTGACCGCCGTCGAGAGCGGCAGGCGACGTCCACCCGCCCGGGGGGCGATGCATCCGCGCCCAACCCTCACGGGCGGGCCGTCGGCTCCGATACACCTGCGGCCCGCACGAGGCGGGCGGCACTCGACGCAAGGAGGCGGCGACGTGGTCCTCTTGACGCGGCTCGACGGCAGCCGGATCGGGATCAACGCAGACCTGATCGAACGGGTCGAGACCACCCGTGACACGGTGGTCTCGCTGGTCGACGGGACCCGCTACGTCGTCGCCGAGACGCCGGCCGAGGTCGTCGACCGGATCGTGGAGTTCCGGGCGAGGGTGCTCGTCGAGGTCGAGCGCCTCGTCGCCGATCCCGACACGCCCACCGCGCCGCCGCTGCGCCTCGTCGTCGAGCGACCCGGCACCGGGGAGGTCTGATCGTGGACCCCATCTCGCTCGTCGGCGCCCTGCTCATCCTGATCGGCGTGTTCGTCGGCGCCCTCCTCAAGGGCGTGTCCCCGGTGGCGTTCTTCACCGTGCCGGCGGCGTTCCTGATCGTGGTGCTGCCCACGTTCGGCGCCGCCTTCCTCGGCACGACGACCTCGGACGCCAAGAACCTCCCCCGGCTGTTCAAGATGATGTTCCGCAAGGGCGAGGGCGAGGACGGCGACGTCGTCCCGACGATCGTCGGCCTGGGCGAGCGGGCCCGGCGCGACGGCCTGCTGTCGCTCGAGTCCGAGCTCGACCAGCTCGAGGACCCCTTCCTCCGCAAGGGCCTGCAGATGGTGGTCGACGGCGCCGATCCCGAGATCGTCGAGGAGGTCCTCGACTCCGAGATCCGGGCCATGTCGTCCCGCCACCGACAGGGGGCGAAGATGATCACGAGCATGGGGACCTACTCCCCCACGTTCGGCATCATCGGCGCCGTCGTCGGCCTGATCGTCACGCTCGGCAAGCTCGACAACCCGAGCGAGCTCGGCCACGGCATCGCCGCCGCCTTCATCGCCACCTTCTGGGGCGTGTTCCTCGCCAACGGCATCTTCCTGCCGTGGGCGGCCAAGCTCGGCCGCCTCTCGGCGCTCGAGGTCGCCCGCAAGCGGATGCTGGTCGAGGCCGTGCTGGGCATCCAGTCCGGCTTCAACCCCCGGGTCCTCGGCGACCTGGTGCGCAGCCACCTGCCCCCGTCGAGGGCGTCGTCCACCGCCGAACCGGAGCGGAGCAGTGCCTAGGCGCCGCCACCGCCACGACGACGAGGACCACGAGGAGCACGGGAACCACGAGGCGTGGGTCATCCCCTACGCCGACATGCTCACGCTGCTCATGGGCCTGTTCCTCGTCCTCTGGGCGATCGGGAGCCAGGACCTGGCCAAGCTGCGGGAGTTCTCCCGGAGCTTCGCCGGCGAGATCGGGATCTCGACGCCGCTCGAGAAGGGCAGCGGCCCGCTGGACGGCACCGCCACGACCACGACGACGGTGCCCGACGCGGCCCGCGCCGCCCTGGCCCGGGAGCAGCAGGTGGCGGCGCTGGGCGCAGCCGACCGGGCGCAGCTCGGCACCGCCGAGGCCACCATCCAGAGCCGGGCCGACGCGGCCGGGTTCGGCGGTGCGATCTCGTTCCGGCAGGAGGACCGCGGGCTCGTCGTCAGCATCCTGAGCGACGAGGTGCTGTTCACACCCGGGTCCGCCGAGCTGCGACCCGAGGGCATGGTGGTGGTCGACGCCGTCGCCGACGCGCTCGCGGCGCTGCCCAACCGCGTCTCGGTCGAGGGCCACACCGACGACGTCCCGATCAGCACGGGCCGGTTCCCGTCCAACTGGGAGCTCTCGACCGCCCGCGCCGGCGCCGTGCTGCGCTACCTCGTGGAACGCCACGGGCTGCCGCAGTCCCGGCTCGAGGCCGGCGGCTACGCCGACCAGCGCCCGCTCGAGCCCAACACGTCCGCAGAAGGCCGCGCTCGGAACCGCCGGGTGGACATCGCCGTCCTCTCGCTCGCTCCCGGGGAGGGGCCATGACCGCCACGACCACACGAACGCCCACGGCCGACGAGGGGGGCGAGACGCCGTCCCCATCGGCACCCGCACCGGCGAAGAAAGGCCGGTTCCCCGTCGTGGTCGCGGCCGTCGTCCTGGCGGTGGGCCTGGTCGGGGCCGCCTTCGTGCTCCGCGGGGGCGGCGGCGCGGCCGAGGAGGTCGAGCCCGAGCCACCGAAGGCCGGCGAGGTCGTCCCGCTCGACGCCCTGACGCTCAACCTCGCCGACGGCCACCTCGCCCGGGTCGGCGTGGCGGTCGAGCTGACCGAGTCCACCACCGCGGCGGACTGGGAGAAGGCCGGCGGACCGAGCCGCATGAGCGACTCCGTGATCTCCCGCATCGGGGCCCTCCGGGCCGAGGAGGTCACCGCCGAGCGGGTCAAGGACGAGCTGCACGACGCCGGGGCGGACCGCTTCGGCGACGAGTTCCACGGCGTCTACCTGACGGAGCTCGTCGTGCAGTAGCGCGCTCGCCGCCCATGCCGCTGCTCTGTTCCCGGATCCTGGGGTGTTCGCCCCGGGATCCGGGAACAGAGCGGGGACGCGAGGTTCGCGGTTTCTCGGGCCAACTCTCATCGGCGCGCGCCCGCGGCCGATCCACCACCGTGACCGTGGGTGAAGCCCCTGCCCGGACCGCCGCGCTGCAGGCGTTCGACTTCCGTCGTCCCAACAAGCTGAACCGCGACCACCTGCGCACGCTCCAGATCCTCCACGAGACGTTCGCGGCCCAGTTCGCGACGCTGCTGTCGTCGAACCTCCGCACCGTGTGCACGATGGCCGTCGACGGCGCCGAGGAGCTCAGCTACGAGGAGTACGTGCGGGAGCTGCCGGTCCCGACGCACCTGACCGTCCTGGCCCTCGACCCGCTCCCGGGCGTCGGCGTGCTGCAGTTCTCGATCGAGGGGTCGCTCACCGTCTGCGAGCTCATGCTCGGCGGCCGGGGCCGCAAGCAGACCCTCGACCGCCCGCTCACCGAGATCGAATCCGCCCTGATGCGCACCGTCGTCGAGCGGGCGATGGGCGAGCTGGCGTACGCGCTCGGGCCGGTGGCCAGCCTCCGGCCCCGGGTCGTCGGCGCCGAGTCGAACCCGCAGTTCGCCCAGCTCGCGTCGGCATCGGACATGGTCGTCGTGCTCCGGCTCCGCCTGCGCATCGCCGACGTGCTCGAGACCGACGTGTCGCTCGCCTACCTGTACACGACGCTCCGCCCGCTGCTCGGCGAGATGTCACCGCACTCGGTCGCCACGCCGACCGACGGCGACGAGGCGATGGCGATCCGCCAGCGGCTGTCGGCCCGGGTCGCCGACGTCCCCGTCGACGTGTCCGTGCGGTTCCGGCCGACGACGATGCGGAGCCAGGACGTCCTCGGCCTCGAGCCCGGCGACCTGATCCCGCTCGGCCACCCCGTCGACCGCGACCTGACGGCCGAGGTCGACGGCGTCGAGCTGTTCCACGTGCAGGCCTCGCGGCGCGGCCACCGGCTGGCCGCGCTCGTCACCGAGACGACCCGACCGGAGCAGCGATGACGCCCCCGACGCCGGCCGCCCGTCCGACGACCCCCTCACCGACGACCCCCTCACCCACACCGAACCCGGAGCAACGATGAGCACAGGCGCCCCCGTGGCCACCGAGCCGAACGTCCCCTCCGCGCACCGCCTGGCCGCCTCGCTCACCGAGGCGCTCGGGACCGACCTGGAGAGCCGGGTGCTGGTCGAGCCCGCCCCGACGACGATCCTCCCCGCCGGCGGCACCGCCGACGGCGTGGCCGTGTCGCTCAGCGGCGGCGAGGCCCACCGAGCGCTGGTGGTCGCCGCGGCCGACCTCGCCCCGGGCGGTGCCGCCGAGCCGGCCACGGGCTTCCTCGCCGCGGCCGCCAGCGCGCTCGAGGCGTGGGCCCGCGGCCACGGTGCCGCGGTGACGGCCTCGGTCCCGGTGGTCACCCCGGAGGCCGTGGCCGAGGTGTTCGAGCTCGGGCACGACGACGCCCTCGACGCCATCGCCCTCGACCTCGACGGGCGCCACGTCGCCACGGTCGCCGTGCTCGGCCGCATCGCCGAGCCGGCGCCGGCACCCGGACCGGCGCCCGCCCCGACGACCGCCGCGGCTCCGGCACCGACCGCCCCGACCAGCCCTGCGGCGACCGCGGCCGCGCCGGCTCCGGAGGAGCCGATCGGCGCCCGTTCACCGCTGTCGCTGCTCGCGGACGTCGAGATGACCGTCACGGCCGAGCTCGGTCGGACCCGGATGAACGTCTCGGAGCTGCTCACCCTCGGCCCGGGCTCCGTCGTCGAGCTCGACCGGGCGGCCGGCAGCCCCGCCGACCTGCTCGTGAACGGCACCCCCGTCGCCCGCGGCGAGGTCGTCGTCGTCGACGAGGAGTACGCCATCCGCGTCACCGAGATCCTCGGCACGAACGAGGTCTGACGGTCGTGGCCGACACCAGCACCGCCGCCCTGGTGCTCCGACTCGCCCTGTCGCTCGGGCTCGTGCTCGCCCTCGTCGGCGGGTTCACCTGGGTGCTGCGGCGCAAGGGCCTCCTCCGGCCCGGCGCGGGCGGCGGCCGGGGCGGGCGCCTCGAGGTGCTCGACCGCCGAGCGCTCAACAAGCACGCCTCGATCGTGCTCGCCCGCGTGGGCGGGACCGCCGTCCTACTCGGCGTGACCGAGGAGCGCGTCCAGGTGCTGAGCGCCGCCGACGGCCTCGACGCCGCGTGGCAGGAGCTGCCCGAGGCCGACACGACGTCGGCCCCGATCGACCCGATCACCACCGGGCAGGCCACCGGGGCACCGGCCACCGCCGGGCATGCCGGCGGGCCGCCGGTCGCGACCACGCCACCGGTGCCGGCCCACCCGCCGGTCGGGCCCGTCGCCCTGGCCCCGACCACCCTCGCCGGCGCGACCGCCGGCACCCCCGTCATGGGAGCCCGACGGACCGGGCTCCCCGTCGCCACCACCCCGGCGACACCCCCGGCACGGATGAGCATCGTCGAGGCGCTCCGGGAACTGACCGTCCGTCGTTCCTGACCGCCCCGCGAGCCCCGAGCCGCTCCCCTCACTTGCGTCCGTCCCGCCGGTCCCTCCCGGCCTGCGCGCTGCTCCTGCTGCTGTTCCTGGTCGCCCTGGCCGGACCGGCGGCCTCGACCGCGGGCGCCCAGCCCCTGCCGTCCCAGACCGACACCCCGGGCACCGGCCCCGCGCCCACCGCGCCCGAGCCGCCGGCACCCCCGTCGACCGACGACGTCACGAACCCGACCACGCCGCCGCCGATCGGCACGTCGACCGACGCCGGCGACGACGTCGCCCCCACCGAGGACCTGCAGGTCGACATCGACCTCGACGGCGAGGAGGGCAAGGACGGGCCCAGCCGGACCGTCGCGATCATCCTCGGCCTCACGGTGCTCGCGATCGCGCCGTCGCTCCTGATCATGATGACGAGCTTCACTCGCATCGTCGTGGTGCTCTCGCTCGTCCGCAACGCGCTCGGCCTCCAGGGCATCCCGCCGAACCAGGTGCTCGTCGGCCTGTCGCTGTTCCTGACCGTGTTCGTGATGGGGCCGGTGCTGACGCAGATCAACGACACGGCGCTGCAGCCCTACCTCGACGGGAAGATGACGCAGTCGCAGGCGCTCGAGGAGGCCGAGGTCCCGATCAAGGAGTTCATGCTCGCCAACACGCGCGAGTCGCAGCTCGACCTGATGATCGACCTGCAGGGCGGGAAGCCGCCCGAGGAGCCGATGGACACCTCGCTCGTCACCCTCGTGCCGGCGTTCGTCCTGTCGGAGCTGCAGTCGGCCTTCATCATCGGCCTGGTGCTCTTCGTGCCGTTCGTGATCCTCGACCTGGTCGTCTCGGCCGTCCTGATGTCGCTGGGGATGATGATGCTGCCCCCTGTGTTCGTCTCGCTCCCGCTCAAGCTGCTGCTGTTCGTGATGGTCGACGGCTGGGCGCTGACCATCACCTCCGTCGTCACCAACTACAAGGGGATCTCGACCGGATGACCGACACCGCTGTGGTCCAGATCGGCACCGACGCCATGCTGTTCGCCCTCAAGCTGGGCGGGCCGCTGCTCCTCGTCACACTCGGGATCGGCCTCGCCATCGGCCTCGTCCAGTCCGTGACGCAGCTGCAGGAGCAGACGCTCACGTTCGTGCCCAAGTGCTTCGGCGTCGCGCTGGTGCTGCTGATCGGCGGCGCCTGGATGCTGCAGACCGCCGTGTCGTTCACGACCGACCTGATGGCGCAGGTCCCCGACCTCCTCGGCTGAGGCACCGGCCCTGCCGATCCCCGAGATGGCCGGCCCGCCCTCGCCAGGACCCCGACACCAGCCCCCGCCAGGACCCCGATGATGGACATCCACGTCGACGCCGCCCAGGTCGCCACGCTGCTGATGGCGTCGGTGCGCGTGCTGGCGTTCCTGTGCATCGCCCCGCCGTTCGCCGGTCCCGCGGTCCCGGTGAAGGTCAAGGTCGGCATGTCGGTGGCGCTGGCGCTCGTCGTGACCCCGCGGCTGACCGGCCAGATGGGCGACATCGACCTCGCGCACCTCGTCGTGGGCGTGGTGTTCCAGGCCGGGATCGGCCTCGCGCTCGGGTTCCTCGTCTCGATGCTGTTCTCGGCCGTGCAGGCCGCCGGCCAGCTCGTCGACGTCAGCGTCGGGTTCTCGAGCGCCGCCATCTACGACCCGTTCGCACAGGCCGGCCTGTCCCCCATGGCCCGCCTCTACCAGATCCTCGCCACGCTGCTGCTGTTCAGCACCGGCGGCTACCTGCTGATCATCGGGGGCCTGCTGCGGAGCTTCGACGCGACCGCGCAGGACGTGTCGATCCGCCGGATCGACGCGGTGCTCGTCGACGGGCTGGGCACGTTCTTCGTCGCCGCCCTCCAGATCGGGCTGCCCCTGCTCGCCGCGCTGTTCATGGCCGAGCTGCTCCTCGGCCTGCTGACGAAGGCGGCGCCGCAGCTCAACCTGCTCGTGGTCGGCTTCGGCGCCAAGAGCCTCATCCTGCTGGTGCTCGGGGCCAGCGCGCTCGTGCTGCTGCCCCGCGGCGTCGAGATGATCGTCGACCAGGCCATGCGGGGCATGGCCGCGATCGCCGGGTAGCGGAGGCGGCACGTGGCCAAGGACCGCGACCAGAAGACCGAGCAGCAGACGGCCAAGCGCCGCCGTGAGGTCCGCAAGAAGGGCCAGGTCGCGCGCAGCCCGACGCTCGTCGGGTGGCTGTCGCTGCTGCTCGCCACGTTCCTCATGCCGCCGGTCATCGGCCGGCTCGCGACCGTCCTGTCCGAGGGCGTCCGGTCCGTGCAGGTCGTGGCCGCCGACCCGACGCCCGAGGTGCTGAACGAGCAGGCCGGCGCGATCGCCCGCGAGGCGTTCTCGGCGATGATCCCGTTCCTGGTCGTCGTCGCGGTCGGGGCGCTGATCGGCACGCTCGCCCAGGTGGGCCTGGTGTTTACCACCGACCCGCTCAAGCCGAAGTGGGAGCGCCTCAGCCCCGCCGCGGGCGTCAAGCGCCTGTTCTCGGTCAAGGCGCTGTGGGAGACCGGCAAGCAGGTCGTGACGATGGTCGTGATCCTCGCGATCGCCATCCCCGCCGTGCTCGGCACGTCCCGGATGCTGCTCGGCTCGACGTTCGGGCTGACCGAGGCGATCGGCGAGATGACCGGGACCGCGCTGCAGCTCGTGCGCCTCGTCGCCGTCATCGGCACGCTGATCGGCGTCGCCGACTTCGCATGGGCCCGCTTCAACCTCCTGCGCGACAACAAGATGACCAAGCAGGAGGTCAAGCAGGAGATGCGGGAGTCCGAGGGCGACCCGCACGTCAAGGCCAAGCTCCGCTCGACCCGGATGGCGATGAGCCGCAACCGCATGCTGGCCGGCGTCGCGGACGCGCACGTCGTCGTCACCAACCCGACCCACTTCGCGGTCGCGCTGCGCTACGACCCGCAGAAGGGCGCCCCGCGGGTGGTGGCCAAGGGCTCCGACGCCATGGCGGCCCGCATCCGGGCCGCCGCCGCCGAGGCGGACGTCGCCGTCGTGCGCTCCCCACCGCTGGCCCGCGCCCTGCACCGGTCGTGCCGCCTCGACGACGAGATCCCCCGCGAGCTGTTCCAGGCCGTGGCGACCGTGCTCGCGTTCGTGCGCCGCCTCGAGGGCCGGTCGCTGCTCGGCGGCTCGGTGTCGCTCGCCGTGCCCGACACCTGGACCGCTCCCGGCGAGGACCCGGAGCGCTCGCTCGAGCGGGCCTGGCTCCGTCGCCGCCGGGCCCGAAGCCTCATCCGACGCGCCCCGGCGCCGATCCACCCGTGACGATGATGCGACGACTCGGCTCCACCGTGTTCCCGGCGGCGATGGTCTTCGTGGTGGCCCTCATGGTCATCCCGATGCCGGCGCCGCTGCTCGACGTGCTGCTGACGCTCAACATCGCCTTCTCGGTGCTGCTCCTGCTCGGCGCCGTCGGCGCCACCCGGGCGCTCGACATGTCGGCGTTCCCCAGCCTGCTGCTCATCGCCACGCTCTTCCGGCTCGGCCTGAACATCAGCTCGACCCGCCTGATCCTCGGCCAGGGTTCGGCGGGCGCGGTGATCGAGTCCTTCGGCAGCTTCGTGATCCAGGGCTCGCTCGTCGTGGGCCTGGTCGTGTTCTTCATCCTCGTGGTGATCCAGTTCGTGGTGATCACCAACGGCTCGAACCGCGTGTCCGAGGTCGCCGCCCGCTTCACCCTCGACGCCATGCCCGGCAAGCAGATGGCGATCGACGCCGACCTCAACGCCGGCGTCATCGACGACGCCGAGGCCCGCCGGCGCCGCGAGGAGACGGCTCAGGAGGCCGACTTCTACGGCGCGATGGACGGCGCCGGGAAGTTCGTCAAGGGCGACGCCATCGCCGGCATCATCATCACGACGATCAACCTCATCGGCGGGTTCGTCATCGGCGTGATGCAGCTCGGCATGAGCCCGGCCGAGGCCGTCGACAACTACGCCGTCCTGACCGTCGGCGACGGCCTGGTGACGCAGATCCCGGCCCTCCTCGTGTCGATCAGCTCCGGCCTCATCGTGACCCGGGCCGCCGGCGACGACGACCTCGGCACGAACATCGTGTCGCAGTTCCGCAAGCAGGCCACGGCCATGCGCACCGGCGGCGCCGCCCTGATCGTCATCGCCCTCGTGCCCGGCATGCCCAAGGTGCCGTTCCTCCTCGTGGGCGCCGCGATGCTCGTCGCGGCCCGCCGCATGAAGGCCGGCGTCGACGAGGTCGACGAGGAGGTGGCGGCCCACGCCGAGGTGGCCCCGCCCTCGCCCGACGACCCGGCCGAGCTGGCCCGGGCCATGCGGGTCGAGGCGATCGGGCTCGAGCTGGCCATCGACCTCGTGGACCTCGTCGACACCGGCGTCGGCGGCGACCTGCTCGACCGCGTGCGGGCGCTCCGGCGCAAGCTCGCCCTGGAGCTCGGCTTCGTGCTCCCGGCCGTCCGCACCCGGGACGACGTCGACCTGCCGCTCGGCTCGTACGCCATCCGCCTGCACGGCGTCGAGGTCGCCCGCGGCACCGCGCCACCGGGGCGGTTCCTGCTGATCGCCGACGACCTCGACCGCTGGCCGGGCGAGGAGGTGCGCGAGCCGGTGTTCGGGCTCACGGCGAAGTGGCTGCCGATGGAGCTCCGCCGGCAGGCGCAGGCCGAGGGCGCGACGATCGTCGACCGCTCGTCGGTGATCAGCGTCCACCTCGCCGAGGTGTGCCGGGAGCACGCGTCGGACCTGCTGTCGCGCCAGGACGTCAAGGCCCTCATGGACCTCGTCCGCGACACCGATCCGGCGGTCCTCGACGACCTGACGACGGCGCAGGTCGGCGTCAGCGAGGTCCACGCCGTGCTGCAGGTGCTGCTCGCCGACCAGGTGCCGATCCGCGACCTCGTCCGGATCCTCGAGGTCATCAGCGCCCAGGCCCGCGTCACCCGCGACACCGAGGCGCTGGCCGAGGCGTGCCGGGCCGTCCTGGCCCCGGCGATCTGCGCCGACCGCGCCAACGACGGCCGCCTGCCGGTGCTGAGCCTCGACCCCGTGCTCGAGCACCGGCTGCTCGGCGCCCTGACCCGGACCGAGCACGGCACCGCCGTCGCCCTCGACCCCGACCTCGCCCAGGCGCTGAGCGACGGCATCGTCGAGACCGTCCGCTCCGCCGAGCAGCTCGACGAGCGCCCGGTGCTCGTGTGCTCGCCGCCGCTCCGGCCGGCGCTGCGCCGGTTCAGCCAGCGCGTCGTGCCGCACGTCCCGGTGCTGTCCTTCGACGAGCTCGTCGCCCCGTTCTCCGTCACCGACCTGGGAGCCGTCCGTGTTCCGAACGACGTCTGACCGCACGCGGCCGGCCCGCCACCCGCAGGCCCGCCACCAGCCCGCGGCGCCGACCGCCCGCCTGGAGGGCGACCGCCTCGTCGTCGAGGGCCCGCGCATCGCGGACGTGCTCGCCGTCGTGCACCAGCACGTCGGCGCCGGCGCGACCCTCCTCCGCACCGACCGGACGATCGTCGGCGGCATCGGCGGGTTCTTCGGTCGGGAGCACTTCGTCGTCGAGGCCGATGCGTCCGCTCTCGTCGCCGACGTCGCCGAGCTCGCCGAGGACGCCGCAGCCCCCGCCGATGCGGGTCCGGACCCGGACGTCGCGGCGCCCGTCACCGGCCAGGACGGGACCGGTGCGCCGCCGGTCGGCGACGACTTCGCCGCCCACCTGGCCCGGGCGCTCCGGGACGCCGAGCCCGCCGGACCGTCCGACGAGGAGCTGGTCGCCCGGCTGCAGGGGCTGCTCGTCGACGACCCCGCCCCGACGATCGCCACCGCTCGCACCCGGTCCGAGGAGCCCGTCGAGGCGCCGGCCCCCGATCTCGCGGCCCGGGCTGCGGCCCCGGACACGTCCGGCGCCGAGGCGGCGCCGGCGGCCACCGCGCCCGAGCCCGCACCGGTCGCCGGCACCTTCGGCGGCGCCGAGCTCGACGCCCGGCTCGCCCTGCTCACGCTGGCCGCCCCCGGCCTCGACGCGTGCGAGCTGGCCGGACGGGTCGACGTGCTCCGCACCGCACCGCCCTCGCCGGTCGAGCGCGGCATCGTGGCCGTCGTCGGCGAGCGCGACGAGGCGATGGCCGTGGCCGGCCGGCTCTGCACCGAGGACGGCGCATCTGCCGACGACGTGATCGTCGTCGCCCCCGAGGCGCCCGCCGCCCACCCCGCCTGGATGTGGGTCGGCTCGCCCGACGAGGCGGCGGCCCGCCGCGACCGCTGGAACCGCCGCCCCGGACGGAGCGTCGTGGCCGTGCTGCTGCCGCCCGGCGACGACGCCCGGCGCTGGGCCCGCGCCGCACTCGACGCCCTCGCCCCGGCCGAGGTCCGCCTCGCCGTGCCGGGGTGGCGAGCCGCGGACGAGGTCGTCGGCCGCCGACTGCACGGTCTCGCCCCGGTCGACGGCATCGAGCTCGTGGGCGACGTCGACCCCGCGACCGCCGTCGGCTTCCTCACCTCCGACGTGCCGGTCGTCGGCATCGACGGCGAGCCCGCCACCGCCGAGCGCTGGGCCGAGCTGCTGCGCTCGGTCGCCGGCGCCCCGGACAGCGGGCCCGGCAGCGCCGCGGCGCCGCGTTCGGGGACCGTCAGCTCGGCCGCAGCGGACCCGGCACTACGATGACCGCCATGCTCGTCGAGTCCGAACGCCTCGGCCCCATCGAGGTGGACGAAGGATCGGTGATCGAGGTCCCGGCCGGGCTCATCGGGTTCCCGCAGCTGCGGCGGTTCGCGCTCGTGGCCGCCGAGGACACCGGCGTGTACAGCTGGCTCCAGAGCCTCGACGACCCGACGGTGAGCTTCCTCGCCGTGGTGCCGGCCGCCGTCTTCCCCGACTACGAGCCGACGATCGGCGACGAGGACTGCATCGCCATCGGCCTGTCCGATCCCGCCGATGCCCAGCTGCTCTGCCTCGTCACCGCCACCGACGACGGCGTGACCGCCAACCTGCTCGGCCCGGTGCTGCTCGACGTGCGCACCCGGCTCGGGCGCCAGGTGGTGCTCACCGACACCACGTTCACCACCCGCGAACCCATCCCCGCCTGAGCGAGCCCGCTGCACCGTGCTGATCCTGAGTCGACGCGCCAACCAGTCCATCGTGATCGGGGGCGACGTGGTGGTGACGGTGCTCGAGCTGCGCGGCGACCAGGTCCGCATCGGCATCGACGCCCCCCGTCACGTGACCGTGCACCGCGAGGAGGTGCACCGGGAGATCCTCGAGGCGAACAAGGCCGCCGCCGCCCAGCGCGGTGCGATCGACGTCGGCCGCCTCCCCCGCCCCGGCGGGTCCTAGCCGGGGCAGGCGCGGGACCACCCGATCCCCGTCGACCTCGTACGCCACGAGCGCGATGGACGACCGGGGCGTACAAGTTCGCCGGGGCCGGGCGAACGTGTACGTGAGCGACCGGTGGCAGGTCGGGTGCGTACAAGTTCGACGGGTTGGCGCCCGGGCCGGGCGCGAGACGACCCGAGTCCGGCCGGATCGGCCGGGAGCTCGGGTCGTGTCGACGGGTCGGTTCAGGCGGCGTCGGCGACGGTGAGGCGCACCTCGGCACGGACCAGCGCGGCCCGGGCCTCGGGGTTCTCGGCGTCGGAGCGGAGGATCTCCTCGGCCCGCTCCTTGGCGGCACGGGCACGATCGATGTCGATCGTGTCGGCCAGCTCGGCGACGTCGGACAGGATCGTCACCCGGGTGTTGCCGTCGGCGTCGGGAGGCGAGACCTCGACGAAGCCCTGGTGCACGGCGATGACCTGCTCGGTGCCGTCCTCCATCTGGAGGCGGACCGGGTGCGTGGCCAGGACCCCGATGAAGGGGACGTGGCCGGGCAGGAAGGCGATGTCGCCGGTGGTGGTCCGGCAGATGACCATCTTCGCCTCGCCCGAGAAGGCGATGCGCTCCGGCGAGACGAGCTCGACCTCGAGGGCCATCAGGCGCCGGCCTCCAGGTCCTTCGCCTTGCGCATCGCGTCCTCGGCGCCGCCGACGTTGAAGAACGCCTGCTCGGGCAGGTCGTCCAGGTCGCCGTTGACCAGCATCTCGAAGCTCTCGACGGTCTCCTCGACCGGCGTGAAGATGCCGGGGAGGCCGGTGAAGACCTCGGCCACGTACATGGGCTGGGCGAGGAACTTCTGGATCTTCCGGGCCCGGTCCACCGTGACCCGGTCCTCCTCGGAGAGCTCGTCGATGCCGAGGATGGCGATGATGTCCTGCAGCTCCTTGTAGCGCTGCAGCATCTCCTGGACGCGACGGGCGACGGCGTAGTGGCGCTCGCCGACGACCTCGGGGGTCAGGATCGACGAGGACGACGCCAGCGGGTCCACCGCCGGGTAGATGCCCAGCGAGGCGATGTCACGGGAGAGCTCCGTGGTGCCGTCGAAGTGGGTGAAGGCGGTGAACGGCGCCGGGTCGGTGTAGTCGTCGGCGGGCACGTACACGGCCTGCAGCGAGGTGATCGAGCGACCGCCGGTCGAGGTGATGCGCTCCTGCAGCTCGCCCATCTCGTCGGCCAGCGTCGGCTGGTAGCCCACGGCGGCGGGCATGCGGCCGAGCAGCGTCGACACCTCGGAGCCGGCCTGGGTGAACCGGAAGATGTTGTCGATGAACAGCAGCACGTCCTGGCCCTGGACGTCGCGGAAGTACTCCGCCATCGTCAGAGCGGACAGGGCGACCCGCAGGCGCACGCCCGGCGGCTCGTCCATCTGGCCGAAGACCAGGGCGGCCTTGTCGAGCACCGAGCCGGACTCGCCGAGCGCGGTCTCGCCCATCTCGATGAAGAGGTCGGTGCCCTCACGGGTCCGTTCCCCCACGCCGGCGAACACCGACACGCCGCCGAACTGGCTGGCCACGCGGTTGATCATCTCGGTGATGAGCACGGTCTTGCCCACGCCGGCGCCGCCGAACAGGCCGATCTTGCCGCCCTGGAGGTACGGGGTGAGGAGGTCGATGACCTTGATGCCCGTGGCGAACATCTGGGCCTTGGGCTCGAGCGAGTCGAACGGCGGCGCCTCGCGGTGGATGTCCCAGCGCTCGGTGTCGGCGATCTCGGGCACGTCGAGGGGCTGGCCCAGCACGTTGAACACGTGGCCGAGCGTGGCGTCGCCGACGGGCACGGAGATGCCGTGGCCCAGGTTGCGGACCGCAGTGCCCCGGATGAGGCCGTCGGTCGGCTTCATGGCGATGGCACGGACCCGGCTGTCGCCGATCTGCTGGGCGACCTCGGCCACCACGACCGTGTCGACGCCGTCGACGCTGATCGTGAACTCGAGCGCGTGGTTGATCTCGGGGACCGAGTCCGACGGGAACTCCACGTCGACCACGGGGCCGGCGATGGCGACGATCCGGCCGTCCTTCAGTTCGGTTTCGGTGACGGTCATGGGTGACTCCTGGGCTGCGATCGGTGTCGTTCGGGAGGTGGGTCGTTCGGTGAGCGAGGTCGTTCGGGTCGGCGTGCGTCAGGTCCGCGAGGGACCGGAGGCGTGGCGGTGGTCGAGCTCGAGGAACGGCTCGGTGTCGAGGTGGTGGAGGATGAGCTCGCCGGGCGACTCGCGGTCGTCGGCGAGGGCCTCGGCGCCGCCGATGATCTCCATGATCTCGGTGGTGATGGCGTCCTGGCGGACCTGGTTCATCTTCCGCGTGTACTTGAGGATGAGCTCCTCGGCGTTGTCGGTGGCCGACTTCATCGCCCGCTGGCGGTTGGCCAGCTCCGACGCCGCGGCGTCGAGGAGCGCCGCGAAGATCCGGGACTCGACGTAGCGGGGCAGCAGCGTCGCCAGCACGGCGGACGCCGACGGCTCGAACTCGAAGCCGGCGGTGGCACCGGCGTCGCCGCCCTCGGCGATCGTCGCCTCGTCCTCGAGCGGCAGGAACCGTCGGACGACGACCTCCTGGGACCCGATCGAGATGAACCGGGTGTACACGAGGTCGATGCGGTCGCACCCGCCGTTGATGAAGAGGTCCACCACCCGTGCGGCGACGGCCACGGCGTCCTCGAAGCTCGGGTTCTCGGAGAAGCCCTCGAAGCTGGCCTCGATCGAGTAGTTGCGGAAGGAGAAGTAGCCCTTGGACTTCCGACCGACGGTCACGAGCGAGTACTCACGACCCTCCGAGCGGGCGGCCTGCACCTCTCGCTCGGCGGCCTTGATGACCGACGAGTTGTAGGCACCGGCGAGGCCCCGGTCCGCCGCCAGCACGACGATGCCGACCTTCTCGACCGCGTCCACCGGACGCAGGAGCGGGTGGTCGACCTCGGCGCCGCCGGCGGCCAGGTCCTGGATCACCTGGGTGATGTGCTCGGCGTAGGGCCGGGCCTCGTTGGCCCGCTGCTGGGCCTTGACCACGCGCGTCGCCGCGATGAGCTCCATGGCCCGCGTGATCTTCTTGGTGTTGGAGACGTTCGCGATCCTCCGTCGGAGGATCCGCTCCTGTGCTCCCGGCATCTGTGCTCCCTACGTCCCGGTCGCCCGGCCTCAGACCGTCTGCTCGCCCTCGGGCAGCTCGCCCGAGTCGGTGACGCCGGCCTCGGCGCGGGTGACGTCCTCCTCGGGGAGGTGGCGGCTCGAGGTGGCGACGGTCGAGCTGGCATCGCCCTGGGCCTCGGCGGCCGGCGAGGTGCCGTCCACCGACGTGCCCTGGAACTGGGCGGCGTACGCCTTGATGGCGGCCTCGAAGCCGTCCTCGTCGTCGAGCTTGCCCGTGCTGCGGATGCCCTCGAGCATCCCGGCGTGACGGGTGCGGAACCAGTCGAGCAGGCCGTCCTCGAACGCCCGGACGTCGTCGACCGAGATGTTGTCGAGGTAGCCCCGGGTCCCGGCGAAGATCACCACGCACTGGTCCTCGACCGCCATCGGGCTGTTGATGCCCTGCTTGAGCAGCTCGGTGAGCCGGTAGCCGCGCTCGAGCTGCGCCTTGGACACGGCGTCGAGGTCGGAGCCGAAGGCGGCGAACGCCTCGAGCTCGCGGAACTGCTGCAGGTCCGACTTGAGCGTGCCCACGGCCGTCTTCATGGCCTTGATCTGGGCGGCGGAGCCCACGCGGGACACCGAGATGCCCACGTCGACCGCCGGGCGGATGCCGGACTTGAACAGGTCGTCCTGCAGGAAGATCTGGCCGTCGGTGATCGAGATCACGTTCGTCGGGATGTAGGCCGACACGTCGCCGGCCTTCGTCTCGATGATCGGCAGGGCCGTCAGCGAGCCGGCGCCGTTGGCGTCGGACAGCTTGGCGGCCCGCTCGAGCAGGCGGCTGTGCAGGTAGAAGACGTCGCCGGGGTACGCCTCGCGGCCCGGCGGGCGGCGCAGCAGCAGCGACACCTGGCGGTAGGCCTCGGCCTGCTTGGACAGGTCGTCGTACACCACGAGGGCGTGCTCGCCGTTCTCCATCCAGTGCTGGCCCATGGCGCAGCCGGCGTACGGGGCGAGGTACTTGAACGGCGCCGGATCGGAGGCCGGGGCGACGACGACGACGGTGTACTCGAGCGCACCGCGCTCGGCGAGCGTGGCCACCGTCTGGGCGACGGTCGAGGCCTTGAGGCCGATCGCCACGTAGATGCACTTCACGCCCAGGCCGCGCTGGTTGATGATCGTGTCGATCGCGACCGTGGTCTTGCCGGTCTTGCGGTCGCCGATGATCAGCTCGCGCTGGCCCCGGCCGACGGGGATCAGCGAGTCGATCGCCTTGATGCCCGTCTGCATCGGCTCGCCCACGGGCTGGCGGCCCATGATGCCCGGCGCCTGGATCTCCATCCGGCGGGCCTGGACGTTGGAGAGCGGGCCCTTGCCGTCGATCGGCTCGCCGAGCGTGTTCACTACGCGGCCGAGGACGCCGTCGCCGACCGGCACCGAGAGGATCTGGCCGGTGGCCTTGACGGTCTGGCCCTCCTCGATGGAGTCGACCTCGCCGAGCACCACGGCGCCGATCGAGTCCTCGTCCAGGTTGAGGGCGAGGCCCAGCAGGCCGGACTCGAACTCGAGCAGCTCGTTGACCGCGGCGTCGGGAAGGCCGGACACGCGGGCGATGCCGTCGCCCACCTCGATGACCCGGCCGACCTGCGTCAGCTCGACGTCGGGCGCGAAGCCCTCGAGGTTCTTCTTGATCGCTGCGGTGATGTCGGCGGTGTTGATCGTGAGCTCAGCCATCTCAGAAGGCCTCTCGGAGTTGGTTCAGGCGGGTACGGACGGAGCCGTCGATGACCGAGTCACCGATCTGGGTGACGATGCCACCCATCACGGTCGGGTCGACGACGTTGCGGACGGTGACGTCGATGTTGGTGCGGGCCTTGAGGGCCTGGGCCAGCTGGGCGATCTGGGCCTCGGTCAGCGGCACGGCCGAGCGGACCTCGGCCACCGTCTCACCGCGGGCGGCGGCCGCACGGTTCGCCAGCTCGTCGGCGATGGCCGGCAGGTCGCCGATGCGACCGGCGGTGACCAGCATCGAGGTGAACGCCACGGTCGTGCGGGTCGCCTTGCCGTCGAGCAGGTCCTCGAGGATCTGGGCTCGGCGCTCCACCGGCACGTGCGTGTCGGTCAGGGCGCCGCGCAGCTCGTCGTTGCTCTGGAGGAGCCGTCCGAGCCGGAACAGCTCGTCGGTCACCTCGGAGGTGCTGCCCTCGGCCGTGGCGATGCTGTAGGCGGCATCCGCGTAGGCGGAGATGGTTGCGTCGCTCATGTTCGTCAATCCCGTTGCGATGGTGTCGGTGTCCGTCGGGCGGTTCGATCTGCTGCTGGGTCGGTGCCGCGCGCGGCGGCACCGTGCCGGTCAGTTCTGCGAGCCGACCTGGCTGATGTACTCGTCGATCAGGCGCTGCTGGGCGGCGTCGTCGAGCGAGCCGGCGACGACCTCCTCGGCGGCGCCGAGGGCCAGGCGGGAGAGCTCGCCCGAGAGGTCGGCCGTCGCCTGGATGCGGGTGGCGGCCAGGTCGGTGGTCGCACGCTCGCGCAGCGTGACGATCTCCTGGTCGGTGCGGGTCTCGGTGTCGGTGCCCAGCTGGTCGGCGGCCCGACGGGCCTCCTCGACGATGCGGGCGGCCTCGGAGTCCGAATCGGCGAGCGCTGCCTTGATCCGGTCCCGCTCGGCCTCGGCCGCTTCACGTGCGGAGGACGCCTCGCCCAGGCGGTCGGCGACCTTCTGGGAGCGGCTCTTCAGACCGTTCTTCACGAACGGGCCGCCGAACTTCACCAGCGCGAAGGCGATGATGAGGAAGGCGAGGGTGCCCCAGATGACCTCGTTGATGTCGGCCGGGAGCCACTTGCCGTTGCTGCCCTCCGAAGCGAGGGTGATGAGTGCGTTCACGATGTTCGTTCCTCCCGGCTCAGCGCTGCCCGCCGGAGCGGTTGACGTAGTCGTCGACGGTCGCCCGGTGCGACGCCGGGTCGAGCGGGGCCTGCACGACCTTGGACGCCGCGGTGACCGCCAGGTCGGCGACGTCACCGGTCAGCTGGCCCAGCGCCGCGGCCCGCTCCTGCTCCAGCTCGGCCATCGCGGCCTGCCGCTCGGCGCCGATCTCGGTCTCGACCGCCGCGACCCGCTGGCTGCGCTGCGCCTCGGCGGCCGAACGCGCCTCCTCCAGCACGCGCGACGCCTCGCCCCGGGCCTCGCCGATCGTGGCGTCGTAGTCGCGCCGCACCTGCTCGGCCTGCGCCGAGGCGGCCTCGGCCGCCTCGTTGTCGGCCTGGACCTGCGCGTCACGCTGCGCCCGGACCCGCAGCAGCGGGGGGAGGCAGACGTAGCGCATCAGGATCCAGAGCAGGAAGAAGAACACGGCGCCCCAGAAGATCTCACCGATGACGTCGGGGACGACGGGGTTGATCTTCTCGGCGCTCTCCGCGGTCTCGGCGGCCAGCACACTCAGTTGAGCGAGCATCGGGTACTCCCGTTCCTTGGCTTCGGGTCAGTTCGTTCGGTCGGTCCTGCGGGGTTCGTCGGATCAGACGAACTTGAGCAGGATGAAGACCACGAAGCCGATGAGGGCCAGGGCCTCGGTGAAGGCGATGCCGAGGAACATCGTGGTCTGGACCTGGCCGGCCGACTCGGGCTGGCGGGCCATGGCCTGGACGGCCTGGCCGACGAGGTAGCCGATGCCGATGCCCGGGCCGATGGCGGCGAGGCCGTAGGCGAAGCCGGCGGAGGAGGCGCCTTCGGCAGCCTTCAGGCCGTCGGCGTCGATCTGATCGCCCGCCTGGGCAAGGATCCCTGCGGCGTGGTGCAGTGCGCTCATTGGATTGGGTTCTCCTGTTGCGGTGGTCTGTCGACCAGGTTGCTGTTTGAAGATCTGTTCTGACGGGCTCGTGCGGTGCGCCCGGCTCAGTGCGCCGGGTGCAGGGCGCCGCCGATGTAGACGGCGGTCAGCAGGCTGAAGATGAACGCCTGCAGGAAGGCGACCATGAACTCGAAGCCGGTGAAGGCGACGAGCATGGGGAAGCTCAGCAGCAGGACGCCGGCGAGGATGCTGGCCGACCAGAGGGTGATGCAGAGCACGGCGAAGGTCACCAGCAGGATGTGGCCGGCGAGCATGTTGGCGAAGAGTCGGACGGCCAGGGAGAAGGGCCGGATGATGAAGGTCGAGAGGAGCTCGATCGGCGTCACGAGGATGTACAGCGCCTTGGGCACGCCCGGCGGGAACAGCGCCTCCTTGAAGTAGCGCAGCCCGTTGTGCTTGACGCCGACGCCGATGAACATCACCCACGCCACGACGGCGAGCACCAGCGGGTTCGCCATGCGGGCGTTCGCAGGCATGTGCGCCGACGGGATGACCTCGAAGATGTTGCCGATCCAGATGAAGAAGAACATCGAGATGAGCATCGGCATGTAGCGCTTGCCCTCGGGGCCGATCGCGGGCAGGACGACCTGGTCCTCGACGAAGTCGATCGAGGTCTCCATCACGTTCTGCAGGCCCGTCGGGACCAGCTTGGCGTTGCGGCCGGCGAGCAGGAACAGGATCACCGGGACGATCATCGCGATGAACGAGATGAAGGTGATCTTGTTGAACTCGTAGAACGTGCCCTCGCCGAACCACGCCGGCCACTTGACGATGTGGTCGATCGGCGGGAACTGCATCCCACCGCCGCCGTCTTCGGCGGCGAGGATCGAGATCGGGGCGTTGAGCAGCGCGAGGCCGGGCATTCGGTCTGGCTCCTTCTACGGCGCAGTCGAGGACTGCGCTGCGGCTGACGTGGACGGGTCGCCCGGCTCGGACTCGTCGTCCGAGGTGGGCAGGAACGGGTTCGGCGTCGCCTGCGGCTTGAGTCCGGGGAAGGCGAGCGAGCTCGAGATGTGGCGCAGCTCCCAGAAGAGCAGGCCGAGGTGCGTGACGATGATGGTCAGCCCCAGCGGGACCAGCTCCACCCAGGGCTGGTTCCGGACCGCCAGCACCGCGACCATGATCAGGCCCAGCCGGAACAGGAACCCGAACATGGCGGCGGCGCCCATGGCGGCGGCGCCCATGCGGCCGCCCACCTGGAGCAGCCAGCCGGCGAGCAGGAAGTTCACCACGACGATGGCGAGCCCGTAGAGGGTGGACCACACGCCGTCGAGCCCCCAGAACGCCGCCGATGCGATCACGGCGATCGGCACGGCCCAGATGCTGCGCTTCACGATGTCGAGGGCCACGGCCATGGCCGGTGACGGACCCTCGATGCGGGGGCCGAGCACGCCGGCGTCCGGGTCGGCGGGGCCGCTCACGACTGCTCCCCCGGCAGCTCGTCGGCGTCGACCGCGGCGGGCCGGGCGTCGGAGCGGTTGCGGAAGTGGTACTGGCGGGCCGGCCGCTCGACGGGGATCCGGCCCTGCGCCGCGAGCTGCTCGAGCTGGCGGTGGTACGAGAAGTACATCGACGCACCGGCGCCGAGCGCACCGAAGATGGCGAGGCCGACCGTGAAGAGCGGGACGGTGTCGAACGTGCGGTCGAGCCACAGGCCGATCAGCGCCATGATCACGGGCGCGAACACCAGCTCGAAGCTGCCGGCGCTGCGGTTCAGCGACCGCGTGAGCTCGGTCTGGGAGCCCTCGGAGGGCTCGGTGTCGGTGCGATCTTCGGCCATGGTGGGAGCGTTTCCGGCGCTGCCGTCGGGACGCGTCGAACGCCGCGGACGGATGCTTGTGAAACCTTTCGCAATCTACGTGCGCCCTCGTGAGGCCGCAAATCGGACGGGCTGCGACGCTGTCACGCCGGCCCGGCCGGCGCCCCGGTCAGGGCTGTCTCCGACCTCCGCCGGTCAGGGCTGTCTCCGACCTCCGCCGGTCAGGGCTGTCTCCGACCTCCGCCGGTCAGGGCTGTCTCCGACCTCCGCCGGTCAGGGCTGGGACGTCGACGTGGGCGAGTACGCCGGCGGGACGACCTGCGGCGCCGGCGCCTCGACCGGGCCGGCGGCCCGCTCGATGGCGTCCACGATGCGGTCCGCGTTGGCGCGCTGCTCGTAGGCCGAGCGGATGAGCCAGAAGCGGAGGTACCGGGCGAGCGAGTAGCGCACGAACAGCGCGCCGCCCGCGATCACCAGGGCGATGCCCAGGAACGAGCCCTGTGCCATGTAGGCCCGCTGGTCGGCGGGCGAGTCGCCCATCAGGCCGACCTCGACCGCGCCGAAGACGGCCAGCCCGAGTCCGACCACCATCAGGATCACGCCGAGCGCCAGCAGCCGCTTCTCGCCGTCGGCGGAGCCGCCCTTGAGCTTCAGCGAGTCGATCTCCTCGCGGAACTGCGCGACGCGGGCGGTGTCGCCGCCGGGAGCCGTCGGTGCCGCCGTGGGTTCGTCGATCGTCATGTCTGGTTCGCTCCTTGTCGTTCCTGTCGTACTGCGGCGACCGCTCCGGCCACCCCGTCGTTCAGCCGCCGAGGTAGGCCGACGACAGCTCCCGTTCCACCTCGTCGGGACGACCGACCTGGCGGATCGTCCCGTTGACCATGATCGCGGCCAGGTCGGCCACGCCCAGCACCGTTCGGGCGAACTGCTCCACCACCAGGATCGACGTCCCGGAGCGTGCGATCTGCGACACGATGCCGTACAGCTCCTCCACGACCAGCGGCGCGAGGCCCATGGACAGCTCGTCGAGGAGCAGCACGGCCGGCTCGACGGCCAGCCCACGGGCCATGGCGAGCATCTGCTGCTCGCCGCCCGAGAGCGTGCCGGCGGTCTGGGTGCGCCGCTCCTTGAGCCGGGGGAACTGCGTGTAGGCGACCTCTTCGACGCGGGCGATCGAGATCCCCGCGTAGGTGGCCATGACCAGGTTGTCCCGGACGGTCAGGTTCGGGAAGATGCCCTTGCCCTCCGGGATGGTCGTCAGCCCCCGGCGGGCCAGCGAGTCGGGGCTGATGCCCGTGACGTCGCGTCCGGCGACCATCAGCTGGCCGCTCGTCGGGGCCAGCTGGCCCGAGGCCACCGCGAGCGTGGTGGTCTTGCCGGCGCCGTTGGGCCCGAGCAGCGCGACCACCTGGCCGGGCATCACCTTGAGGTCGATGCCGTGCAGCACCTCGATCGTCCCGTAGGCGGCGCGGATGCCGCGGAGCTCCAGGAGCGGTTCGGTCACGTCGGGCCTCCGTCGGTGGACGCCGAGTTGCCGTTGCCGCTCACGGCGGTCTCCGCCAGGGCCGCGGCGTCGATCAGGTCCTCGTCGCCGCTGGCCGAGCCGAGGTAGGCGGCGAGCACGGCCTCGTTGGAGCGGATCTCGTCGGGCGTGCCGGTCGCGATGACCTGCCCGAAGTCGAGCACCGAGAGGTGCTCGCACACCCGCATGACGAGCGAGATGTCGTGCTCGACGAGGAGGATGCCGAGTCCGGCCCGGGCGAGGTCGACGAGCAGGGCGCCGAAGTCGACGGTCTCTCGCTCGTCGAGTCCCGAGGCCGGCTCGTCGAGCAGCAGCACCTGGGGGCGCGCGGCGAGCGCACGACCGAGCTCGACGAGCCGGGCCTGCCCGGTGGGCAGGGCGCCGACGGGCAGCTCCGCGAGCTCGCGCAGCTGCAGGCGGTCGAGGATCAGCTCCACCTCGTCGGCGGGCGCGATGTCGGCGCCGCCCGCGAGGAACGCGGGGGCGGGCGACCGCCGGCGCGACCATCCCCGCCGGATCTCGAGGCCCACGCGCACGTTGTCCCGGACCGTCAGCGACGAGAACACCTCGAGGCGCTGGAACGTCCGGCCGATGCCGGCACGGGCCCGCTGGTGGGTGCTGAGCCGCGAGATGTCCTTGCCGCCGAGGACGATGGTGCCCGACGTGGGGTTGATCACGCCGCACACCGCGTTGAAGGTCGTGGTCTTCCCCGCACCGTTGGGGCCGATGAGCCCGCAGATGCGACCGGGGTCGACCGACAGCGTGACGCCGCCGACGGCGAGGTGGCCGCCGAAGCGCACCGACAGGTCGCGGACCTCGAGCGCGCTCATGCCCCGCCTCCGGCACCGACCCCGGCCGGCACGGGTCGCCCGGTCGGCGGCATCTCCTCCTCGTCGAGGCCGAGCGCACGACCGGCGTCGAGGGCGTCGGCCCGCGTGAGCGGCCGGTCGAGCCCCACCTCGTCGGGCGACGCGACCTCGGCCTTCTGCATGGCCTCGGGGACCACGCCGAGGATGCCGATCGCCACCCGCACCGAGAGGAACGTGAAGACGCCGATCGCGATCAGGCGCCAGCCGTTCGAGCCGATCCGGTCGGCCCACGGGAAGAAGGCGGCGAAGCCCACGACCAGCAGGAGCCAGATGGCGGTGGCCGCCCGCCTCGGCCGAGGGCCGTCGGGCGTCGAGGGCGCGAACAGGATCGGGCACAGCGGGACGACCGCGACCAGGAAGACGAGGATCGCCGCGAAGAACGACCACTTGGTGATGACGTCGGCCCTCGTGGCGAGCCAGAGGAGCGCGGCGCCGGCGCCGGCGACCACGAGCGAGGGCACCGAGTCCCCCACCGCCCGGTAGCCGGCGGCCATCTGGGGCGCGGCGCCGTCGGGCTCGCGGCCGAGGCTGATGCCCATCATCCCGGGGGTGAAGCTCAGGACGTCACGGACCGGCAGCGACACGAAGCGGAAGATGCCGATCGCGTTGGCGGCGAACACCGTCGAGGCGATCGGGATGGCGCCGAGCAGCAGGCCGCCGAAGAACGCCCCGGCGACGGAGCCGATGCCGCCGACGACGGCCAGCATCGTGATGGGCAGCGAGTTGGTGAGGCTGAAGTCGTCGGCGATGAACGTCCGGCCCGCCAGCGCGCCGCCCAGGCCGGCGATGGCGGCGGACAGCGCGAAGACGCCGACCTTCGTCGACGTCAGGTTGAGGCCGAGGGTGGCGCAGGCCACGGGCGAGTCCTTCATCGCCGCGAGCCGCCGCCCCCACGCGCTCCGGCGCAGCAGCACCAGCAGGTTGCCGAGCAGCGCGAAGGCCACGGCGAAGAGGATGAGCTGCCGGTAGTCGTTGGTGATCTGGAACCCGAAGATGTCGAGTCCCGGCACCTGGATCGACCCGCCGGGCATGACCTCGGCCTGGCCGAAGACCATCGCGGTGCAGAACAGGGCGAAGGCCGCCGTGGCCAGCGCGAGGTAGATGCCCGACAGGCGCAGCGCCGGGAGCGCCACGACCGCGCCGACGACCGCGCACAGCACGACGGCGATCACCACGCCCACCGGCGACCCCGTCGCGCCCCACGTCGCCATCGCGAGGGCGCCGATGCCGGTGAAGGTCATCTGGGCGAGCGAGATCTGGCCGGCGTAGCCGGTGAGCGGAACCAGCGACAGGGTGATGAGCGCGAAGCCGAAGCCCTTCGACACGAGGTTGAGGTCGGGCCCCGACAGCAGCGACCCCACCGCGGCGGCGACGAGCACGAGCGCGATGCCGCCCCAGATCGCGGTGACCTGCGACGGCGGCCGCACCGGCGACCGCGGCCGGCTGGCGCCCTGGGCGCGGAGCCGGGCCTCGGGCTGGATGAGGATGACCACGAAGAGCATCACCGCGGGGATCGCCGTCCGGAGGTTCTGCAGGCTGATCGGTCCGAGCGCGTACGACGGGTCGATGTAGCCGGTGGCGTAGGACTCGGCGAGGCCGAGCACGACCGCGCCCAGGAACGCGCCCGGCAGCGACCGCAGGCGGCCGACGACGGCCACGGCGTAGGCGTTGATCACGAGCAGCGTGAGCGTCACGGCGCTCAGCGTCTGCTCCGACGCGATCAGCACGCCCGACACCGCGGCGAGGCCGGCACCGAGCGCCCACGCCAGCATCGCGGTGCGGCCGGGCCGGCCGCCGTTGAGCTGGAGCAGCGCCCGGTCGTCGACGATGGCCCGCATGGCCACGCCGAGCCGCGTGCGCCGCAGCACCAGCCGCAGGCCGATCGCCACCGCGATGGCGATCACCATCGTGAGGATGCGGGAGTACGGCACCGCCACGCCGGCGATCTCCACGGTCTTGCCCGCGAAGAACGGCGGCACGGGTCGCGCCACGTCGGGCGGCCAGATCACGTTGGCGATGCCGAGCAGCGCCACCATGAGGCTGACCGTCACGACGATCTTCACCACCTCCGACGCGCCCTCGATCCCGCGCATGATCCCGCGCTCGATCCCGGCCCCGAAGAGCGGCGCCATCACGAACACGACCAGGATCACCGAGGGGATGACCGGGACGCCCCAGCCCTGGTTCACCTGCCAGTAGGCGAACGCCGCGAGCATCCCGAACGCACCGTGGGCGAAGTTGAAGATGCCCGAGGTCGTGTAGGTCACCACGAGGCCGGAGGCCGCGATGGCGTAGATGGCGGCGGTCGACAGACCGGCGATGGTGAACGTCAGGAACTTGTCCAACTCAGCTCCTCGAGGGATCGAGCGGTCGTGGCGTGGTCACGGTGGCGTCGGTCCTCAGATCGGCCGGGACGGGTCGACCGCTCCCTTGGCCGGGAGCTCCTCGGTCACGGTGGCGATGCTGCCCTCGGGGCAGTGGAAGCCGTCCTGGTCGTCACCCTTGCCGCCGATCTCGGGGTACAGGCGCTCGAACTCGCCGTCCTTCACGACCACGAGCATCCCGCACTCCGGCGGGTCGCCGCCCGGATCGGTCGGGGCGTGGGTGCCGCCGGCGGTCCAGTCCTTCTGGGCCGCGGCCTCCTGCAGCACGCAGGTGCGGTCGACGACGCCGCCGTTCTTCTCACCGCAGGCCTTCACGGCGGTGGCGAACAGCAGCCAGGCGGACGTGCTCTGCAGGCCGAGCGCGGCCTCCTTGCCGTCCGGCACGTACTTCTTCAGCGAGTCCTGGTACTGCTTGATGGCCGGCCACTTGTCGGCCTCCTCGAACGGGTGGAAGGCCAGGCGCACGACCGAGCCCTCGACCGCCTGCGGACCGGCGGAGAAGTAGTTGGCGTCGTAGACGTTGGTCTCGTTGAGCGCGATGCCCTCCCAGCCCTGCTCCTTGAGCTTGGCCATGAGGTTCGCGGCGTTCGACGGCTCGCCGATCCAGTAGAGGGACCCGGCGCCGCTGTCGATCACCTTCTGGGCGAGCGGCGTCCAGTCGGCCATGCCCGTGACCGGGTAGGACAGCGGGTCGAGCTGCTCGATGCCGCCCACCTCCTGGACGGCGGCGTCGTACTGCATGTGGACCGACTTCAGCGACGGGAGCTCGCCGGCGACGACGATGTTCTTCTTCGACTCCTCCGGGTACACCTCCTTGAAGTCCATGATCCACTGCTCGGACTTCTTGTTCGGCGGGTTGGGCAGCGGCTGCACCTGGCCGTTGGACAGGCCCTTCTCCACAGACACGGCGAACGCCGGGATATCGATCAGCTTGCACTTGTGGAAGTCCGAGCCGTCCTTGCCGGTGAACTCCATGTTGTCCTGCGTGAAGGCGCCGCCGACGAGGGCGAACACCGACGTGCAGGCCTTGGACATGGCCGCCTCGACCTGGAAGAGCTTCGCGTCGAGGTCGACGAGCTCGATCTGCAGCCCGCCGATGCCGCCCTGCTCGTTGCACCAGGCGGCGAAGGACTGGGACGCGTCCCAGACCTCCTTGTTGAGGCCCGGGCGGATCTCGGCGCCGCGGTCGTTCGGCACGCCGATGTAGAGCTTGTCGGTCCCGGTGCCGCCCTCGCCGTCCTTGACCTTCAGGTCGCCCTCGCCGCAGGGCGAGTCCATGTCGCCCCACTTCGCGCTGGTGGCCGTGCCGCCCGCCGCGGTCGTCGTGGTCGAGCCGTCCCCTTCGGCCTCCTCACCGCTCCCGCCGGACGCCCCGCACGCACCCGCGACGAGCGCGATCGCGGCGAACAGCGCGACGAGCCCCCCGATCCGGATGCGACCCCTGCGAAGGCGTCCATGAGTGAACTGACCGTCCATCTGTTCTGACCCCCTGTGAACCTGAACGTGTGCCCCTGTGCCGAACGGGATGTGCCGACGGTTGCCCGCCTCGGCCCCGGTCGCGTCCGGTGGTTTCTACCAGATGACCTCCGTCACCTGTGCCCGACGGCTCGAACCCCGGCGCCCCTGGCTGGCCGGTCCCGGAGCCGTCGGAGCCCCTGGTCGCGTTGCCGTCCCGGGTGCGGCTCTGCAACGATGGACGAAGAATCTGACAGACCGTCAGATTCACGTCAATCACCCCGCACGAAACCACCCACCGGTGGCCGTGCGCCATCCCGACGAATCTCACCAGGGGGAGCTCGCGTGGACCTCGCGATCCGCAACGTCACCATCGTCGACGGCACCGGGGCGCCGTCCCGCCTCGGCGACGTGGGGATCGCCGACGGCCGCATCGCCGTCGTGGCGGAGCCGGGCTCGGGCGAGCTCGACGGCGCGGCCGAGGAGGTCGACGCGACCGGCCTGGTCCTCTGCCCCGGCTTCGTCGACCCGCACACCCACTACGACGCGCAGCTCCTCTGGGACCCGACCGCGTCGCCGTCGAGCGTGCACGGCGTGACCACGGTGATCGGCGGCAACTGCGGCTTCACGCTGGCCCCGCTCGCGCCGGGTGACGGCGACTACACGCGGCGCATGATGGCCAAGGTCGAGGGCATGCCGCTCGCCGCGCTCGAGCAGGGCATCGAGTGGGACTGGGAGACCTTCGACGAGTACCTCGCCCGCTTCGACGGCAACCTGGCCGTCAACGCCGGGTTCCTCGTCGGCCACTGCGCGCTGCGGCGCCGCGTGATGGGCGCCGACGCCGTCGGCTCGCAGCCCTCCGACGACCAGCTCCGGGCGATGAGGGACCTGCTGGCCGAGTCGATCCGCGCCGGCGGCCTCGGCTTCTCCACCACCCGGGCCCGCACCCACTCCGACGGCGACGGCCAGCCCGTGGCGTCGCGCTGGGCCGAGGAGCCCGAGCTGCTGGCGCTGGCCGAGGTCGTCTCCGAGCACGACGGCACCACGCTCGAGTTCGCGTCCGACGGCTGCCTCGACGGCTTCGACGACGACGAGGTCGAGTTCATGATCCGGTTCTCGAAGGCCGGCAACCGGCCGTTGAACTGGAACGTGCTGACCGTCGACTCCCACGCGCCCGAGCGGTACCGCAACCAGCTCGCCGCGATGGACCGGGCCGCCGGGGCGGGCGCCCGCGTCGTGGCGCTCACGATGCCGGTGATCGTCGGCATGAACATGAGCTTCCTCAACTACTGCGCGCTGAACATGATGCCGGACTGGGGCGACATCCTCGGGCTGCCGGTGCCGGAGCGCATCGAGAAGCTCGAGGACCCGGCGACGCGGCGGTTCATGGAGGAGCGGGCGGCGTCGCCCGACGCCGGCGTGTTCGCCCGCCTGACCGGGTGGGACACCTACGTCATCGGCGACACGTTCTCGCCCGAGAACGAGGGCCTGACGGGCCGGCGCGTCGGCGACATCGCCGCGGAGCGCGGCACCACGCCGTTCGACGCGCTGCTCGACATCGTCATCGCCGACGACCTGCAGACCGTCCTCTGGCCCGGGGCGACCGATGCGGACCCCGAGTCCTGGGAGCTGCGCCGCCAGGCCTGGCAGCACCCCGCCGTCATGCTGGGCGGCTCCGACGCCGGCGCGCACCTCGACCGCATGCAGGGCGCGAACTACCCGACGCGGTTCCTCGCCGACAGCCTCCGCGGGCGCAAGCTCACGACGCTCGAGGACGCGGTGCGGATGATGACGTCGGTGCCCGCCGCGCTGTTCGGCCTCCGCGACCGCGGCGTGATCCGCGAGGGCGCGCACGCCGACCTCGTGCTGTTCGATCCCGAGGTCGTCGACTCCGAGATGCTCTCGATGGTCGAGGACCTCCCCGGCGGCACCGGTCGCCTCTACGCCGGCTCCGTCGGCGTGCGGTCGGTGTACGTGTCGGGGGTCGAGGTCGTGCGCGACGGCGCCGCCACCGACGCCCGACCGGGCTCGGTCATCCGCTCCGGCGTCGACACCGACACCGTCACCGCCTCCTGAGCGGCGCGCCCCGGACCCGGCCGGCCGGGGCGCGCTCGTCGAGGCTGCTCCGTCAGGGGCGGGGCCGTCAGGAGCGGGCCCGCAGCTCCCCGAGCCGCGGGGCGAAGACGGTGAACAGCGCGAGGCCGAGCGCCAGGAGGCCCAGCGGCACGATGCCGTTGCCCCGGTTCGTGAAGACCGGGATCAGCACGAACGCGCTCAGCAGCGCGGTCCAGGCCCAGAGGATCGCGACCGTGCGCCGATGCCCGTGGCCGAGGTCCATCAGCCGGTGGTGCAGGTGCGCCTTGTCGGCGGTCGCGACGCCCGAGCGACGCGTGGCCCGGCGGACGATCGCGAACGCGGTGTCGAGCAGCGGCACGCCGAGGATGAACAGCGGGATCACCAGGGGCGCGAAGAAGAACCACGACTGGCCCGAGAACGGGTCGTCGGACTGCCCGCCGACCGCGATCGTCGACGAAGCGAGCAGCAGCCCGAGCAGCAGCGCGCCGCTGTCGCCCATGAAGATGCTCGCGGGGTTGATGTTGAACGGGAGGAACCCGATGCACGCGCCGGCGGTCACGATGGCGATGAGCGGGCCGACGTTCGACGGGTCGAGCACGCCCACGTCGAGCAGCCGCCAGCCGTAGAGGAAGAAGGCGAGCGACGCGATCGCCACGATGCCGGCGGCCAGGCCGTCGAGGCCGTCGATCAGGTTGACCGCGTTCGCCATGACCACCACCCACAGCACCGACACGAGCGCGGACAGGTCGGGCGGCAGGACGGTGAAGCCGAGGAACGGCACGCGGAAGTAGATGACGGTGAGGCCGACGAGCGTCAGGACCGAGCCCGACAGCACCATGCCCGCGAGCTTGGCGGGCGGCGAGACGTCGCGGATGTCGTCGACGAGGCCGGTCACGAACATGACGGCCGCGGCCACGAGGACGCCGATGACGTTGGACGGGGTCTGGAACACCGGGTCGAGGTCGGGCAGCAGGGCGGCGACGCCGACGCCGGCGAGCAGGCCGATGAAGAGCGCGGCGCCGCCGAGCACCGGGGTGGCCGTCGCGTGCACGCTCCGATCGGAGGGGTGGGCCATCGCCCCGACCCGGCGCGAGAGGGAGCGGAGCCAGGGCACCGACGCTGCCGTGGCGGCGATCGAGACCGCCATCACGATCAGGTAGTCGCGCACTCGTGCGACACTAGCGCCGGCGTGTGTGACCTCTGTTGGAGGCGGCGAGGACCCTGTCGGCCGTCCGATGGATGTGGTACAAACGCCCGGTGAACGACGGGTGACGCTGGGGCAGCTGGGAAGGGAATCGTGACCGGACGAGGAAGGCCGGTCACCCAGGTGCAGCGACGTCCCGGTGGCAGGAGGGACAGATGCAGCCGGAGTGGGGCCAGGCCTCGCGAGTGCAGGACGGGCCACGTCCGCTGTCATCGCACGCGGATGCCCAGCTCGCCCGCAACAGCGTGAGCATCGAGCCCACCACCTCGGAGCTCCCGGTCACGGATCTGTCGGTCGTCGGCGACCGACCGCGCCCGGGCCGGCTGCGCCGGATCCCGTTCTCCCTCCAGCTCAAGGCCGCGCTCGTCGGCGCCGACCTCGTCGCGACGATCTGCGGCCTGGCCATCGCCACCGCCGTGACCACCTGGGCCGGCTGGACCGATCCGCACGCCGAGCGCCTCCTGCCGACCGCCCTCGCATCGCTGCCGATCTGGCCCGTCCTCTACGCGCACCAGGGCCTCTACCAGGCCCGCCGGATCAGCCGCCGCCTCGAGGAGGTCCGCCGGATCGTCAACTCCGTGCTGGCCGGCATCCTCGTGCTCGCCGGCATCTCGGTGCTGCTGCAGGAGGAGCTGTCGCGATCCTGGCTGGTCGTCGTCGCGCTCAGCGTCACCGCGACCCTGGTCCTCGAGCGCGAGCTCGCCCGCCGGGTCATCAACGAGTTCCGGGCCCGCGGCGTGATGACCCGTCGGGTGGTCATCGTCGGCCGCAACGAGGAGGCCACCGAGGTGGCCTCCGCCCTCGGCGAGCACCGCGAGCTCGGCTACCAGGTCGTCGGCTTCGTCGCCGACGTGCCGATCGGGCCCGTGATCGACCTGCGCGCCGGCCACGACCTCGGCCCGTACCTCGGCCGCACCACCGAGGTGCTCGACCTGGTGCGGGCCACCAAGGCCAGCGGCGTCATCGTCGCCACCACCGGCATCGACCAGGAGTCGGCGAACCGGCTCATCCGGGACCTGACCCGCGAAGGCCTCTACGTCGAGCTGACGTCGGCCATGCGCGACATCTCGTCCAGCCGGATCTCCGTGCGCCCGCTCGGCCGGTACCCGGTCATGTGCGTCGAGCCGGTCGCGCAGTTCAGCTGGCGCCGGGTCGCCAAGCGGGGCTTCGACCTGGTCGCGGCCAGCATCGGCCTCGTGCTCGTCAGCCCGATCCTGCTGCTGTCCGCCCTGGCGATCCGGGTCACCTCGGGCAAGGGCGTCATCTTCCGCCAGGAGCGGGTCGGCAAGGACGGGGTCCCGTTCGAGCTCTACAAGCTCCGGACCATGGTCCACGACGCCGAGGAGCGGCTCGCGGAGCTGCAGGCGATGAACGAGGCCGCCGGCCCGATGTTCAAGATGACCGACGATCCGCGGGTGACCCGGGTCGGTCGCCTGCTGCGGGCGACCTCGATCGACGAGCTCCCGCAGCTGTTCAACGTCGTCAAGGGCGACATGAGCCTGGTCGGCCCCCGGCCGGCGCTGCCCAACGAGGCCGACCAGTGGGACGAGGCCCTGTGGGAGCGCCTGCGGGTCCAGCCCGGCATCACCGGCATGTGGCAGGTCAGCGGTCGCTACACCGCCTCGCTCGAGACCTACGCCCGGCTCGACCTCTCCTACGTCGACAACTGGTCGCTGGTCACCGACCTGGCGATCCTCGCCCGCACGGTCGGCGTGGTGCTCAAGCGCCGCGGGGGCGCCTGAGTCGACCGGGGACCAGGCCCGGTCAGTAGACCGGGAACTTCGAGCAGAGGGCCCGGACGTCGTCGCGGACCGCGGCGATCTCGGCCGTATCGCCCGTGTCGGCCAGCACCCGGGTCATCAGCTCGGCGATCTGCACCATCTCGGGCTCCTTCATGCCCTGGGTGGTGACCGACGGGGTGCCGATCCGCAGGCCCGAGGTGACGAAGGGCGAGCGCGGGTCGTCGGGGACGGTGTTCTTGTTGAGCGTGATCCCGGCGTCGTCGAGCGCGTTCTGCGCGTCCTTGCCGGTGAGCTCCTCGTCGAACGTGCGCAGGTCGATGAGCATCAGGTGGTTCTCGGTGCCGCCCGAGACCAGGCGGAAGCCCCGCTCCCCCAGCGCGTCGGCCAGCGCGGCGGCGTTGGCGACGATCTGGCGGGCGTAGTCGCCGAACTCCGGGGTGGCGGCCTCGGCGAACGCCACCGCCTTGCCCGCGATCACGTGCTCGAGCGGACCGCCCTGCAGGCCGGGGAAGATCGCCTTGTCGATCGCCGCGGCGTGCTCGGCCCGGGAGACGATGCAGCCGCCGCGCGGCCCGCGCAGCGTCTTGTGCGTGGTGAACGTGACCACGTCCGCGTAGGGCACCGGGTTCGGGTGCGCGCCGCCGGCGATCAGGCCGGCGATGTGGGCGGCGTCGAACAGGAACAGGGCGCCGACCTCGTCGCAGATCTCCCGGATCGGGGCCGGGTCGATGATCCGCGGGTAGGCGGTCGCGCCGGCGACGATCATCTTCGGCCGGTGCTCGAGGGCGAGGTCGCGCAGCTGGTCGAGGTCGAGGCGCTCGTCGCTCGGGGTCAGGCCGTACGACACGAAGTCGTAGAAGCGGCCCGAGATGTTGACGGGCGAGCCGTGCGTCAGGTGGCCGCCGTGGTCGAGGCTCAGGCCGAGCACGGTGTCGCCGGCGTCGAGCAGGGCCAGGTAGACGCCCAGGTTGGCGTTGGCACCGGAGTGCGGCTGCACGTTCGCGGCGTCGGCCCCGAACAGCTCGCAGACGCGGCGGCGGGCGATGTCCTCGATCTCGTCGACGACCTGGTTGCCGCCGTAGTAGCGCTTCGAGGGGTACCCCTCGGAGTACTTGTTCGTCAGCACCGAGCCCACGGCGTCCATGACCGCCGGGGACGTGAAGTTCTCCGAGGCGATCAGCTGCAGACCGGTGTTCTGGCGCTCGACCTCGCGGTCGATCAGCTCGGTGATATCGGTGTCCGGCTGGGTGGGCCAGGGCATGGCGGGGGTCCTGTCGTTCGGGTCCGCCGTCGGCGGACGTGATCGGTGGTCGGGCTCAGCCGAGACCGACGTCGAGGTCCGCGATCTTCGCGACCCGACCGGCGTGGCGGCCACCCTGGAACTCGGCGTCCAACCACGCGTCGAGCGCGTCCTTGGCCACCTCCTCCCCGGTGAGGCGCTCGCCGATGCAGATCACGTTCGCGTCGTTGTGCTCGCGCGCCAGGCGCGCCGAGGTCGAGTCGTGCACGGTGGCGGCGCGCACGCCCGGCACCTTGTTGGCGGCGATGGCGATGCCGATGCCCGACCCGCAGACGCACAGGCCGAGGTCGGCGTCACCGCCGGCGACGGCACGCCCGACGGCGGCGCCGAAGTCGGGGTAGTCGACGCGGTCGTGACCATGGGTGCCGAGGTCGATGATCTCGACGCCGCGGTCGGCCAGGTGCTTGCCGAGCAGGTCCTTGAGATCGACGCCCGCGTGGTCCGCCCCGAGGGCGATGCGCACGGTCATCGGTCCGCCTCCGCCCGCTCGAGCCGGGACCGGAGCGTGGTCATCACGCGCTCGGAGGCCTTCGGCATCTCGTCGAGCAGCGTGCGGAACGCCTTCGTCCGGAACCGCAGGAGCTTGACGTCGGTGTCGGCCACGACGGTCGCGGTGCGGGGCCGGTGGTCGATGAGCGCCATCTCCCCCACCATCGAGCCCGGGCCCGAGGTGGCGACGTGCTCGCCGCGGACGTACACGCTGGCCTGGCCCTCGACGATCACGAAGCAGTCGGTCCCCGGATCGCCCTGGTCGACGAGCACGGTCCCGGCGGCGGCCTCCATCTGGTCCGACAGGTCCAGCACGCGGTGCAGCTCGTCGTCGGAGAACCCCTCGAAGAACGGCACGGACGACAACCAGGCGACGTCGTCGTTGGTCTTTCGGGCCATCGGATCCCCCGTTCCGGAGCGGTCGCTGCGCACCTCGTCACGGACGTGCGGTGCGCCGTTCACACTACTGTCGGCCCGGAGGGGGTGCCGCAGCAGTTCGTGCCCCCCGGACGACAGGGGGACACGTCATGGACAGCACCGTGGAGGTGCGGCGGTGAGGGCCGTCGTGATGCGTGGGGGCGAGCTCGTCGTCGACGAGTTCCCGGTCCCCGACCTGCAGGCGGGCCAGGTGCTCGCCGAGGTCCTCGCCTGCGGGATCTGCGGCTCGGACCTGCACGCCCTGCACCACGCCGACCGGATGGTCGAGATGTCCGAGGCGGCGGTCGAGCCGGGCGGGATCGCGCCCCGGGTGATGGACCCGGCCCGCGACGTCGTGATGGGCCACGAGTTCTCGGCCCGCGTGCTCGAGGTCGGCGACAACGTCGGCAACTGCACCCCGGGCGACGTGGTGGTGTCGCTGCCGATCGTGATGGACGCCGGCGGCGTGCACGCCGTCGGGTACTCGAACGACTACCCCGGCGGCTACGGCCAGCAGCTCGTGCTGTCCGACATGCTGACGATGAAGGTGCCCAACGGGCTCGACGCCGAGCTCGCGGCGCTGACCGAGCCGATGGCCGTGGGCCTGCACGCGGTGGAGATGAGCCGCGCCACCCCCCGGCACGCCGCGGTCGTGCTCGGCTGCGGTCCCGTGGGCCTGGCCGTCGTCGCCGCGCTGCGGCTGGCGGGCGTCGAGGTGATCGTCGCCGCCGACTTCTCGCCCGCCCGGCGCGCCCTGGCCGCCACGATGGGCGCGACCGAGGTGGTCGACCCGGCCGAGGAGGGCGCGGTCGCGTCCTGGCGGCGCGTCGACGGATCCAAGCCGCTCGTCGTGTTCGAGGCCGTGGGCGTCGAGGGCATGCTCGACGCCGCCGTGGTCGACGCGCCCCGGGGCTCGCAGATCCTCGTGGTCGGCGTGTGCATGGTGCCCGACACGTTCCGGCCGATGATCGCCGTCGGCAAGGAGCTGAACCTGCAGTTCGTGCTGGGCTACGACCCGCTGCAGTTCCAGACGACGCTCCGCCGGATCGCCGAGGGCGAGCTCGACGTCACGCCGATGATCACGGGCCGGGTCGACCTCGACGGCGTCGCCGGCGCGTTCACCGCCCTCGGCGACCCCGAGGCCCACGCGAAGATCCTGGTCGTCCCCGGCTCGAACTGACCTGCCGCCCCCGCTCTGTCACGGCTCGCGGTGCCGTTCAGCACCTCCAGCCGGGACAGAGCGGGTGCGGGTCAGCTGCGGCGGGGGCGACGGGCGACCAGCGCCCGGTCCCGACCGCTGAGGTCGGCTGCCAGCTCGGCCTCGACGAACCGCCCCAGCGCCAGCTCGACCGCGACCGGACCCTGCTCCGGCGACAGCTCGCACACCAGCGCGCCGTCGTCGGTCAACCAGGCCGGGGCGTCGTCGAGGATCCGCCGGAGGTCGTCGAGCCCGTCGGCCCCGGCGAACAGGGCGCCGGCGGGCTCCCAGTCCGCGACGGCGGCCGGCAGGTCGGCGCCGTCGGGGACGTAGGGCGGGTTGGTGACGACCAGGTCGACCGTGCCACGCAGCTCGTCGGGCAGCGCCGCGAACCACGCCCCCTGCTCCATGCGCACGCGGGCGCCCGCTCGGCCGGTGCCCGCCAGGTTGGCGCGGGCCACGTCGAGCGCGTCGCCGCTGACGTCGGTCGCCCACACGGCGGTGCGGACCCGCTCGGTGGCGATCGCCAACGCGATCGCGCCCGACCCGGTGCCGAGGTCGACGACCGTGGTCGGCCGCTCCCGGCCGCCGATGCGGTCAAGCTCGCGCAGCGCGACCTCGACGACCTGTTCGGTCTCGGGCCGGGGGATCAGTACGCGGCGGTCGACCATCAGGTCGAGCGACCGGAACGGCCAGTGGCCGAGCACGTACTGCAGCGGCTCCCCCGCGGCGCGCCGCGCCACCATCCGGTCCAGGCGGGTGACCCCGCCGACGGTGGCCCGATCCCCGAGCACGAGGAACAGCTCGGCGTCGGTGGCGCCCGCCGCCTCGGCCACGATGCGGCCGGCGTCGCTGCGGACCGCCTCGGCGTCGCGCTCCCCGACCGGGCCGGCGCCCGTCAACCGGTCGATCGTCTCGGCCAGCAGCTCCCGCCACGTGACCGTCCCGGCGAGGTCGGCGTCGCCGTCCCCGTCCGGCCCCCCGGCACCGTCCACGCCGCTCACCCGAGCTCGGCGAGCTTGCGCGCCTGCTCGTCGGCGACGAGCGCGTCGCTGATCGCGTCGAGCTCGCCGGCCAGCACCTTGTCGAGGGAGTAGACGGTCATGCCGATGCGGTGGTCGGTGACCCGGTTCTCCTTGAAGTTGTAGGTGCGGATCTTCTCGCTGCGACCACCGCCGCCGATCTGCGCCCGCTTCTGGCCCGACGCCTCGGCCGCGGCCCGGTCCTGCTCGAGCTGCAGCAGCCGGGCCCGCAGGACGCGCAGCGCCTTCGCCCGGTTCTGCAGCTGGCTCTTCTCGTCCTGCATCGACACGACCAGCCCCGTCGGCACGTGGGTGATCCGCACGGCGGAGTCGGTGGTGTTCACCGACTGCCCGCCGGGGCCCGACGAGCGGTACACATCGACCTGCAGGTCGTTGGGATCGATCTCGACGTCGACCTCGTCCGCCTCGGGCAGGACGACCACCGTCGCGGACGAGGTGTGGATGCGCCCCTGCGACTCGGTCACGGGCACGCGCTGCACCCGGTGGGGACCGGCCTCGAACTTCATCCGCGTCCACACGCCGTCGCCGGCCAGGCGGAGCACGACCTCGCTCACGCCGCCGAGGTCCGAGGGCGAGCTCGACAGCACCTCGACCGTCCAGCCCCGCCGCTCGGCGAAGCCGCGGAACATCTCGAGGAGGTCGCGGGCGAACAGGTTGGCCTCCTCGCCGCCCTCGGCGCCGCGGATCTCGACGATCACGTCGCGCCCGTCGTTGGGATCGCGGGGCAGCAGCAGGATCCGGAGCTCGCCCTCCAGCTGCTCGATCGTCCGGCGCGCCGCGTTCGCCTCCTCGCGCCACGCCTCGCGCTCGTCGCCGCTCGACGACGCGAGCAGCTCCTCGGCCGCGGCCAGGTCCTCGGTCGCGGTCCGCAGGGCGGTGGCCCGCTCCACGATCGGCTGCAGGGCGCGGTACCGGCGAGACATCTCGACGTACCGCCGCTGGTCGGACACGACCTCGGGGTCGGCCAGTCGCGCCTCGGTGTCGGCCAGCTCGCGCTCGAGCCCCTCGGCGCGGGCGAGCAGCGACGGATCGCTCACGACCGACCGCCCTCGGCCCCGTCCTCGTCGAGCCAGGGCGCCGGGACCGTCACCACGGTCGCGGGCGGCCGCAGCAGCCCGGCCAGGCGGTCGAGGGTCGGGAGCCGGTCCCGGGCCGGGACCGCGAGGACGAGCCGGGCGGCGGGGTCGCGCCACGCACGGGTGTCGGCGGCGACCGGGACGAACGAGAGATCCGCGCCGGTCGAGCAGACCACGACGAGCGGCCCGCCATCGGCGGCGGTCCCCGCCGCGGCCGCGGGCGTGACGTCGCGGACGCTGTCGCGGCGCACCGTGGTCTCGATCGGTTCGAGCGACGATGCGCCGACGAGCGACGGGTCCTCGACCAGCGACCGGCGGAGCCAGCGCTCGCGGGCCAGTCTCGACAGCGGGTGGGCGGCGCGCCCCGGCACGCGCTCGGCGCGCACCGTCGAGACGGAGCGGGCCAGCGTCGTGGTGGGCGGCTCACCCTGGTGCATGGCGGCCGTCGCGTCGCGGTCGAAGCGACCGACGCCGGCCTCGAGGTGGAGCAGGCCGTCGCCGCCCGACTCCTCGGGCCACACGACGAGGCGCGCGACCTCGAGGCCCTGGACCTCGCCGCGCACGATGCCGTCCTCGACGACCACCTCGAGACCCGCGTCGCGGAGCTGCGACTCGAGCTCCGGGTCGTGGAGCGCCGGGGCGACCTCGGGCAGCGGCGCCGGTTCGACCGGGACGGAGCCCGCCCCCTGGACGGAGCGCACCTCGATCGGCAGGTCGAAGTAGCCGGCCATCCGGGCGACGTCGCCACCGAGGTCGTCGGTGAACAGCACCAGCGAGGACGCGTCCTGGCGGAGCGCCCACGCGATCGAGCCGGCGAGCGTGGCGGCGTCGGCGACCTGCGACAGCACGTACGCGGTGCCGTCGTCGGCCACCGCGGCGTTGGCCCCGATCGAGCCCGCCTCGACGGTCGCACCGGTGAGGTCGCGGACCAGGGCGGCCAGCTGGGCGCGCAGCAGCCGGGCGCGCTGCTCGTCGCTCATCGCCACGGCACGGCTCCTGGGGTGGTGGGGTGCCGCGGGCCGTGCGGCGCCGCGGCGGGGACCGCTCGGGGACCGAGCGGCCGGGTCACTCCGCGGCGTCGCCGGCGTCGGCCTTGGCGCCCTTGCGGCGCCTGCCGTAGCGGCGCTCGAAGCGCTCCACGCGACCGGCGGTGTCGACGATCTTCATCTGGCCCGTGAAGAACGGGTGCGTGAACGCCGAGATCTCGACCTTGGCCAGCGGGTACTCGTTGCCGTCGTCCCAGGTCGTCGTCTCCGACGTCTCGATCGTCGACCGCGTCAGGAACTTGTCACCGGACGAGGTGTCCTGGAACACGACGTAGCGGTAGTCGGGGTGGATGCCGGGCTTCATTGGTCTCTCCGTGACGGGCCCCGGTTTCCGAGCGGGACCCTCTTGTTCGAAGCGTTGGGGGGACGGATCAGTATGGCCGGAACGGCGGCGACCGGGCCAGCGGGCCCGGCCGTGCGCCGTCGATCAGCCCGGGACTCCGGGCGCCTTGGCGATCTCGGCCAGGAAGACGCCGTTGCTGGGGAACGTGCGCATCCGATCGATGAGCAGCTCGAGGCCGGCGCCGGTGTTGCCCTCGGCGGCCAAGCCGGAGAGCACGCGGCGCAGCTTCCAGACCTGCTGGAGCTGGGTGCGCTCGAAGAGCAGCTCCTCGTGGCGGGTGGACGACGCGTCGACGTCGATCGCGGGGTAGATCCGCTTCTCGGCGGCCCTGCGGTCGAGGCGGAGCTCCATGTTGCCGGTGCCCTTGAACTCCTCGAAGATCACCTCGTCCATCTTCGAGCCGGTCTCGACGAGCGCGGTGGCGAGGATGGTGAGCGAGCCGCCCTCCTCGACGTTGCGGGCCGCGCCGAAGAACTTCTTGGGCGGGTACAGGGCGCCGGTGTCGATGCCGCCCGACATGATGCGGCCGGTGGCCGGGGCGGCGAGGTTGTAGGCCCGGGCGAGGCGGGTGATGCCGTCCAGGATGATGACGACGTCCTTGCCGTCCTCGACCATGCGCTTGGCGCGCTCGCTCGCGAGCTCGGCGACCTGGGTGTGCTCGTCGGACGGGCGGTCGAAGGTCGACGCGATCACGTCGCCGCGGACGGACCGACGCATGTCGGTCACCTCCTCGGGACGCTCGTCCACCAGGAGGACCATGAGGTGGACCTCGGGGTTGTTGTGCTCGATCGACTGGGCGATGGTCTTCATCACCGTCGTCTTGCCGGCCTTCGGCGGCGACACGATCAGGCCGCGCTGGCCCTTGCCGATCGGGGCGATCAGGTCGACGATCCGCGACGTCATGTCACCCGGCAGGTCCTCGCGCTCGAGGTGGAGCCGCTCGTCGGGGAACAGCGGGGTCAGGTCCTCGAACCGCGGGCGGTTGCGGGCGACCTCGGGATCCTGGCCGTTGACCTTGTCGATGCGCAGCAGCGCCGGGTTCTTCTCGCCGCGGCCGGCCGGTCGGCTGGCGCCCTCGAGGAAGTCGCCCTTGCGGAGGCCGAGCTGGCGGGTCTGCTTGACCGAGACGTAGACGTCGTCACGGCTCGGCAGGAAGCCCTTGACCCGGAGGAAGCCGTAGCCCTCGTCGCGGAGGTCCAGGTACCCGGACACCTCGACGGGCTCGCCGTCCCAGTTGTCGTTCTGCGGCTGCTGGGCGGCCTCGTCGCCCTGGCGGTCGCGGTCGCGGCCCCGACGGCGACGGCGGCGGCGGTTGCCGGGCTCCGCGTCGCCCTGCTGCGCGCCCTGGTTCTGGCCACCCTGGTTCTGGCCGCCCTGGTTCTGGCCGCCCTGGGTCTGTGCACCCTGGTTCTGGCCGCCCTGGCCGGGGTTGCGGCCCTGGCCGTTCTGGCGACCCTGACCACCCTGGCGGCCCTGGGCGTCGCCCTTGCCGCGGTCGGCCTCGGCGGCGTCGTCGTCATCGTCGGAGGTCGTCGCCTCGGCGGTCGACCCGTCGGTGTCGTCGTCGGCCTCGGTCGCCGGCGCCTCGGTCGTCGCGTCGACGGGCGCCGCGGCGTCCTCCGCCTCGGCGTCGGGCGCGGTGGACCCGTCGGTGGCGGCATCGGCGGTCGCGCCGTTCCCGTTCGACCCGCTCGTGTCGGCGTCCGGGTCGGACCCGCCCGAGGTGACGCCGGCGAGGTCCAGGATCATGCCGATGATGTCGGCCTTCTTCGTGCGGCTCGTGGGCTTGCCGCCCAGCGCCTCTGCGATCGTGGCGAGCTCGGCGCGGTCCTTGCGCTCGAGCCCGTCGACGTCGATCGAGTCCAGGCTCACTGTGTGATGTCCCTCGTGTTCGTGCAGCGGCGTGGATCGCGGCTGCGGTGGGGTGGATCGGGACCCCGACGGTGCGGGGGTTCGATCTGGGGTCGACCCGGAAGCGAGGTGCCAGGGAGGATCGGGGGGATCCCCGCCGGACGTGCCGGTCCCGTCCGGGGCGTCCGGAGCCGGGTGGACCCGGTTCTGGGTGCCGTCGGAGCGGGTGCGGGACTGCGGGCGGAACGGCAGTGGATCGGACGCTGCGCCGGGCTGTGTCACGGACACGTTGCCCTGCGATCAGGGTTCGAGATCTGCCGCCCCCTCGGCCCCCGCCGGTGCGACGTCGTCCACCATACCCGGGGCCCGTCCGATCGGGCAACCACCCGGACGTGGGGTGCGGCGCCCCGCTCCCCCGATCCGGGACCCGTCGGGCGGGCGCCGGGCGGGTGGCCGGCGGGCCCGGTCAGCCGGCGATCAGGCGGCCGAGCAGCTCGTGGCCGGGCACGACCGGGGCGTCGGCGACGCCGGCCTCGGTGTAGGTGCCGCCGGGACCGTCGGCCGCGCTGTCGACGAGGACGTACGGGACGGGGTCGGGGGTGTGGGTGCGCAGGCGGAGCGGCGTGGCGTGGTCGGGCAGGAGCAGCAGGCGCCACGGGCCCAGGTCGTCGAGCGCAGGGACGAGGTCGGCGAGGATCTCGGCGTCCCACAGCTCGAGCGATCGGACCTTCTCGGCGGCGTCGCCGGCGTGGCCGGCCTCGTCGGTCGCCTCCACGTGGATGACGAACAGGTCGAGCCCGTCGGCGAGCCCGGCGAGCGCGGCGTCGCGCTGGGCCGCGTAGTCGTTGTCGTAGCCGGCGTTGGCGCCCTCGACGTCGGGGAGCGCCATGTCGGTCAGCACGCCGAGGCCGCGGACGAGGTCGACTGCGGTCGTGATGCCGCCGGTGATGCCGTGCTGGTCGGTGAAGCTCGGCATCGACGGCTGGAAGCCCTGGCCCCAGAGCCAGACCTGGTTGGCGTCGACCTCGGGGTGGCGGGCGAGCACGGCGCGGCTGGCGAGCATGACCTCGTCGAGCCGGGCCGCCGCCGCGCCGGTCGGCCACACTCCCGGCTTGCCGGTGAGGTCGTGGGGCGGGATGCACTCGGCGTCGAGCCAGTCCGCCGGGGCGACCATGATGTGGCGGTACTCGACGCCGGCGTGGAACTCGAGCTGCGAGTCCGGGTTGCCGCGGCCGAGCGTGGCGTCGAGGTCCTCGAGGACCTTCGCCGCGTCCTCGGTCGACGGGTGGCCGCCCGCGAAGTCGACCATCGTGCCGTCATCGCCGACCGTGACGAGGTTGCACCGGTAGGCCAGCCGGTCGGCCGGGAGCCTGAGCCCGAGCGACGCCGCCTCGATCGGGGCGCGGCCGGTGTGGAACTCGGCGGGGTCGTAGCCGAGGATCGCCATGTTGCCGACGTCGCTGCCGGCCGGCATCCCGTCGGGGATCACGCCGGCCCGGCCGACGGTCCCCCGCGCCGCCAGCGCGTCGAGCACCGGCGTGTGCGCGACCTCGAGCGGCGTGCGACCGCCCAGCCCCTCGAACGGCTCGTCGGCACAACCATCGGGGACGCACACCACGTACTTCACGTCTCGACCTCCTGCACCCCGACAGCATGGCCGACGCCACCCCGAACTCCGAACTCGCGCCCGCCCGGCCGGTCCCCCACGCCCCGCCCCGCCACGCCCCGCGGTCCCCACCCCCGCCCCACGGTGCCCCCACCGAACTTGGGGATCAGCGATCGCTCAGCGATCGCTCATCCCCAAGAACGCCGGATCGGGCTTCTTGGGGACATCCCCGAGGCGACCGGGGATCGGTCCCCGGTGACAACGACCGGACCAGGGCAGTCTGATCCGTGCATGCACGACGCCGACATCGCCCGACTCGCGGGCATCGCCGAGCGCCAGGACGGCGTGTTCCACATCGACCAGGCCATCCGCCTCGGCATCGACCGGCAGTCCGTGCTCCGGTCGACCCGGGCGGGATCCCTGCAGTCGGTCCACCCTCGGGTCTGGCGGTTCCCGGCTGCGGCCGTGACCGAACGCCAGCAGATCCGAGCTGCGGTGCTCCAGGTGGGACCCGAGGCGTGGGCGAGCCACGAGTCGGCCCTGCACCTCGCCGGCGTGCTGAACGTGCCGTTCGATGTCGCGGTCAGCATCCGGGCCGGAGGCAACCAGCAGCACGCCGGCATCCGGGTGCACCGCATGTGCGACCTGCACGACGACATGGTGGTGAAGATTGACGGCATCCGAGTCACGACGCTCTCCCGTGCAATCGTCGACGTCTCCTCCCGCTTCCGGCCGCAGCGCATGGACGACCTGCTCGATCGCGTCACAATCACCGACCGGCTCACGACGATCGGAGCGATCGACCGTGCGCTGCGTCGGTGCAACCGTCGCGGGCGCACCAACATCGCCGTGCTCCGGGACCTGCTCGATGCGCGCCGACCCGCTGGACCGGCGCCGCGCAGCGTCGCCGAACGGGACCTCGACGAGCTCCTCCATCGCAGTCCGGTGCTCCCGGAACCGCAGCGCGAACACCCGCTGCCGGGCTGGGATCACGGCGAGGCGTTCGTCGATCGGGCATGGCCCGAGGCGATGTTCATCGTCGAGGTCGACAGCCGGTCGTGGCACGCGCGCGAGAAGGACATGGCCCGGGACCGCGCCCGCGATCGGGCGGCTGCGGCCGCCGGGTGGCTGACGATGCGCGTCCTCGCGACCGAGGTCCGAGACGAGGGCGACGCGGTGCTCGACGACGTCGTCGCGACCTACGTCACCCGCCGCGTCCAGCTCGATGGCTGACCTCGTGATCCTCGGTGACATCCCCAAGAAGCCCGGATCAGCGATCTTGGGGACCACGCATCGCTCAGCGAACGCTCATCCCCAAGTTCGGGGGCGGGGCGGAGGTGCGGTAACAGTCGTGGGCGGGGCGGGCGGGGGGGGTTGGCGGGGGCGGGGGGGTCAGTAGGTGGGGAGGGCGCGGCGGACGAGGGACTCGACGGCGTCGAGGTCGGCGTCGCAGTGCTCGACGCGTTCGGGGCGCTCGAAGAGGTCGCCGAGGTGGGCGGGCAGCGCGGGGCGGACGCCGACCGCGGCCTCGACCGCGTCGGGGAACTTCGCCGGGTGGGCGGTGGCGAGGCACACGACCGGCACCGACGGGTCCGACAGCGGACCGCCGTCGGCGAGCGCCTCGGCGACCCCGATGCCCACGGCGGTGTGGGGGTCGACGAGCAGCCCGGTGTGCTGCTGCACGGTGCGGATCACCGCGGCCGCCGACTCGTCGTCCAGGCGCCCGCAGTCGAACTCGGCCTGGAGCTGCTGCAGCACCTCGACCGGCACCGACACCGTCCCGTCGGCCCGGAACGCCGCCATCAGGTCGGCCAGTGCGGCGCCGTCGCAGCCGAGCACCTCGAAGAGCAGCCGCTCGAGGTTGGAGCTGACCTGGATGTCCATCGACGGGCTCGTCGTCGGCACGACCTCGGTGATCGCCATCGTCCCCGTGCTGAAGAAGCGCGTGAGGATGTCGTTGCGGTTCGACGCCACGACCAGCCGGTCGACCGGGAGGCCCATCTGCTTGGCCACCCACCCGGCGAGGATGTTGCCGAAGTTGCCGGTCGGCACCACGAAGCTCACCGGTCCGCCGTCGGGTGCGACCGAGAGCGACGAGGTCAAGTAGTAGACGACCTGCGCCATCACCCGCGCCCAGTTGATCGAGTTCACCGCCGACAGCCGGACCTCGTCGCGGAACGCCACGTCGGCGAACGCCGCCTTCACCAGGTCCTGGCAGTCGTCGAACGTGCCCGGCACCGCGACGGCGTGGGCGTTGGCCGCGTCGAGCGTCGTCATCTGCCGGCGCTGCACGTCGGACGTCCGACCGTCGGGGAACAGGATCACGATGTCGACGCACGCCCGGTCGGCGCACGCGTGCATGGCCGCCGATCCGGTGTCGCCGGAGGTGGCGCCGAGCACGCACACGCGGTCGCCCCGCGCCGAGAGCACGTGGTCGAACAGCCGGCCGACGAGCTGCAGCGCGACGTCCTTGAACGCGAGCGTCGGGCCCCGGAACAGCTCGAGCAGGTGCAGCTCGGGGCCGTCGCCCTCGACGCCCCCCGGGCCGCCGGCGGAGCCGAGCGGCACGACCGGGCACACGTCGGGCGTGTCGAACGTGGCGTACGCCTCGTGGACGAGCCGCTCGAACGAGTCCCGGTCGAGCGCGCCGGGGGCGTCGTCGCCGTCGACGAACGGCCACATGACCCGGGCCGCGACCTCGGGGTAGCTCAGCCCGCGCAGCTCCTCGAGCGGCGGCAGCTCGGGCCAGCGCTCGGGCAGGTAGAGCCCGCCGTCGTCGGCCAGCCCGGCGAGCAGGACGTCGGAGAACCCGAGCACGGGCGCGGCACCGCGGGTGGACACGTAGCGCACGTCGGTCGCTCCCCTCAGTCCTGGCCGATGACCCTGAGCACCGAGCCGATCGAGCGCACCGCGTCGAGCCCGCGCAGCTCCTGCAACGTGGACCGCAGGTCGGCCTCGCGCGCCTCGTGCGTGATGAACGTGAGCCGTGCGCCCGACGTGGCGTCGTCGAGCGACTCCTGCTCCATCGACCGGATCGACACCCCGTGGGCGCCGAACACGCCCGCCACCGCGGCGAGCACGCCGGGCCGGTCCTCGACGACCAGGTTCAGGTAGAAGGCGGACCGCAGCTCGTCGATCGGCCGGATGCGCGCCTTGGCGAACGAGCCCAGCGACGCGTGCGTGCCCTTGGCCAGGTTGGCCGCGGCGTCGACGACGTCGCCGAGCACCGCCGAGGCCGTCGGGAACCCGCCGGCGCCCCGCCCGTAGAACATCAGGTCGCCGACCGCGGCGCCCTCGACGAAGACGGCGTTGAAGCTGTCGCGCACCGACGCGAGCGGGTGGGCGTCGGGCACCATCGCCGGGTGGACCCGAACGGCCACCGACCCGTCGTCGTAGCGCTCGGCGATGGCGAGCAGCTTGATCTGGAAGCCGAGCCGGCGGGCGTGGTCGATGTCGGTCGACGTGACGCCGGCGATGCCCTCGTGGAAGACGTCGCCCGCCACGACCTTCGAACCGAAGGCGATCGTGGCGATGATCGCCGCCTTGGCGCCGGCGTCGAAGCCCTCGACGTCCGCGGTCGGGTCGCGCTCGGCGTAGCCCAGGCTCTGCGCCTCGGCGAGCGCCTCGGCGTAGCTCCACCCCTCCTCGGTCATCTTCGTGAGGATGTAGTTGGTGGTGCCGTTGACGATGCCCATCACCCGGGACAGGTCCTCGCCGACGAGCGATTCGCGCAGCGGCCGCACCAGCGGGATGCCGCCGGCCACCGCGGCCTCGAACAGGAGGTCGACGCCGGAGCTCTCGGCGACGGCGTAGAGCTCGCCGCCAACGTTGGCCAGCAGCTCCTTGTTGGCCGTCACCACCGGCTTGCCGGCCTTGAGCGCGTCGACGATGAGCTCGCGGGCCGGCTCGATCCCGCCGATGACCTCGACCACGAGGTCGACACCCGGATCGGTCGCCACGGACTCGGCATCGGTGGTGAGGACGTCGGGGGGCAGGTCGACGCCGCGCTCCTTGGACAGCGACCGGACCGCGACGCGGGACACCTGGAGTCGCAGGCCGGTGCGGGCGGCGATCTCGTCGCCACGGTCCCGGACCAGCTCGACGAGCGCCGCGCCGACGTTGCCGCAGCCCAGCAGGCCGATGTTGACGGTGCGCTCAGCGCTCGACGGGTTGCTCACCGCCCCCACGCTACCGGCCCCCACCACCACCGCCCCCAACGGGTTGGCGCCCGGGGCAGACGGGAGCGAGGCGCCGAGATCGACCGTCGAGATCTAGCCGACGTCGGTGGCGAGCAGGTCCTCGATCGTCTCCCGCCGCACCACCAGCCGGGCCTCGCCGTCGGCGACGAACACCACCGCCGGCCGGAGGACCTTGTTGTAGTTGGAGCCCATCGAGTGGCCGTACGCACCGGTGACCGGCGTCGCCACGACGTCGCCGACGGCGAGGTCCGCGGGCACCCGGCCCTCGCGCACCAGCAGGTCGCCCGACTCGCAGTGCTTGCCCACGAGCCGGATCGGCATCTCGCGCCGCGACGACGCAGCCCGGGGCAGGAACGTCTCGTAGCCGCTCCCGTAGAGGACCGGTCGCGGGTTGTCGCTCATGCCCCCGTCGACCGACACGTACGTGCGCACGCCGGGGATGAACTTCACTGTGCCGACCGTGTAGAGCGTGACCGCGGCGGCCCCGACGACGGCCCGACCCGGCTCCGCCGCGATCTCGGCCGTGATCCCCGCGGTCCGGCAGGCGTCGACCACGGCGGTCGACCACTCGGTGATCGTCGGCGCGGACTCCCCCGCCACGTACGGCACGCCGAGGCCGCCGCCCACCACGAACTCGGGCAGGTCGGCGTCGACGACGAACGGCGCCACGGCGCGCAGGCCCTCGAGGAAGTTGTCGACGCTGAAGACCTGCGAGCCGATGTGCAGGTGCAGGCCGACGAGCTCCACCGCGGCGGACGAGCGCGCCCGGGCGACCGCCTCGTCGGCCTGCCCTGTCGGCAGCGGGAACCCGAACTTCGAGTCGAGGTTGCCCGTCTGCACGTGCTCGTGGGTGTGGACCTCGATGCCGGGGTTCACCCGCAGGAGCACCTTCGGCACCGGCAGGCCCTCGGCCACGAGCGCCTCGATGCGGTCGAGCTCGTCGTCGCTGTCGATCACGAGGCGACCCACGCCGGTGGTCAGCGCCAGGCGGATCTCGTCGAGCGACTTGTTGTTGCCGTGCAGGACGGTCCGCGACGCCGGCACGCCGGCGGCCAGCACGACCTGCAGCTCGCCGCCGGTGGCCACGTCGATCCGCATGCCCTCGGCGTCGGCGAGGCGGGCCATCGCCCGGCACAGGAACGCCTTCGACGCGTAGGTCGCGCCGTCGCCGAGCACCGACACGGCCTCTCGGCAGCGCGCCCGGATGTGCGCCTCGTCGTAGACGAACAGCGGGGTGCCGAACCGCTCGGCCAGCTCCAGCAGGTCGCAGCCGCCGATCGACAGCCGGCCGTCCTCGGCGACGGACGCGGTGTCGGGCAGCAGCTCGGGCGGCAGCGGTGCATCCACGGGCGGGTCGTCCACCTCGCCGCTCACATGCGGTCCGGGGCCGACACGCCGAGCAGACCCAGGCCGACGCGCAGCCCGACCCCGGCCGCCTCGGCGAGCCACCACCGCGCCTGGCGCACGTCGTCGGGCGTGTCGGGGTGGAGGATCGGGCAGTCGTGGTAGAAGCCGTGCACGGCCGACGCGAGCTCCCGAACCCACGTCGTGACCTTGTGGGGCGCCCGCTCCCGCGCCGCGAGCAGCACGACCTCGGGGAGCACCTCGAGCTGCCGCAGCACCTCGAGCTCCCGCTCCTGGGTGAGCAGGGACAGGTCGACCTCCGCGAGCGGCCGTCGCTCGATGCCGCGCTCCTCGGCCACCCGCGCGATCGACGCGATCCGGGCGTTGGCCATCTGGACGTAGAACACCGGGTTCTCGTTGGACTGCTGGACGATGAGGCCGAGGTCGACCGTCTGGGGCGAGTCGACCGACTGCAGCAGGTAGGTCAGCCGCACGGCGTCGGCGCCGACCTCGTCGACCAGCTCCTCGAGCGTGATGAGGTCGCCGGCCCGCTTCGAGATCTTGACCTCCTCGCCGTCGCGCTCCAGGCGCACCAGCTGGGTGATCACGACCTCGAGGTCGTCGGGGTCGTGGCCGAGCGCCTGGATGGCCGCCTTCATCCGCGGCACGTAGCCGTGGTGGTCGGCGCCCCAGACGTTGATCACGAGGTCGAAGTCCCGGGCGAACTTGTCCCGGTGGTAGGCGATGTCGGGCAGCAGGTACGTGACCTCGCCGTCGCTCTTGACCAGCACCCGGTCCTTGTCGTCGCCGAACACGGTCGACCGGAGCCAGACCGCCCCGTCGCGCTCCTCGACCATGTCGCGCTCGCGCAGGTCGGCCAGCGTCTCGTCGATCGCGCCGGCGTCCACGAGGCTCCGCTCGGAGAACCACGTGTCGAACTCCACGCCGAGCAGCGCGAGCACCCGCTGCTGGTCCGCGATCGCGTGGGCCTCGCCCCACTCGAGGGGGTCGGCGCCGGCGGGCATCTCGGCGGCCCAGTCGGCGATGTACTGCCCCATGTAGCCGCCCTCGGGCGGCTGCTCCCCCGTCGACCGGGCGGCGAGGGACTCGGCGAAGGCCTGCATCTGCACGCCGCGGTCGTTGACGTAGAACTCGTCGGACACCTCGTGGCCGACGAAGCGCAGGAGCCGGGCGAGGCTGTCGCCGTACACGGCGCCCCGGGCGTGACCGGCGTGGACCGGGCCGGTCGGGTTCGCCGACACGTACTCGACCATGACCTTGGTGTGGTCGCCGGCATCGGCCCGGCCGTAGTCGGCGCCGGCGTCGAGCACCGTCCCCACCAGCTCGTGGAGCCAGCCCGGGTCGAGCCGGAAGTTCACGAAGCCCGGACCTGCGACCTCGACGCCGACGACGTGCCGGGGCGGATCCGCCATGATCACGTCGGCCAGCTCCTGTGCCAGCTCCCGAGGGTTGCGACCCGCCCGCTTGGCGCTGGCCATGGCGACGTTCGACGAGAACTCGCCGTGCTCCCGGCGCGCGGGCCGCTCCAGGTGGACGTCGGCCGGGGGCTCGACGCCGAGCGACGCCAGCGCGTCTCGGAGGGCGGCGGTCAGGACGTCACGCATCTGGGGAACGCTCCACGGGGGCGAGCCGATCGGGGGTCGAGGTCGGAGGAGCGGATCGTACTGCCGAGCCGCCGGGCCCCACGAAGCGGTTCGGGAGGCGTCAGCACCGTGCGCTAGGGTCGCAACCCGCTGCCCTCGCGTTCGAGGGCCCCCGCCCTCGTAGCTCAGGGGATAGAGCATCGGCCTCCGGAGCCGTGTGCGCAGGTTCGAATCCTGCCGAGGGCACTCACCCCCGCCGGCGGCGCCGGCGGGCCACCAGCGTGGTCACCAGCCATCCCGTGAACGCCAGGGCGACGATCGGGAAGCTCGGCGGCAGGTCGAACATGGCCGACAGCACGAGCCCGGCCCACACGCTCACGAGCGCCCCGCCGGCGCTCAGCGCCACCGCCGCCAGGGGTCGGGCCGTGATCGCCAGCGCTGTCGCCGCCGGCGTGATCACCAGCGCGAAGAGCAGCAGCGTGCCGACGACCTGCACGGCCATCGTCGTGACCACGGCCAGCAGCACCATGAACACGAGGCCGAGCACGCCCGTCGCCACGCCCTTGGCGGTCGCGACCTCTGGGTCGATCGACGAGAACAGCAGCGGCCGGGCGATCACGACCAGGACCACCAGCACCCCCGCGGTCATGAGCCCGAACGTGCGGAGCTGGTCGGGGGTGATCGCCAGCAGGTTGCCGAACAGGACGCTCGTCACGTTGCCCGCGCTCTCGCTCGCCAGCGACGCGAACAGCACGCCGAGCGCGGTCGACGCGGCGAGGATCGTGCCGGTCGCCGTCTCCCGGTCGACCGCCCGACGGCCGAGCAGGCCGATGGCGATGCCCCCGCCGGTGCAGAAGATCGCCAGCCCGGCGGTGACGGGGATGCCGACCAGGACCGCGGCGGTCGCCCCCGGGAACCCGATGTGCGCGAGCGCGTGGGCGGCGAACGCGTCGCGCCGGACCACGACGAAGTACCCGATCGGTCCGGCGGCGAGGGCCACCAGCGTCCCCGCGATCAGGGCGTGGCGCATGAACGAGGCGGACATCACGGTGGTCCACTCGGGCTGGTAGCCCACGTCTGCGAGCAGCGTCAGCACGGCGCGTCACCCGCTCCGCGTGAAGAGGTCGCCCTGCGCGGTCCGCACGACCCGCACCGACGTGCCGTAGAGGTGGCTGAGCAGCTCCTCGTCGACCACGTCGCCGATGTCCGCGTAGTGCGGGTGGCCGTCGAGCAGGTACACGGCACCGGTCAGCACCGACAGCAGCGGGTTGATGTCGTGGGTGACCACGAGCGTCGTGACGGGTCGGCCCTCGGCCGCCCGCCGGGTGGTGACGCGGCCGATGAACTGGACCGCCTCGTGCTGGTTGCGCACGTCGAGGTTGGCCAGCGGCTCGTCGAGCAGGAGCAGCTCGGGTCGGTCCACCAGCGCCTGGGCGAGCGCGACCCGCTGCCGTTGGCCGCCCGACACCTGCGACATCCGTCGCCCGGCGAACGCCTCGGCCTCGACGTCGTGCAGCGCCTCCTGCACCCGCGCCTCGCGCTCGCGCCGTCGGGCGCCGAGGCCGCCCGGCCCATAGCGATGGCCGCTCAGGCCGAGGGCGACGAGGTCCCGGCAGCGGACGGCCTCCGCGACCTGCGCACCGTCGTCCTGCGGCACGTACCCGATGCGGCGATCGCCTCGGCGGGCCGGTCCGCCCAGCACCTCGACCGTCCCGGTGGCGGGGTCGAGCAGGCCGAGGAGGAGCTGCAGGAGCGTGGACTTGCCCGAGCCGTTCGGCCCGATCACGCCGACGACCGAACCGGCGGCGATGTCGAACGTGCCGCGCGACCACACCGTCCGGTCCCCGCGGCGCACCTCGACGTCGCGGAGCGACACCACCGGCGGTGCCGGCGCGGGAGCGGTCGGCCCGGTCACAGGCCGAGCGCCGCGGCCAGCGCGTCCAGCTGGGCCACCTGCCACTCGACGAACGAGCCGGCGTCGGCGGGGACGGTCTCGGTCACGGGGACGACGGGGACGCCGGCCTGCCGCGCGACGTCGGCGAGCTGCTGCGGCAGCGGCCCCTCGGTCTGCGTGTTGTCGATCAGCACGTCGGCCTTCCGATCGCGGAGCGCCGTCTCGAACCCGTCCACGTCGGCGGGGGCGGGCTCCGACTCGTTCGCTGCGGCGTCGCGGTAGCCCGAGGGCGTCACGTCGGTCAGCCCGAGCGCGGCGGCCATGAGGTCGAACACGGACTCCGTCGCCGCGTACGGCCGACCGGTCGCGCCGGCGCGGATGCGCTCGATCGCCGCGTCGTACGGCGCGAGCGCCTGCTCCCACCGCTGGAACCGGTCGGTGTAGTACTCCTCGGCCTCCCGGGGCGACACCTCCTGCAGCGCCTGGGTCACCGCGGTCGCGGTCTCGCGGACGACGGTCGGGTCGTACCAGACGTGCGGGTTGTCGCCGACCTCGCTCCCGGCGATCTCGCCCGCATCGATCACCTTCGGCTCGCCCGACGAGGACGCCACGGCGTCGGTGGCCCAGGTGTCGTAGCCGAGCCCGTTCACGACGACGAGGTCGGCACCGTCGAACGCCGCGACGTCCGACGGCGTCGGCTCGAACTCGTGCGGATCGCCGGCGGCGCCGTCGACGATCGTGGTCACCTCCGCGCAGTCGCCGGCGAGCTGGCGGACGACGTCGCCCCACTGGTCGACCGACACCACGACCTGCACCGGCCCGACCGGACAGTCGCCCTTCGGCTCCGGGGCGTCGGCGGTGTCGTCGCCGCACCCGACGAGCGCGGCGGCGAACACGGCGACGAGCAGGGCGGCGGCGAACGAATGGCGGCGGCTGGTCACGGTGACCACCCTAGCCACTTCTGAGGATGATTCCCATTTCCAGGCGAGCCCCACGGTCGTCGTGCGGCCGCGCTCCCGGATCAGTCGCAGGACACCCCGGCCGGCGATGCGCCCGGCGTCCAGCCCGGCTCCGTCGTCGTGGTGGTCGGCGCCGCCGTCGGGGCGGCCGCGGAGTCGCCGGTGCCGCTGGCCGTCGGTGGCAGCGTCGTCACGCCCGCGGGCTCGGCCACGCGCTCGAAGTCGTCGCCGATCGTGACCGTGACGCGCCCGGGCGCCAGGTCGCCGTCCTCCTGGAGCTTCGGCGTCGGGCCCAGCCACGTCGCCACCAGCTGGGCCATCGCCTTGCCGCCCTTGGCGTAGCGGACCGTGGTCTCGGTCGACGGCTCGGGTGCGGAGTCGACCGTCCCGGTGCCGAAGCCGCCGTCGGCCAGCACGTAGCTCACGCGCCGCGCCTCGCCCTGGCGCGCGGTGGCGTTGAACACGTCGACCGTGATGTCGCCGGCGGAGGGCGGCGGCTCGGTGGTCGTGGTGGCCGCGCTCGTCGCGGTGCCGCGGAAGATGTCGAGCACCGGCTGCGCGTTGGGCTGGTCGAGCAGGACGACCGACGCGCCGCCGTCGGTCCGGTGACCGACGACCGGGAGGCTGTGGGTCTGCAGCTGCGCCGGGTCGAAGTCCGAGAAGCGCTGTGCGAGCTCGATGATGTCGCCGGTGCCCATGTTGCTGTCGAGCGTCACGCTGTCGACGCCGGCGTCGACGATGCCCTTCAGCGAGCCGATGTCGTCGAGCCCGAGGTCCTTGACCTGGCCGAGCGCAGCGCGGACGAGCAGCTGCTGGCGCGTCATCCGGCCGAGGTCACCGGTCGGGTCGGAGTGCCACTCGAGGCCGTCGCTCCACTCCAGGTGGCGGGAGCGGGCGAACGCCAGGCCCATGTAGCCGTCGAGCACGGCGCAGCCCTTGCTCTTGATCATCAGGCCGGAGTTCTTGTCGCGCACCGCGTTCGGGAAGTACATCGGCACGCCGCCGATCGCGTTCACCAGGTTCTGGAAGCCGGCGAGGTCGACCTCGAGGTAGTGGTTGATCGGGATGCCGAGGTCCTGCTGGATCGTGTCGACGAGCGTCTGCGTCGAGTGCGCGTAGGCGGTGTTGATCCGCTGCTCCTCGCCGGTCCCGGCGATCGGCACCCAGAGGTCCCGGGGGATGGAGAGCATGTCGATGCGCTCCTCGCCGGGATCGATCCGCATGATGGCGATGCTGTCGGAGCGCTGGCCCTCGGGCGTGCCCTTCCCGAGCATGACGCCGGAGCCCTGGCTCCCCTTCTCGACCCCGGCCCGCGAGTCGGAGCCGATGACCAGGAAGTTGCGCGGCTCGTCGTCCTTGGCGGTGGCCAGGTCGAGGTCCTCGCGCCCGAGCCGGTTGAACGACCAGAGGCCCCACGCCGCGCCGGCCCCCGCCACGAGCGCGAGCACGCCCACCACCGCCACCGTGCCGAGGAGCAGGCGCCGTGGCCACCGTCGCGGCGGCGGCTCCGGGGCGGCGGACCGCTGCCGACGGACGACGCGCGGCGCCCCGTCCGAGGGGACGGGACGACGAGGTGACGGGGGCGGGATCGGGTCGTTCACGGGGGTGGGTCGGATCGCGGCGCGCGGGCGCTGCCTCGCCGCCGTCCGGCCCACGACGGTAGTCGGGGCGCGGCGGCGCGCCGTGGCAGCGCCGAGCGGGCGCTCAGCTCCCCGGGGGCTGCGCCGGCACTGTCAGCGCCGTCCCGCGAGGCGGTGGCGCCGGGCCGGCGGGGGGCCTCAGCTCTGGCCGGCCGGCTTCGGCTCGCGGGGCAGTCCGAGCACCTTCTCGCCGACGATGTTGCGCTGGATCTGCGACGTGCCGCCCCAGATCGTCTCGGAGCGGGAGAAGAAGAACGCCGACACCATCGGGCTGACCGGGTAGGTCTCCCGGCCCTCGGCCCGCATGGTCGCCGGCCAGGACGAGCCGTCGGTGCCCGCCGTCGACAGCAGCGCCTCGTTGCCCCAGATGTCGAGCGCCAGCTCCATGGCGGCCTTGTGGGTCTCCGACCAGAACATCTTGTTCGTGGCGCCGAGCACGGTGACGCCCATGTCGCGCTTGCCGGAGACCGTGGCGGTCAGCGAGCGGAGGCCGTTGATCCGCATGATCTGGATCCTCGAGTAGTACTCCATGAGCCGCTGGCGGATCAGCGGGTCCTCGATGGCCCCGTTCTCCTGGGCCTTCTCCACCATCAGGCGGTACTCCTCGGCGAAGCGCCGGTAGCCGGTGGTCGCGGACATGCCCCGCTCGAAGCCGAGGGTGTCGTTCGCGACCTTCCAGCCGTTGTTGACGCCGCCCACGACGTTGTCGATCGGGCAGCGGGCGTCGGAGAAGAACACCTCGTTGAACTCGGCGGTCCCGTCGGGCTGGACGATGCCGCGCACCTCGATGCCGGGCTGGTCCATCGGGACGAGCAGGTAGGAGATGCCGGCCTGCTTCTTGACGTCGGGATCGGTCCGGGCGAGCACGAAGCAGTAGTCGGCGAACTGCGCCTGGGTGGTCCAGACCTTCTGGCCGTTGATGACCCACTCGTCGCCGTCCTGCACGGCCGTGGTCTTGAGCGACGCCAGGTCGGAGCCGGAGTCGGGCTCGGAGAAGCCCTGGCACCAGCGCATCGAGCCGTCGAGGATCTTCGGCAGGAAGTGCTTCTTCTGCTCCTCGGTGCCGTTCATCAGGATCGTGGGACCGACGAGCGTGTCACCGAAGAAGTCCGCCCGCATGGGCGCCTTGGCCCGGGCGAACTCCTCGGCCAGCACCACGCCCTGCATGGTCGAGAGGCCCTTGCCGCCGTACTCCTCGGGCCACGTCGCGCAGATCCAGCCGCCCTCGAAGAGCTTCTTCGTCCACTCCTCGTTGAAGGCCTTCTTCTCCTCGGGGGTCATCTCGAACCCCTCGTCGAACCAGCCGGCGGGGAGGTTCTCCTCCAGCCAGGCACGGATCTCCGTGCGGAACTCCTCGGCCTCGGGCGGGTACGTCAGATCCATGCCGCCAGTCTTGACCCGACGGTCAAGGCGCGCCAGCCGGGGCCCCACCGGCTCCCCTGCCCGCTCTGTCACGGCTGGCGGTGCCGAACGGCACCGCCAGCCGTGACAGAGCGATGGGCGGGGGCAGAGCGATGGGCAGGGACAGAAATCGTGGCGGACGTGTCGAGGATGGCCGGCCGGCTCCGACCCAGGGTCGTGCGCAGCGACCAGACTGCGCCCGGACACCAGGAGGCCACATGGGACAGGTCAGGGTCGACAACTTCTCCATCTCGCTCGACGGCTTCGGCACGGGTGAGGGCCAGACGTTCGAGGATCCGTTCGGCCACGCCGGCCACCGGCTCCACGAGTGGATGCTCGCCACACAGTTCGGCCGCTCGATGATGGGCCAGCCCGGCGGCGGCACCGGCGTCGACGACGCGATGGCCCGTCGCCACGAGGAGGGCGTCGGCGCCGAGATCATGGGCCGGAACAAGTTCGCGCCCCACCGGGGGCCGTGGGCCGACGTCGGCACGGAGGACGAGTGGCGGGGCTGGTGGGGCCCGAACCCGCCGTTCCACACGCCGGTCTTCGTGCTGACGCACGACACCCGCCCGCCGATCGAGATGGAGGGCGGCACCACCTTCCACTTCGTCGACGCCGGCCCCGCCGAGGTGCTCGACCTCGCCAGGGAGGCCGCCGGGGACCTCGACGTCCGGCTGGGCGGGGGTCCGTCCTCGATCCGCGACTTCCTCGCCGCGGACCTGGTCGACCGGATGCACGTCGTGCAGGTCCCGATCCTGCTCGGCCGCGGGGAGCGCCTCTGGGACGGGCTCGAGGGCATCGACGAGCGCTTCGACGTCGAGACGGTGTCGACGCCGTCGGGCGTCACCCACCTCACGTTCACCCGACGCGCCTGACCCACCCCTCCCCCTCCCCTCCCATCGAACTGGCTGTCGTCCTGCCGGTCCTGACCGGCAGGACGACAGCCAGAACCGGTGGGGCGGTCGTGCGGGTAGATTCCGGCCATGTCTGAGGGCGAAGCAGCGGACGGGGCCACGGCGACGCTGGAGGACCGGCTCGCGGAGACCGCGTCGGTCCGCTGGACGAACCAGTGGAAGGAGCTGAAGGCGGAGGTCATCGACGCCGAGCTCTGCACCGGGTGCGCGGGCTGCGTGATCTCGTGCCCGCACGACGTCATCGGCTACGACCACGCCTCGGGCGGCTACACGCCGTTCCACCTGGAGGACGAGCTCGGCCCCGACGACTGCGTGCACGGCCAGAAGGGCTGCACCACCTGCACCCGCGCCTGCCCGAGGTTCCGCCTGTGGGAGGGCCAGGCCGACGACCACCTGTTCGGCCGCCTCCGCGAACCCGACGAGGTCGCGGGCATCTACGACGACATCCTGCTGACCCGGGCCAGCGACGACCACGTCAACGAGACCGGCCAGGACGGCGGGCTCGTCTCGGCGATCCTGCTGTGGGCGATGCAGGAGGACTACATCGACGCCGCCCTCGTCTCGTACCTCGAGGGCGGCGAGGCCGGCTCGTGGAAGGCCGTGCCCGGCGTCGCCGCGACGGAGGAGGAGATCCTCGCCGCCGCCGGCAGCCGCTACACGTACTCGGCCAACACGCTGGCGCTCGACGAGGCGCTCGAGGCGGGGTACTCCCGCCTCGCGCTGGTCGGCATGAGCTGCCAGTCGTCGGTCCCGCCGGTCATGTGGTCCCGCAAGGTCGGCAAGATCTCGAAGCCCATCGTGTTCAACCTGGGCCTGCTCTGCTCCAAGACCTTCGACGACGCCATCTTCGAGGAGCTCTTCTGGGCCAAGTACGGCCTGGCCAAGGAGCACATGGTGAAGATGAACATCAAGGGCGTGTTCCAGATCTGGATGGACGACGGGGCGTACCACGAGATCAACCTCAAGGAGTGCCACGCCTGGACCCGCGAGGGCTGCAACCACTGCCCGGACTTCGCGGCCGAGCACGCCGACATCTCCTGCGGTGGCATCGGCGAGAACGCCAACTGGACGCTCACGATCGTCCGCACCGACCTGGGCCGCGAGATCATCTCCCGCATGGTCGCCGCCGGCGTCATCGAGGCCCGACCGGGCGACTCGGACCCCGGGGCGATCGCCCTGATGCGCAAGCTGGCCGAGAAGTCACGGTCGCGCTGGCCGACCACCGCCGAGGCGAGCGTGCGGGTCGGGCTGCCCGAACCGAAGGTGAAGGCGAAGGCCTGAGCCCCTCGCGGCGCCGCGGCGGGCCGGGCCGGCGAGCCCCGACGTCGGGACAGGCGGCCGTCAGGACAGGCCCGTCGTCGGGACAGGCGGCCGTCAGGACAGGCCCGTCGTCAGGACAGGCCCGTCGTCAGGACAGGCGGGGCGTCAGCCCTCGCCCTTGCAGTCGTCGAAGATCGACTGCAGCGCCTTCGGGACCTCGATCTCGCCCGCGTCCTCGTCGGCCTGCTGCTCCTCGAACTCCTTGGCCTGCTCCGCGGGGATCTTCTTCTCCATGGCGTCGTAGACGCACTTGCAGTAGTCCTCGGGCGACTGCGGACCGGCCTGCGGGTCGTCGGGATCGTCCTCGGGGACCTCGCGCTGCTCTCGGCAGCCGAACATGAAGTTCTCCTGGTAGTCCTCGCTGTACGGCTCGGCCTGCCGCTGCTGGCCGCACGCGGTCAGGGCCAGGAGCGCCGCGAGGGCGAGGCCGAGCAGGATCGAACGGAGGGACCGGGGACGCACAGGGACTCCAGGGACTCGAGGTGGGGGCGCGCCCACCGTAGTCAAGGAGGTGGCACCGACCCACACCGGGGGTCCCCGCGCCGTGCTCCCGGGCCGGCGCCCGCACGGGAACCGTCGACCGGGTCTGCGGCGGCCCCGGCGGGCCGCCCCCTGCCGGGCCGTCCGGTCAGGCCGCGGTGAGGTCGATCGTGGCCAGCGGGTCGATGTCGAACATGGACCCCACCACGGGTGCGAGGTCGGCCGACTCGGTCGGCGGCATCCACACCGCCAGCTCGGGCGAGCCGCTGCGGACAGTCTGGCGGGCCAGCGCCCCCCAGAGCCCCTTCCGACCCCTGGGCAGCTGCGTCACCTCGCAGAAGTGGGCGTCGAGCCACGACGGCGTGCTCTCCCCGTCCACCGCCGCGACGACCCGGTCGGGGAACGGGACCATCTCCGGCGTGGTGGTGGGTGTCGCTGCCATGCCCAGATCTTCGGCGTCGGGGACGGCCGGGCGCAGAGCCGTTCGGCCCAATCGGCGCGCTTCGGTCCGGATGGCCCGGCCTCGTGGGCCGTCCGGCCCACGAGGGTCGGGGTCAGCCCGCCAGCTCCCGAGTCCGGACGAACACCGCGTCGAGCATCTCCTCGGTGAGCCGACCGGTGAACGTGTTCTGCTGGCTCACGTGGTAGCAGCCGATCAGCGTGCGCCCGTCGGGGAGCACCGCCTCGACGCCGTGTGAGAACTTCGGCCGAGGGCCGTGCTCCGGCCCCCACCCGAACAGGTGCAGCGCCTCGCCGAAGCCGAACCCGCCCAACGCCACGACCACCCTGACCTCGGGCAGGAGGGCCACCTCGGCGTCGAACCACGGGCGGCAGGCGTCGCGCTCCGCCGGCGTCGGCTTGTTGGCCGGCGGGGCGCAGCGCACCGGCGCCGTGATGAACGCGCCGGTCAGCTCGAGTCCGTCGTCGATCGACGTCGACGTCGGCTGGTTGGCGAACCCGGCGCGGTGCAGCGCCCGGTAGAGCCAGTCGCCCGAGCGGTCGCCGGTGAACATCCGGCCGGTCCGGTTGGCGCCGTGGGCGGCCGGCGCGAGGCCGACGACGAGCACCCGCGCCGCCGGGTCACCGAAGCCGGGGACCGGGCGGCCCCAGTACTCCTCGTCGCGGAACGCAGCTCGCTTCTCACGGGCCACCTGCTCCCGCCACTCCACCAGCCGCGGGCACCGTCGGCACTCGGCGATCTCGACGGCGAGCGCCTGCAGTGCGTCCACGGGCCGAGCATAGGATCCACCCAGATGGCACCCCGTACGACGACCCGCTCCGCCCCTTCGTCGCGCCGGTCGACGCCGGCCCGCTCGGGCGGCCGCCGCGGTCGAGGGGCGTCCGGGCCGGCCCCGACGACGGTGCTGCTCGTCCGCCACGGCCAGACGGCCACGACGGGCAAGGTCCTGCCCGGTCGCGCCCCGGGGCTGCACCTCGCCGAGACGGGTCAGGAGCAGGCCCGTCGGGCCGCCGAGCGGCTCGCCAAGCTGCGGATCGACGCCGTCTACGCCTCGCCGCTCGAGCGCACGCGCGAGACGGCGGCGCCGATCGCCAAGGCGACGGGCCACCGCGTCCGCACCGCCAAGGGCCTCCTCGAGTGCGACTTCGGCGAGTGGACCGGTGCCGAGCTGTCCGCCCTCCGCAAGCTCCCCGAGTGGCGCCAGGTGCAGTCGACCCCGTCGACGTTCCGGTTCCCCGGCGGCGAGTCGTTCCTCGACATGCAGCGCCGGATCTGGGACGAGATCGAGCGGCTGGTCGCGCTCCACCCCGGCGGCACCGTCGTCGCGGTGTCGCACGCGGACCCGATCAAGGCCGCCGTCGCCATGGCCACCGGCGTCCACCTCGACCTGTTCCAGCGCATCGTCATCTCCCCCTGCTCCGTCACGCCGCTGTCGATCCCGGCCCGTGCGTCGGGCGGCGCGGGCCCGATCGTCCTGGCCGTCAACTCCACCGGCGACGACCTGAGCACCCTGGCGCCGTCGTGACCGGCCGATCGTTCGAGTTCGACCAGCTGGACGCGCTGGTGCCGGGCACGGTCGGCGAGCCCGGCCAGCGCGTCTTCTACCTGCAGGCGCGGCGCGGCAACGAGATCGTGTCGTTCCGGCTCGAGAAGGAGCAGGTCGGCATGCTCGGCCAGTACCTCGGCCAGCTCGCCCAGGCGATGGGCACGACCGACCCCGAGCGCGACGTCGCCGGCCTCATCGAGCCCGTCACGCCGGAGTGGGTCATCGGCTCGCTGTCGGTCGGCGTCGACGAGGACGCCGGCCTGATCTTCGTCACCGCCGAGGAGCTCGTCCCCGACGACTCGGAGCTCTACGAGGAGCTCGACGACGACGCGATCGACGAGATGCTGGAGCAGGAGCCCGAGGGCGCCGAGGCGCACTTCACGCTGCAGCTCGGCCAGGCCGTCGCGTTCGCCGAGGCGGCGATGGAGCTCGTCCGGGCCGGACGTCCGCCGTGCCAGCTGTGCGGGCGGCCGATCGGACCCGAGGGGCACGCCTGCCCCCGCTGGAACTGACGGCGCGCGGTGAGCGGCGACGGCGCGGCGGCACGCCCCGATCCCGACGACGGCCGGCCGGCGGCGCCGTCCCCCGGCGTGCCCGACGGCGTGCCGGTCGAGGAGACCTGGGTCGAGGAGACCTGGGACGAGGAGGAGTGGGTCGAGGTCGAGTGGATCGACGCGCCCGACGAGGACGACGACGCCGAGGAGCTCGTCCCGTTCGTCTACGACGCCACCGTCGGACCCGACGACCCCCGCACCGCCGAGCTGCTCCGGATCGGCGAGGTCGAGGTGCTGGGGGCCATGCCGTGGTCGAGCAACGGCACGTTCCTCGTGCAGGTCACCTGCGGGGCCGACCACCTCCCCGCCATCTACAAGCCCGAGCGCGGCGAGCGGCCGCTGTGGGACTTCCCCGGCGGGCTCTGGCGCCGCGAGGTCGCGACGTCGGTGCTGTCGGACCACCTCGGCCTCGGGCTCGTCCCGACCACCGTGCAGCGCGACGAGGCGCCGCTCGGCATCGGGTCGCTGCAGGCGTTCGTGCCGGCGCGCTTCGCCGAGCACTTCTTCACGATCCGCGAGCGCGACGAGCTGCTGCCGGCGCTGCGCCGGCTCTGCGCGTTCGACCTCGTGGCCAACTCCGCGGATCGCAAGGGCGGCCACTGCCTCGTCGACGAGGCCGACCGCCTCTGGGCGATCGACAACGGCCTCACGTTCCACACCGAGTTCAAGGTGCGGACCGTCATCTGGGACTTCGCCGGCGAGCCCGTCCCCGACGACGTGCTGCGCTCGCTCGACGAGATGCTCGGCGCGCCGCTCCCTCCGGCCCTCGCCGACCTGCTCGAGCGCGACGAGCGCGACGCGCTGCGCGACCGGGCCGGCGCGGTGCTCGCCGGCGGTCGCTTCCCGCACGACCCGACCGGACGGCGCATCCCCTGGCCGCTGGTGTGAGGGCGGCCGGTGTGAGCACCACCGGTGTGAGGACCGCCGGCACGGGCGTCGGGGTCAGGGCCCCACACGCGTGACCGTCCCCGAACCCGCCCCGCGGCAGGATCCCGAGCTCGACCGCTGGATCACGACCGGCGACCTCGACGAGCTGCTCCGCGAGGTCGACCGCCGCTGCGACCGCGGCGACTGGGACGGCGTCGTGCTGCTCCGCGACCGGGCCCGCGCCGCGACCGAGCGCGGCCACCAGCTGTGGCCGGCGGCGACGTTCGCCGAGTACCGGATGGCGCTGTCCGCTCCCCCGCCGTGGGCGGCCGGTGTCGTCGAGGGCGGCTACCTGGCCCCCGGCCCGCTGACCGAGGTCGTGGCGCAGGACCACACCTTCGCCGAGCTGGCGGACGAGCTGCCGCTGGGACCCGCCCGGGACCAGGTCGCCCAGGAGCGGGTGCTGCGCGGCGAGGTCCTGGCCGAGGACCGGCGGGCCGACGGACCCGCCACCGGCCTGCCCGGCCGGCTCCTGGCGTGGGAGCCCGGCTACCGCCTGGCCGAGTACCGGCCGAACGGCGACGCCCGGTTCCCCGGCCCCGATCCCGTGCGCACCACCGGTCCGGTCCCCCAGCGCGACGGGACCACCGAGAGCGCGGACGCCGCCGACGGGGCCCGGGCCCTGGCCGACGCCGTCCGGCACTGGCGCTCGCACAGCGAGGGGTCGATCCGCAGCAGCGGCGTCGAGGGCACGGCCGCCGGCGCGGTCGACGCGATGGTCGACGGTCCGGCGACGTGGGCGCCCGTCGGGCTCGCCGAGGCGGTCGAGCTGCTCGCCTGGGCCGCGGCCTCGGGCGGGGCGAGGGGCCGGCGCCGGGGTGCGGCGACCGGGCGGTTCGACGCCTGGTGGGTGCTCGCCGTGCTCACCGCGCAGGACGACGACTGGCCCGTCGACCCGGGACCTGCGGCAGGGGAGCTGCGGTGGTGGGTCTGGGAGCCGGGCGCCGCCGAGCGGCTCGGCAGCGCACCCGGGTGGTCGTGCCGGCTGGCGGTCGAGGACCCCGTGGACGGGCTCGCGTGGGCCCTCGACGCCACCGACCGCACCCCGACCTGACCCGACACGACCGCGTGCGCCGGTTCTGTTCCCGGATCCTGGGGTGTTCGCCCCAGGGTGTGGGAACAGAAGACGGTGGGGTGAGCCCCCACCCCGGGGGGTGATGGGGGGGTCAGCCGCCGAGGGGGCCGAGGACGCGGGTCATGGCCGCGTTCTGGAACACGCCGAGCGGGTCCATGCGGGCCCGGAGCTCCTGGAAGTCGTCCCACCCGGGGTAGGCCGGCGCCAGATCGGCGGCGGTGCGCCAGTGCAGCTTGCCCCAGTGGGGTCGGCCGTCGAGGTCCCGCATGATCGACTCGACGCCCCGGAAGTACTCCTCGTACGGCAGGCCCCGGTACATGTGCACGGCGATCCAGCCGGTGTCGCGACCCGACGCCGTCGACAGCGTGATGTCGTCGCCGCGGCTCACGCGGACCTCGACCGGGAACGACACCGGGTACCCGAGCGAGGCGACGTGGGCCCGCACGCGCTGCACCGCCTCGACGGTCGCCTCGACCGGCACGGCGTACTCCATCTCCACGAACCGCACCCGCCGGGGCGAGGCGAACACGCGGTAGCACCGGTCGTTGAACTCGACCCGGCCGGGCGACGGGATGCGCTTCGCCACCTCGCGGCCCAGCGCCGGTCGCCAGCGCCCGACGCGGTTCGCGAGACCGAACAGGACGTTGTCGTACAGCTCGGACTGCAGCAGCTCGTCGCGCCGGGAGCGCGGCGCGACCGGCTCGTGGTTCCGGCGGTGGCGCTTGGTGATCGACCACCTGGTGCCGGGCACCCAGAAGAACTCGAAGTGGTCGTTGTCGCGGACCAGCTCGCCGAACCGCTCCAGCACCTCGTCGACGCGCCGGGGCTCGTGCACCGCGTGCAGGTGGAACGCCGGCTCGAGCTGGACGGTCACCGTCGAGACCAGTCCGAGCGCGCCGATCGACGCCCGCGCCGCGGCGAACAGGTCGGGCTCGGTCCGGGCGTCGACCTCGTGCACGGCTCCGAGGCCGTCGATGACCCGCAGGCCGACGACGGCGGTCGAGATGTTGCCGAACCGCATCCCGGTGCCGTGCGTGGCCGTCGCCGTCGCGCCGGCGATCGACTGCACGTCGATGTCGCCCAGGTTCGTGAACGCCAGCCCGCGCGGCCACATGGCGAGCGAGAGGTCGTGCAGGCGGGCACCCGACTGGACCGTCACCGTGCACGCCTCTCGGTCGACCCCGAGGATGCGGTCGTAGCCAGAGAGGTCGACGAGCACGGCGTCGCTCAGGGCGACGTCGGTGAAGCTGTGGCCGGCGCCGAACGCCCGGACCGTGCGACCGGCCGCGGCGGCGTCGGCGACGATCCGGCACAGCTCCGGCTCCGTCGTCGGGTGCAGGACCTCGGCGCGGCACGACTGGTTGCCAGCCCAGTTGGACCAGGTCCGGACCCGCTCGCCGTGCGGGGCGTCGCCGGACGCGCCGAGGGCCCCCTCGCGGGGGCCCTCGTCAGTCGTCATGGGACGCACCGCTCGTGGACGACACCGCTCACGGTCGACGTCCGGTCGTGGTGCGCAGCGCCGTCACCGGCTCTGCAGCGCCTCGATCAGCTTGGGCAGGACCTTGTGCACGTCGCCGACGATGCCGAGGTCGGCCACCGAGAAGATCGGGGCCTCGGCGTCCTTGTTGATGGCGATGATGTACTTCGAGCCCTTCATGCCCACGAGGTGCTGCGTCGCACCCGAGATGCCGGCGGCGATGTACACGTTCGGCTTCACGACCTTGCCGGTCTGGCCGACCTGGTACGAGTAGGGCACCCAGCCGGCGTCGACGATGGCGCGGGACGCACCCGGAGCGGCACCGAGCTGCTTGGCCAGCGTCTCGATGAGCTCGAACTTCTCCTGCTCGCCGAGGCCACGGCCGCCCGACACGACGATGTCGGCGTCGTCGAGGCTCGGGCCCGTCTTCTCCTCGACGAACCGGTTGGTGACGACCGCGGTGCCGGTGGCACCGGTGTCGGGCACCGACAGCTCCTCGACCGCGGCGGCGCCGCCACCCGTCTCCTCGGCGGCGAAGGACTTGGGCCGCACCAGGAAGATCTTGACCTTGTCGCCGGTGAAGGCGGTCGTGACGTCGGTGGTGCCGCCGAAGATCGGCTCGACCCCGGCGACGCCGTCGCCGCTCGTCACCAGGTTCGTCACGTTGGTGATGACCGGGGTGTCGAGCTTGACCGACAGGCGGCCGGCGACGTCACGGCCGTCGTAGCTGGTGGCGAACAGGATGGCGTCGGGGCCGTTCCCGGCCTCGACCGCGGCGGCGATCGCGGCGGCCACGGGCACGCCGACGAGCTTGCCGTCGGTGCCACCGACGTTCAGGACCTTGCTGGCGCCGTTGGCGCCGGCCGGGCCGGCCAGGTCCGCGCCGGAGGTCGTGACGACCTCGACGGTGTCGGCCAGCTCGCGGGCCTTGGCCAGCAGCTCGAGGGTGGTGTTGGAGACGTTGCCGTCAGCGGCCTCGCCGAACACCCAGATCTTGGACAGAGCCATGTTCTCGTCTCTCTTCTCGTTCGCAGTCGCAGGTCTGGTTCAGCGGCCCGGTCAGATGACCTTGAGGTTGGCCAGGAAGTCGACGATCTTCTGGAAGCCCTCGCCGTCGTCCTCGACGATGGTGCCGGCCTCGCGGGCCTCGGCCTGCGAGATGTCGGTGATCTCCTGCCCGGCGCCGGCCCAGCCGACCTGGGAGGCGTCGAGGCCGAGGTCGGCGACCTTGACCTCGTCGACCGGCTTCGACTTGGCGGCCATGATGCCCTTGAACGACGGGTAGCGGGGCTCCACGACGCCGGCGGTCACGGAGACCACGGCGGGCAGCGGGACCTCGACGTCGTCGTAGCCGGCCTCGGTCTGGCGCTGCACCTTGGCCGTGCCGCCGTCGATGGCGATCTCCTTGGCGAAGGTCACCGAGGGCAGGCCGAGGAGCTCGGCGATCTGCTCGGGCACGACGCCGGTGTAGCCGTCGGACGACTCGGTGGCGGTGAGGATCAGGTCGGCGTCGCCGGCCCGGCCGATGGCCTTGGCCAGGACCTTCGAGGTGCTGAGGGCGTCGGAGCCCTTCAGCGCGTCGTCGGAGACGAGGACGGCCTTGGCGGCGCCCATCGCCAGGGCGGTGCGGAGGCCGCTGACCTCGCTGTTGGGTGCCATGGACACGAGGGTGACCTCGCCGCCGCCGGCGGCGTCCACGAGCTGCAGCGCCATCTCGACGCCGTAGCTGTCGGACTCGTCCAGGATCAGCTTCCCGTCCCGCTTGAGGGTCTTGGTCTCCGGATCCAGCGCACCCGGTTCTGCCGGGTCGGGGATCTGCTTCACGCACACGACGACGTTCATGCGCCGAAGTCTGCCCCGCCCCCGTTCGCCGTCACAAAATCGGCGTGCAACAGCGCCGTGATCTCCTCGGCCGGCACGGGCCGGGAGAAGAGGAAGCCCTGGGCGAGGTCGCAGCCGAGCTCCTGCACCGTCTCGAGGTGCCGCACGGTCTCGACGCCCTCGGCCACCACCTTCAGCCCGGTCTGGCGGGCCAGGTGCATCACGGCCGAGATCACCGCCCGGTGCATCGGGTCGGTGGCCGCGCTGGCGACGAAGGACCGGTCGAGCTTGATGATGTCGGGGGCGATCTCGGTCAGGCGGCTCAGGCTCGAGTGACCGGTGCCGAAGTCGTCGACGGCGAAGCTCAGCCCGGCCTCCCGCAGGCGCGCCAGCGCGTCGAGCGAGGTGTCGAACGTCGTGACCAGGGTGCTCTCGGTGACCTCGACCACGACCTGGCCGGGCGGGATCCGGTGCTCCTGGAGCGACCGGACCACCCGCTCGCACACGGCGGCCTCGGCCAGCTCGCGGCCCGACAGGTTGACCGTGAGCCGCAGGTCGGGGCGGAGCTCGAGCCACTCGGCGAACCGGGCGAACGCCTGCTCGACCATGCGGTCGCCGATCGCCACGATCTGGCCCGAGCGCTCCGCCACCTCGATGAAGCGGCCCGGGCCGAGGAGGCCGAGCTCGGGGTGCTGGAGCCGGACGAGCGCCTCGAGGCCGGCCAGCACGCCCGTCGCCAGGTCGACGACGGGCTGGTAGTGGACGACGACCCCGCCGACGGCGAGCGCCCGGCCGATGAGCGCCCGCACCTCCTGGTCGGGCTGCGCCGAGTCGTCGAGGCGCGGGTCGTAGATCGCCCAGCAGTCCCGACCGGTCGCCTTGGCCCGGTACATCGCCCGGTCGGCCCGGCGCAGGAGCCGCTCCGCGTCGACGGGTTCGCCCGGCCGGCGGTCGACGCCGACCAGGCCCATGCTCATGGAGACGGCCACCTCGCGGTCGCCGATGCGCAGCGGCGCGCGCACGACCGACCGCAGCCGCTCGGCGATCCGCTGGAGCTCGGTGGTCGTCGGGACGTCCTGCAGGAGGACGACGAACTCGTCGCCGCCGACGCGGGCGACGACGTCGTCGGCGCGGAGCACGCCGCGGATCCGCTCGACCAGCTCGACGAGCACGCGGTCGCCCATCTCGTGGCCGAGGGAGTCGTTGACCTCCTTGAAGTTGTCGAGGTCGACGTAGGCCAGGCCCGCCGGCGCCCCCGCCGGCGGCGCGGGCCGTCCGCCGGGTCGCATCCCGGCCGGTCCCGGCTCGGGGGCCTGCAGCAGCTCGAACAGCGCGTAGCGGTTGGCGCAGCCGGTCAGGGGGTCCACCCGGGCGATGTGGTGGAGCTCGTCGACCGAGCGCCGGTGCGTCGTCATGTCGACGACGGCGATGAGCAGGCCGTCGACGCTGCCGTCGGGCCGGTGCACGCCCACCGCCGAGCCGTGCACGAACAGCGAGGTGCCGTCGGCGCGCTCGAGCTCGAGCTCCGCCTCGATCGGCTCGCCGGTCACCCGTGCGATCTCCCAGCGCGCACCGAGGCCGGCGAGCACCTGCTCGTCGAACGCCCGGCGCCAGCCGCGCCCGAGCGCCTGCTCGGTGCTCTGGCCCGACATCGCCGTCCAGCGGTCGTTGGCGAACGTGCACTCCGACTGCTCGTCGAGCACGAGGATGCCCATCGGCGCGGATCGGGCCAGGCGCCGGAAGCGACCCTCGGCCGCCCGCTCCCGCTGGACCTCGAGCGCCCGCAGCGCCGCACCGTGCCGGTCGACCAGCTGGCGGACCAGCTGCAGGTCGCGGTCGACGAAGGCCGGGCTGCCGGCGCTGTAGCGGACGCACATCACGGCGGCGGCACGGCCGTCGGGCAGGGTCCACGGCACCGAGATCAGCGAGTGCGGCACCCGCTCGCCGAGCGGCAGCGGCGCCACGGTCGGGACCGAGGCGGTGAAGGCGGCCGGGTCGACGTGGGAGATCAGCACGGGAAGGCCGGTCGCGATCACCCGGCTGACGGGACCGTCGTCGCTCGCCCGCAGCCCGCCCTCGAACGCGTCGCGCACCATCTGCGCGTCGCGGGGCAGCGTCGAGTCCGTGGCCACGCACCACAGGCGGTCGTCCTCGGCCGTGGCGGCCAGCGCACCCTCGCCGACGACGGTGCCGAGCACGTGCACCAGCGAGGCCAGCACGTCCTCGGGCTCCTCGACCCGCTGCAGCGCCGCGGTCGTGGAGTCGAGCAGGGCCAGGACCTCCGACGTGGTGGCGAGGTCCGCGTTGCGCTCGCTGAGGCGCTGCTGCGCCCGCATCATCTCGGTGACGTCGGTGTGCAGGCCGATGAGGAGGTCGGGCCGGCCCTCGTCGTCGAACGTCGCGAAGCCGCGGCTGCGCATCCACACGATCGACCCGTCGCGGTGGCGGTACCGGACGAGCGCGTCGTACGGCGTCGACGGATCGGCCAGGTGCGCGTGCGCCTGCTCCCGTGCGACGTCCATGTCATCGGGCAGCACCAGGCCACGGACCTGCTCGGAGGTGAGCTCGGTGCCGGGCGGGAACCCGAGCGCCCGGGCGAAGCGCTCGCTGGCCCAGTTCTCGCCGCTGCCGTCCAGCCTCGAGATCCACACCCCGTCGGTCGAGCCCATCTCGAGCACGCGCAGGAGCGACCGGGCGTCCATCCGGTCGAGCAGGTGCGCGGCGAGCTCGGGCCCGGACGGGCCGCTCGGCATCATCTGGGCGCGCTCGGCGCTCACGTCATCGGTTCCTCTCCGCTCACGCCCCCTCGGATCCGATCGGCCGGTCGTCCCGCCGACGTGAGGAATCGTCCCGCGGCCACGCCGGAACGGGTCGGACGGTCCATGTCGGAGCGGTCACCGGCCGCCTCGCGAACGGGCACGGGACCGGCCGGCGCGCCGGGTGGTCGGGCCGGGCGGGGCGCCGGGGTGGGTCCGCGCCGCCGCGACGGACGAGACTCCGGCGGTGGAGGTCCTCCTCGTGGTGAACGACACGGCGTCGTCGGTGACGCCGTCGCGCCGCGAGCGGGTGGCGGCGCGGCTGGCCGAACGCCACGACGTGCGGGTCGCCTCGACGACGCACCGGGGCCACGCGACCGAGCTCGCCCGTGCCGCCGTCGAGGCCGGGGTCGACTGCGTCGCCGTGCTCTCGGGCGACGGCACGCTCAACGAGGCCGCCAACGGGATCGTCGGGTCCGACTGCATCCTCGCCCCGCTGCCCGGCGGGTCGACCAACGTGTTCTCCCGATCGATCGGGCTCCCCCACGACCCCGTCCGGGCGGCCGAGCGGGTCAGCCTCACCCTCGCCCGTGGGCGCAGCGAGCGGATCTCAGTCGGCGAGGTCACCGCGTCGGGCGGCACCGCGGGTGACGGCGCCGGCCGGGTCTTCCTGTGCCACGTCGGCATCGGGTGGGACGCCGTGCTGGTGGCCAACGTCGAGCGCCGGGGCCACCTCAAGCGCCACGCCACCGTCCCCCTCTACGCCTGGGCCGGCGCCTGGGCGTTCTTCCGCGGGTACGACCGGCACCGTCCCCAGGTGCGCGTCCACGTCGAGGACGGCACGGTCACCGGCGGCTGCGTGCCCGACGGTCGCTTCGTCCTCGTGATGGCGAGCGATCCGTACACCTACGCCGGCGGCGTGCCCTTCCACGTCGTGCCGTCGGTGGACCGGCACTCCGCCCTCGGCCTGGTGGCGCTGTCGAGCCTGTCGCTGCCGGTCTTCCTCCGCACGGCCGCGCAGGCGCTCGGCCGCGGCGTCCGCCCCGGCCCGCACGTGCGGGTCGACACCGACGTGCGCGACGCCACCGTCGCCGCGATCGGCGCGCCGGTCCCCTACCAGGTCGACGGCGACCACCTCGGTGCCGTCGAGGTGCTGCGCTTCCGCCACCTCGCCGACGCCCTGACGGTCGTCGCCCTCCCGTCCTGAGCGGCGCCGCCGCCCGCCGGACCGCGAGGCGTCAGGCGGCGAGCGCGGCGATCAGGCGCCCGGGCGTGTTCGTCACGATCCCGTCGATGCCCATGGCGGCGAGCTCGGCCCAGCGGGCCGGGTCGTCGACGGTCCAGGTGTTCACGACGAGCCCACGGGTGTGGCAGTCCTCGAGCAGGGCGTCGGTCACGAGCGGGTCCCACGGGTGCAGCGCCTCGTGGCCGCCGTCGGCGGCGATCGCCACTGCCTCGGGCTCGTGCGTGAGGTCGAACACGAGGAAGCCGGTCTGCAGGCCCGGGTCGAGCTCCTTCACGCGGGTGATCGTCGGCAGGTCGAAGCTCGACACGAGGATCCGGGCCCGGACGTCCTCGGGGAGCGCGGCCAGCACGTCCACCGTGGCGTCGACGACGGCCGGTCCGCCCGGGCCGTCGGCCAGGTCGCCGTCGCTGTTCTTGATCTCCACGTTGACGCCCATGCCCCGGCACGCCTCGAGCGCCCCGGTCAGCACCAGGGTGTCGTCGGGGACCTCTGCGAGCGGGGTGCTCCAGACCGTTCTCCCATCGCGATACCACGCATCGTGGTTGACGATCAGGGCGCCGTCGGCGGCCAGGCGGACGTCGAGCTCCACCCAGTCCGAGCCCTGTTCCCGGGCCGTTCTGAAGGCCAGTGCTGTGTTCTCCGGCACATCGGCGGAGGCGCCACGGTGGGCGATGACGAGGGGGCGTACTCCAGAGGACATCTTCCCGAAACTTTTCCTTTACACACAGAGTGGTCAGCTGTAGGTTCGAGCTTGTTCACGGATTCACAAGTTCCCGACCCGAGCCCGGGCCGGCGGCGGACCGAGGACACTGCACCCCGGAGCAGGCGACTCCCATTCTGCAGCGTCCCGATCAGCAGCCCGAGCTCCTGCCGGCGGGAAACAGCCGGATCGTGGCAGCAACGCACCGGGGCGAGTCGAGCACGCGCCCATGACCATCGTGACGGAGGACATCGTGGCACTCACCTCGAGCCGCAGCCTGAACCTTGCGACCGACGACTGGCGATCCGCGTCGGCCTGCAGCGACACCGATCCGTCGCTGTTCTTCCCCGTGGGCACCACCGGCCCGGCGCTCGAGCAGATCGCTGCCGCCAAGGCCGTCTGCGACACCTGCGACGCCAAGGAGCCCTGCCTCCAGTTCGCGCTCTCGACGAACCAGGACTCCGGCGTGTGGGGCGGCACCTCCGAGGAGGAGCGCCGCAAGCTGCGTCGGGCGTGGGTCGCCCGCCAGCGCAAGCAGGCCGCTGCGTCCTGACACCGGCCGGGAGCCCCGCTCCCCGCCGCCCCGCCGCTCCTCGAGGGGAGCTCCGGGCTAGAGACCGACCGAACGGCCTCCCCCCAGGGGAGGCCGTTCCGCGTCCACCTCGACCCGGCTGACCACCGGCAGGGTCAGCTGCACCCGGTTCCCGGGTCGCCGGGACCCGGGGTCCACCGCCGAGAACTCCATCATCCCGCCGAGCTCGTCGACGAGGCCCCGCACGATCGACAGGCCGAGGCTCTCGGAGGTCTGCGGGTCGAAGTCGTCGGGCAGCCCGGCACCGTCGTCGATCACGGCGAGCCGGAGGACGACCTGGTCGTGGGCCATCACGATGCGGATGCGACCCCGCTCCCCGGGCACCAGCGTCCCGGGCGGGTACGCGTGGTCGACGACGTTCTGGAGCAGCTCGGTCGTGACCACCGCGAGCGACGTGGCCTCGGGCGACGACAGGTTGCCGGCCCCACCCTCGATCACGAACTCGACGGGCACGTCGGGCGAGGTGAGGCCCTCCTCCACCATCCGCACCAGCGGGCGGACGACCTCGCCGAAGTCGACGTCGTCGCCGTCCTCGCGTGACAGCGTCTCGTGGACCAGGGCGATCGACCGGATCCGTCGGACCGACTCCTCGATCGCGACCTTGGCCGACGGCTCGGTGAGCCGGCGACCCTGCAGCCGCAGCAGCGACGAGATCGTCTGCAGGTTGTTCTTGACGCGGTGGTGGATCTCCTTGATGGTCGCGTCCTTCGACACCAGGGCACGGTCCCGGAGGCGCATCTCGGAGACGTCGCGGAGCAGGACGACCGCGCCGTCGACCCGCCCCTCGGTGATCAGCGGGATGCACCGCAGCACGATGTTGACGTCCTCGCGCTCCACCTCCTCGACCGTCGGCCGGCCGTTGAAGAAGGCGCGGTAGGTGGCGGCCGTCTCGGCGCCGAGCTCGCTCAGGTGCTCGCCCTGGAGGCGCCGCTGCACGCCGAGCCGACGCAGCGCGGACACCGCGTTGGGCGAGGCGAACGCGATGCGGCCCAGTTCGTCGAGCAGGAGCACGCCGTCGCCGACGCGGGGACCGCCGGTGGCGATCACCTCCTCGTCGGCGAACGGGAACACGCCATCGGCGACCATCCGACCCAGGCGGCGGAACACGCCGAGGTACACGCTCGCCAGGTCGCTGATGTCGCGCGCGCCCTCGAGCGACGCCTCCCGTGCCAGCACGGCGATGATCCGGCCGTGGTAGCGGACCGGGATGGCGGTGATGCGGATGCGCTCGCCCAGCCACGGGCTGTCGACCACGTCCTCGGCGATCTCGCCGGTGGCCATGGCCTGGGCGATGAGCGGCCGCTGCGTCGAGCTCATGGCCCGGCCGACGACGTCCTCGGTGAAGAGCGTCTGGCCCGTGTTGGGCCGCACCTGGTTGACGACGAGGAACCGGTTGAGACCGGCGTCGTGCGACGGCAGCGCGACGTAGAGGAGCAGGTCGGCGAAGGCGAAGTCGGCGAGCATCCCCCAGCCCGCGACCAGGCGCTTCAGGTGCCGGGAGGCGTCGGCCTCGACCGGCGGCACGACGAGCGCGACGTGCTCGGCCGTGAAGCTGGTCTCGTCGTCGTCGACCTCGATCTCCTTGGCCGCCGCCAGGTCGCCCCGCAGCGGCGGACCGGGGAACCGCGGCGGTCCGGGGACCTGCGCCGCTCCGGCGGCCTCGTCCGCGTGGTCCACGTCGCTCCCGCCCTCAGCTCCAGATCCGCTCGCCCAGGCGGAGCAGCCCGGCCAGGGAGTGGATGTCGTCGTCGAAGTACGGCACCGTCGCCGTCAGCTTCGGGATCTCGGCGAGCTCGGTGCGCTGCTCGGCCTCCCGCCGGGCCACCACCTGGTAGTTGAGGAAGCTCTCCCCCACCTCGCCGAGCACCCGCGCCAGCGTGGCGGCGTCGTCGGCCGGCGGCCCGATGGCCGGTCCGACCTCCGCGGCGACCTCGGGGCCCTGGTGGGCCAGGGTGCGCGCCACCGACGTCGCGGCCCGGTCGAGGAAGAGCTCGGGCAGCACCTTGTTCAGCACCAGCGCGCCGACGTGGTACCCCCGCTCGCCGAGCAGCTTGAGGAAGAACTCGGCCTCGCGGGCCGGGGCCACCTCGAGCGTCGACACGACGATGAACGTCGTCTGCGGGCCACCGAGGAGCGTCGTCACGGCCCGGGCCCGCTCGACGAAGCCGTCGTACATCGTCTGGAAGAGCATGAAGAACTCGGCGATGTCCTCGAGGAACTGCGTCCCGAGGATCCGGTCGGCCACCGAGTAGAAGGGCTTCGAGGCGAAGCTCACCAGCCGCGACCGGTACGGGGTGATCAGCCACCGGAGCAGGCGCGACGAGAAGAAGTCGGCCATGCGCTCGGGTGCGTCGAGGAAGTCGACGGCGTTCCTGGTCGGCGGCGTGTCGACGACGATGAGGTCGTAGCGGCCCGAGGTGTGGATCTCGTAGAGGCGCTCCATGGCCACGTAGTCGTGGCTCTGGACGAACTTGCCGGTGATGTTCTGGTAGAGCGGGTTGACGAGGATGGCGTCGCGGGTCGCGGCGTCGGGCGCGTGGAGCCGGACCAGGTCGTCCCAGCTCTGCTTGGTGTCGAGCATGGCCGCCCACAACTCGCCCTCCGGGCGGGTCCCCGAGGCGGCGAACGCCTCGTCGGGGACGCGGGTCTCGACGTTGCCGAAGCGCTCGAGGCCGAGCGCGCTGGCGAGCCGCTTGGCCGGGTCGACGGTGAGGACGAGCACCTTCCCGCCGAGGTGGGTGGCGGCCGTCGCCCCGATCGCTGCGGCCGTGGTGGTCTTGCCCACGCCCCCGGAACCGGTCGAGACGACGACCTCCTTGGCGGAGCAGAGCTGCTCGATCGAGGCCAGGTGCTCGGCGCTCGGTGCGTCGTTGCGGGCGGCCATTAGAACCCCAGCTCCTCGCCGAGCGCCTCGGCGATGCGCGCCGTCGCGCGCACGCCGTGCGAGCGGTGGAACAGGAACGGCAGGTAGAGCACGGGCAGGCCCGGGGGCAGGCCGGCGCGGAGCCGGTCGAGGTGCGGCACCCGGCTGCGGCGGAGGCTGACCGCGAGCTCGGCGCCGTCGAGCACCGGCTCCACGCCCTCGCCCACTCGCTCCTCGAGCACCGCGACGCCGTCGGGCTTGCGCAGGCGGTCGAAGATCTCCTCCTCGGACCGGCCGAACAGCTCGGGCAGCACCCGGTTCACCACCACCGACGCGACGTCGATGTGGGTCTCGCCCTGCAGGCGTTCGATGAGCTCGAGCGTCTCGGAGACCGGCATCTCCTCGGGGACCGTGACGACGACCACGCCCGTGGTCTCGGCGTCGGTGAGGATGTCGATCATCCAGTCCGTCTGGGACCGGACCAGGCCGACCTTGACCAGGTCGTTGATGGCCACCGGTGCGGCGAGCTGGCCGACGACGTGGCCGGTGGCCGAGGCGTCGACCACGACCAGGTCGTAGTTGCGCTCGCGCACCTCCCAGGTGAACTTGCCGACCGTCAGCAACTCGTTGACGCCCGGCGCCGCGTTGGCCACGAAGTCGAACGTGCGGGCGAGCGGGCCCATCTTGGCGAGCAGCGGCAGCCGCAGGTTCAGCCGCATGTACTCCTTGAGCGACGCCTCGGTGTCCATCGACATCGCGAAGAGGCGCTTGCGGACCTCGGTCGGCTCGAAGCGCAGCGGTCCGACGCCGAGGAAGTCGGCCAGGTTGCCCTTGGCGTCCACCTCGCACACGAGCGTCCGCTTCCCGCGCGAGGCGGCGAGCATCGCGATCGACGACGCGACCGACGTCTTGCCGACGCCACCCTTGCCGGTGACGAAGAGCAGCTTCCGGTCGAGCAGCCCGAGCGTGGTGCGTGCCATGGTGGGTGACCTCCCCCTTCCCGCGCCGGGCGGGAGCGGGACCGATCAGGTGGAGAACCCGAAGCTACGGCCCTCGGCCGCGCTGCCGATCTCGATGTAGGCGATCTTGGCGGACGGCACACCGATCTCGTTGCCCTTGCGGTCCGTCAGCCACAGCACGAGCTTCTCGTCCGCCAGCACCTCGTCGACCTGCGCGCGCAGGGCGTCGCGGTCGACGTCGTCGCCGAGCTGGAGGTCGATCTCCCGGGGGGAGTAGGTCACGCCGATGCGCACGTCCACGTGTGGGGCTCCTGGTCGGATGGTCGGGGTCGAGGGTCGACCCATCGCAGGGGCCAGCCTACCGACCCATCGCTGCGTGGTAGCCACGTGCCGTGCCCGCCGACCCCTTCCTGTCCCCCGTCCTCTCGGCCTTCCGCCGGGTCCGCCTGTTCGAGGCCCCGACCCCCCTGCAGGCCGCGCCGCGCCTGTCGGCCGAGCTCGGCCCCGACGTGCTCGTCAAGCGCGACGACCTCACCGTCCTGGGCCTGGGCGGCAACAAGGTGCGCAAGCTGGAGTACCTGCTGGGGCGGGCGCGGGCCGACAGCTGCGACACGGTGGTGACCTTCGGGGCGCTGCAGTCGAACCACGCCCGCCAGACCGCGGCGGCCTGCGTGGTCGCCGGCCTGCGGTGCGAGCTCGTGCTCACCCGGGCGGTGCCGCGGCACGGGGAGGCGTTCGACCGGGGCGGCAACGTCGCGCTCGACCACCTCTTCGGGGCCACGGTCACCGTGGTGGACAACGACGACGACCTGATCGCCGCGGCGGTCGCCGGGGTGAGCGAGCGGATCGCGGCCCGGGGCGGCACCGCGCACTGGATCCCGCCCGGCGGCTCCGACGCCGTCGGCACGCTCGGGTACGTCGCCGCGGGCATGGAGCTCGGCGAGCAGATCCTCGAGCTCGACCGCCACGTCGGCGACGTCGTGGTCGCCGTGTCGACCGGCGGCACCTACGCAGGGCTCCTCACGGGCCTGCGGATCGCCGGGTCGCTCGCCAAGGTGCACGGCGTGTGCGTCTACAAGCCCGAGCCCCGCACCCGGGAGGTCGTCGAGGGGCTGCTCGCCGACGTCGCCGGGCTCCTCGGGCGGACGCCGCTCCCCGGCACCGCGGTGCACCTCGACGACTCGTTCCTGGGCGACGGCTACGGGCTGCCCCACCCGGGCACGCTCGACGCGATGCGCACCTTCGCCCGCACCGAGGCCCTCGTCCTCGACCCCGTCTACACGGGCAAGGCCGCCGCAGCGCTCGTCGCCTGGGCCGGCGAGCGGCGCTTCGGCGCCGGCAGCGGCGTCGTGTTCGTCCACACCGGTGGCGCGCCCGGGCTCGGCGCCTACCCGGACCTCGACCTGTCCTGACCCCCCACCCGTTCTGTGATGCTCGATACGTCGGGATCGACGTATCGAGCATCACAGAGCCGGCGCGACGGGTCAGCCGGAGAGGCGCTGGAACCGCCGGGCGCTCCACCAGGTCAGCACGATCGCCACCAGGGCCGAGCCGACCAGCCCCCACACCACCGCGCTGTCGCCCCAGTCGCCGGCGAACAGCGAACGGGTGCCGTCGAGCACGTAGGTCAGGGGGTTCGCCTTGGACAGCTTCTCGAGCCACGCCGGCGCGAGCGTCATCGGCAGGAACACGCCGGACAGCAGCAGCAGCGGCAGCGAGACGCCCTGCACGAACGGGGCGAAGGAGTCCTCGTCCTTGAGGATCAGCCCCATGGCGTAGCTGGCCGAGGCGAGGCCCATGGCGAGCACGCACACCGCCAGGATCGACACCAGGACCCCGAGCCACGACGGCGCCAGCCCGAAGGGGATGGCCACCACGGTCAGGATCACGGCCTGCACACCGACGGTGACCGTGTTCGACAGGGCGCGGCCCATGATCAGCGAGGACCGGTGGGCCGGCGTGACGCGCTGTCGCTCGACGACCCCTTCACGCAGCTCCTGGATGATGCCGAAGCCGGCGAAGCCGGCGCCGAAGATCACGAGCTGCAGCAGGAGCCCCGGCACGAAGATCAGCCACGACTCGTCGCCGCCCAGCCCGCCGCCGCTCACGTTGACGAGCAGCGGGCCGAACAGCACGAGGTAGAGGATCGGCTGCGTCAGCCCGAAGAACACCCAGACGGGGTTCCGGATGAAGCTGCGCATCTGTCGGTCGAAGATGACCCAGGTCTCGGTCAGCACGATGGGCTCCTGACGGGTTCGGGCGGGGCGGTCGTGGGTGGGGTGGTCGTGGGCGGGGCGGTCGTGGGTGGGGATGTCGTCGGCGGGGTGGACGCGGTCATGCGGCGTCCTCCTCGCGGAGGGAGCGGCCGGTCAGCGTGAGGAAGACGTCGTCGAGCGTCGGGCGCCGCACCTCGACCGCGGTGAGGGGCAGCGACGCGGCGTCGAGCGCCCGCAGCAGCACCGGCACGGCGGTGTCGCCGCGATCGACGGTCAGGACCAGCCGCTCGCCCTCCCCGCCGACGTCCTCGATGGCGCTCGTGCGGGGCTGCAGCGCCTGGTCGGCGACCTGCTGGGCCGCCCGCAGGTCGCCCTCCACCGCCACGCTGATCACGTCGCCCGACACCTGCGCCTTCAGCGCGTCGGGCGTGTCGTCGGCGACGATCGAGCCGTGGTCCATCACCACGATGCGGTCGGCCAGCGCGTCGGCCTCGTCCAGGTAGTGCGTGGTGAGGACGATCGTGACGCCCTTCTCCTCCCGCAGGAACCGGATGTAGTCCCACAGGTTGGCCCGGCTCTGCGGGTCCAGGCCGGTGGTGGGTTCGTCGAGGAACACGAGCTTGGGGTCGTGCATGAGCCCGAGCGCAACGTCGAACCGCCGACGCTGGCCTCCCGACATCTCGGACAGCGCTCGCTTCTCGAACCCCTCGAGGCTGAGCGACGGGAGGAGGGCGAGCATCCGCTGCTGGGCCTCGGCCTTGCCGATGCCCTGGAGCCGGGCCTGCACGACCAGCTCCTCGCCCACCACCGTGCCCGGCGCGGGGACGGCGCCGATCTGCGCGACGTAGCCGATCCGCCGCCGCACCTCCCGCGGGTCCCGGGCGACGTCGACGCCCGACACCATCGCCGCTCCCGCCGTCGGCGCGAGCAGCGTGCAGAGCATGCGGAGGGTGGTCGTCTTGCCCGCGCCGTTGGGGCCGAGGAGGCCGAGGATCTCGCCCTCCTGCACGTCGAAGTCGATCCCCTTGACCGCTTCGACGGGACCCGTGCGGGTCTTGAAGGTGTGGGTGAGGCCCCGGACGGAGATCACCGATGGGTTCTGGGCGCTGGCGACGTCGGACACGGGACGGAGCCTCGCAGCCCGTCTCCGCATAGTCAAGTTTGATTACTTCTGGAGCTCGTACCGCCACCGCGACGCCGGGTGCTCCTCGCCCTCCGGCTCCTCGTCGGCGAACCAGTACCGACCCTCCTCCAGCCGCCGCCGGAACCCACGGCTCCAGTCGATCTCCGCGTCGAGCCGACTGGAGGTGAAGTCGAGGATCTCGCGCACGTGGTCGGGGATCTCGCCGTCCTCGCCGGTGGCGCCCTCCCGGATCGATTCCCGCTGGAACCGGAGCTGCTGCACCTCTCCCTCGAGCTGCGAGATCCGGGCTCCCATCGCCGCGATCAGCTCGCGCCGGGAGGCGAAGGGCATGAGGCAGAGCGCAGGGATCAAGGGCTCGCTGCCGTGCTCGACCTTCCACCACGCCTCCCGCAGCCCGGTCTGGAACTCCTTCTCCCCCTCGCCGGTCACCCGGTAGCGCCGCTTCGGCCGACCCGGCCCCCGCGGCCCCTCGCCGGCGTCGTCGGCGACCGCCTCGATCAGGCCGTCCTTCTCGAGCGTCGAGATGGCGGAGTAGATGGAGCCGGGCTGGACGTTCGCCCAGTCGCCCAGGTGCCACGTCATGAGCTCGCGCCGGACGACGTAGCCGTGCACGGGCTGGGCGACGCGCATGAGGCCGAGCACCAGGAGCCGCACCGGGGTCATGCCGCGAGGCTAGTCAGATTTGACCACTCCGAGACGGCCCGCCACCGCCGCCCGGGGTACCGTCCGCGGATGGCCGACGCCTCCGCAGGATCCGCGCTCGTGGACGAGTACCTGGCCGGCGTGCCCGAGCCGCAGCGCAGCACGCTGGCGGCGCTCCGGACGACCCTTCGCCGCGTCCTCCCCGGTGCCGAGGAGTGCATCAAGTACGGCATGCCCGCGTTCGCGCTCGACGGGCAGGGCGTCGCCGGCTTCGCCTCGGCCAAGCACCACTGCGGCTACTTCCCCTTCTCGAGCACCGTGCTCACCACGGCGGGCGACGCGGTCGACGGCTACCGGACCTCGAAGGGCGGACTGCAGTTCCCCGTCGACCGGCCGCTGCCCGTCGGCCTCGTGCGCACGCTCGTGAAGCTCCGGATCGCCGAGCTCGGCGCCGTCACCGACGGCGTGCGCCGCGAGTACTTCGCCGACGGGCAGCTCAAGGCCGAGGGGCCGATGAGGTCCGGCGAGCCCCACGGGACGTGGCGCTGGTACCGCAAGGACGGGACGGTGCTGCGGACCGGGCAGTTCCGCGACGGCGAACAGGTCGATGGGCGCGCCGCCGCGCGGGGTGGTGCCGATCGGCACCGCCGGGCGTGACCGAGCGGCGCCGTCGGTGCGAGATCAGTCCCGCTCGGCGCGGAACTCGTCGAACGACATCACGGTCGCCGGATCGGGCGCGGTGACGTCGATCGGCTCCCCGTAGCGGTCGAACACGACGTCGTAGCCGATCGACTCGCCGATCATGGACACGTCGAACCCCGCCGCGGCGGCGACGATGTCGAGCTCGTAGCGCTGGTGCACCAGCAGCCCGGTGTCGTCGACCCAGTAGTGCAGCGTCGTCGTCGGACCGAACGCCCGGGTCGCGTCGGCCGCCGCCGTGCCGCTCAGCACGCCGGCACCGGCGACGCGGTCGAACAGCTCGGCCAGCTCCGCGTCCACCTCGTACTCCGTGGCGGGCCGGCCGTCCACGGTGCCGGCGCCCACCTCTCGCGCCCCGTCCAGGAAGGACAGGTCCTGGAGCGGGCCGAACGGGTCCTGCTGCTCCACGAGCGCCTGGAGGTCCATGCCGGTCATGGCCTCGAACTGATCGCTGTCGAGCGACACCCACGCCGTGCCGGCCGGAAGTCCGGGGAACGCGTAGTACATCGTCCCGTCGACGATCCGGAACGGCACCTGGCCCGCTCCCGGCACCTCGGTGACCCCGGTCTGCACGCGGCCGTCGGAGGTCCCGGACGACTCGGTGACGATCGAGCCGACGGGGTCGGGCATCTCCATCGTCAGCGTCGTCCGCACGGTGGGCTGCGAGCGCGACCGCTCGAGCGCGGCCCGGAGCGCGGCGGCGGCCCCGGGGCTGGCGGGTGCCGGCGGCGCCGTGGTCGTCGACGTCGTCGCGGGGGCGATGCGGTCCGCTCCCCCAGGGACGGCGGCCCTCGGCCCGCTGGTGAGCTCGACGCCGTCGGGCGTCCCGTCGCCGCAGCCCGCCACGGCCAGCACGGCCGCGGCGACCGCCAGCGCGGCGACGGCACCGCGGCGCGACCGACCCACGGCCTTCCTCGTCCTCATGCCGATCGTGTTCGGTGCGCGATCAGAGGATCTTGAGCTCGGCGTTGAAGCGCCGGGTCGGCGCCAGCTCGACGTCGACCCGCTCGGCGATCGCCGCGAACTCCTTCGCGGCCTCCGAGTCGGGCTCGGCGACCGTGATCGGCGTACCGGTGTCGCCGCCCTCGCGGAGGGCGGGGACCAGCGGGATCTGTCCGAGCAGCGGCACCTGGACCTTGTCGGCCAACGCCTGGCCGCCGCCGCTGCCGAAGATCTCGTATCGCTTCCCGTCGTCGCCGGTGAACCACGACATGTTCTCGATCACGCCCTTGAGGTCGAGGCGGACCTTCTCGGCCATGAAGGCGGCGCGCTGCGCCACCGTCTGCGCCGCCGGCTGCGGCGTGGTCACCACGTACAGCTCGGCGCGCGGCAGGTACTGCGACAGCGAGATCGACACGTCGCCCGTGCCCGGCGGGAGGTCGACGACCAGGTAGTCGGGCTCGTCCCAGTACACGTCGGTGAGGAACTGCTCGAGCGCCTTGTGGAGCATGGGGCCCCGCCAGATGACCGGCTGGTCCTCCTCGACGAAGAAGCCCATCGAGATCAGCCGGACGCCGTGGGCCTCGGGCGGGATGATCATCTGGTCGATCAGCACCGGGGGGCGCTCGATGCCGAGCATCCGCGGGACAGAGAAGCCCCAGACGTCGGCGTCGACGATGGCGACCGACTTCCCCCGTGCCGCCAGCGAGATCGCGAGGTTGGTGGTCACCGACGACTTGCCGACGCCACCCTTGCCCGACGCCACGAGGAGGACGCGCGTCTTCGACGACGGGTCGGCGAACGGGATGGCGCGCCCCTCCGAGTGGCCGTGGGTCGGCTGCGAACCCGCGGTCGACGCCGGGTCGCCGTGCAGCTTCTGGCGGAGGACGGCCCGCTCCTCGTCGGTCATCGAGGTGAACTCGAGGGCGACGCGGTCGACGCCGTCGAGCGCGGTGACGGCCTCGGTGGCGCGCCGCTCGATCTCGTTCTTGAGGGGGCAGCCGGGCGTGGTGAGGGCGATGGTCAGGGCCACCGTCCCGCCGTCGACCTGCACGCCGCGCACCATGTCCAGGTCGACGATCGAGCGGTGCAGCTCGGGGTCCTGGACGGGGCGCAGCGCATCGATGACGGCGTCAGAGGTGGGGGCCATGCGCTGAGCTTCCCTGCACGACGCCGCCGACGGCAAGCCGCCCCGGCGTGCCATCCGGCGCCTCCTCGCCCCCGCCGGTGCGCCTCAGGTGCCGAGCGCGCGCTCGAGCGCCGTGCCGGCCGAGACCAGCAGGTCCTCCCGGTCGGGCGGGGCGACGAGCTGCAGGCCGACCGGCAGCCCGTCCACCGTCCCGCACGGGACCGACAGCGCCGGGAAGCCGACGAAGCTCCACGGGATCGCGTTGCGCGACAGGACCATCAGGAACCGGGCGAAGTCGTCGGCCGGGGGCGCGACGACCGGCGACGTCGGCATGGCCAGGACGTCGTGGTCCCGGAACTGGTCGAGCAGCCGCTCGGCCAGCTCGGCCCGCACGCGCTGGGCGTCGAGGTAGTCGATCCCGGTCACCTCGTCCGCGCTGTCGAGCTGGTCGGCCACCTCCTCCCAGTAGCGGGTCCGGTCGAGCCCGAGCGTCCGGTGGGCGGCCGCCGCCTCGACCCGGCTGACCACCAGGCCCGCCGCGTTGGCGAGCTCCAGGTCGTCGGCCGTCGGGCGCAAGGCGAGGCCCACGGCCACGGCCGGGACCGAGCCGAGGGCGCCGATCGCGCCCTCGACCACGCCCTGCAGCGCCGGGTCGGCACCGTCGAAGCCCGCGCCGACCACCCCGATGCGCAGCCCGCCGTCGCCGCTCGCAGTGCCGAGTGGGCTCACCGCCGCCAACCTCCGACCGCCGCCGAGCAGCTCGTCCAGCACCAGCGCCGCGTCGGCGACCGACGCGGCGATCACGCCGGCGTGGTCCATCGTCCACGCCAGGCTGACGATGCCCTCGGTGGGCACCCGGCCGTACGTGGGCTTCAGCCCGACCGCGCCCGACAGGGCCGACGGGATCCGGATCGACGCCCGGGTGTCGGTGCCGATCGACGCCAGCCCCATGCCGGTCGCCACCGCGACCGCGGATCCCCCGCTCGAGCCCCCGGGGATGCGCGACGGGTCCCGGGGGTTGCGGCTCTGCGGCGACGTCACGCCGAGCGCGAACTCGTGCGTGGCGACCTTCGCGAACGGCACCGCGCCGCCGGACCGCGCCCGAGCCACGGCGACCGCGTCGCGCTCGGGGTGGTCGAGGTACGCGTCGGAGCCGCAGCGCGTGGGCAGGCCGGCGACGTCGATCACGTCCTTCACGGTGATCGGCACGCCGTGCAGCGGACCGCGCCACACGCCCTCGGCTGCCTCGAGGTCGAGCGCCGCCGCCTCGGCGAGCGCGGCGTGGACGTCCATGGCGACGACGCCGACCAGCTCCTCGTTGCGGGCCGCCACCGCGTCGACGGAGCGCTGCAGCAGCTCGACCGAGCTGGTCATCCCGGCGCGCAGCGCCCGCACCGCGTCGTGCAGCGGGCCGGCTGCGTCGGGCGACACGCCGGCCGCCGACGCCGGCCGCCTCGGCGCCGGGCGACCGCCGAGGTCCGCGGCGGGCGGCGGGTCGTAGTCGAACGGGACGCGCCGGCGCCGGCCCGGAGGGTGCGCGGCCAGCACCGAGCGCGCGTCGATGAACGAGGACCGGGCCACGCTGCCACGCGGCCGGGTCCCGGGCCCGTCGGTGGACGTCACGATCCGATGGCCTCCAGCAGCGCCGAGGACGGGGCGATCGCCCCGAAGACGCCGCCCTGCATCGTGACCATCTTCAGCGCCGACTCGTAGTTGCCCACGTCGGTCGCGCCGGTGCAGTCGGTCAGGAGCAGGCACTCGTAGCCGCGGTCGTTGGCCTCGCGCATCGTCGTGTGGACGCACACGTCGGTCGTGATGCCGGTCAGCACGATGTGGGTGATGCCGTGCGTGCGCAGGACCAGGTCGAGGTCGGTGGCGTAGAACGCGCCCTTGCCGGGCTTGTCGATGATCGGCTCTCCCTCGAGGGGGTACACCTCGGGGACGATGTCCCAGCCGGGCTCGCCGTGCACGAGGATGCGCCCGCAGCCGCCCTCGTCACCGATGCCGGCGCCGATCTGCTTGGACCGCCACAGCTTGTTGGGCGGGCAGTCCGACAGGTCGGGGCGATGGCCCTCGCGAGTGTGGACCACCAGCCAGCCGGCGTCGCGCACGGCGTCGAGGACCTTGGCGGTCGGGCCCAGCCCGGCCCGCGTGAGCGACAGGTCGTAGCCCATCCGGTCGACGTAGCCGCCGGGACCGCAGAAGTCGGTCTGCCAGTCGATGTTGATGATCGCCGTTCGTGCGGGATCGATGACGCCGTCGTAGGGCCAGGCGTACGGCTCGGCGTCGACGGTCGTCTTCTGGGCGCCGGTCATGCGGACTCCTCGAGTGCTGGTTCGTGGTCGGGGGACGGCTCCGGCCTGCTCGGCGCGGAGGCGGCGGCGGGAGCCGCCGATCGGTGCTGCTGGAGCGACTCGAGGAGCGGGGCCACCGGGCCGATGGCCCCGAAGATCCCGCCCGACATCGTCACCGAGTGCAGCTCGTGCTCGGACGTCCACGGGTCGAGCGGGGCCGACACGTCGATCGGGGTCAGGCACTCGTAGCCGCGGTCGTTCGCGCTGCGGACCGTGCAGGACACGGTCACCTCGGCGGCGAGCCCGACCACGACCAGCAGGTCCCGGCGCCGGGACCGGAGCTCCTGGTCGAGCGAGCTGCCGAAGAACCCGTCGTGGCCGGCGGCCGACACGAGCACGTCCTCGGGACCGGGGCGCAGCACCGGCGCCCAGGCCTCCATGCCCACCTCGGGCAGGAGCGGACGCGGCCGCGCCGCGGGCGAGGTGTGGCGGACGTGGCAGACGATGCCGCCCGACCGCCGGACCGCACCCGACAGCTCCTCGATCCGGTCGATCGCGGTCGGCACGTCGAGCGATGCCTCGGCGTGGGCCCGCTGCACGCCGGTGACGACGAGCGCGAGCCGGGTGGGGTCGAACGCGCCGTCCCAGGGCCAGGGGTAGGGCTCGGTGGACGGGATGGTGGTCATGTGGCTGCGTCCATGGGCGCGGGCTCCTCGGTCCGGCGGTCCCCGGTCCCGCCGGTGTCGGCGGGACCGGGGACCCGGCGGTCACATCGACGGCATCTCGCCGACGACGCCCTCGACGAAGGCCGAGTTCATCTCCTCGACCTCGGCGTAGGTCGGCTGCTTGCCGGCCGGCACCATCTCCTCGCCGGTGTTCGACGTCAGCGGACCGGCGAAGGGGTTCAGCTCGCCCGAGGCCAGCTTCTGCTCCGCCTCGTCGACCAGCGCCTTCGTCTCGTCGGTCACCGACGGGCCGAACTCCGACTTCACGAACGGGTTGTTGCCGTCCTGGTAGCCGACCCGGTAGTTGGCGTTGTACTTCGAGCCGGTGAAGTCGCCGGCAAGCGCCACCTTGACGATGTCGGAGTAGAGGTCGTCCCAGTCCCACTCCGAACCGCCGAGCCAGCCCTTGGGCGCCAGCTCGGACGCATCGGCGTGGTAGCCGACCACGAACTTGCCGGCGGTCTCGGCCGCCTTGGTGATCGTCGCCGTGCAGTCCTGGTGCTGGGTCAGCACGTCGGCGCCCTGGCCGAGGAGGCTCTCGGCCGCCTGCGCCTGCGCCGCCGGGTCGCACCAGCTCGACGTGTTCACCACGTAGGTCTTCACGTCGGGGTTGACCGAGGCCGCACCGAGCTGGAAGGCGTTGATGTTCGCCACCGTCTGCGGGATCGGGAAGGCGTAGACGTAGCCGAGCTTGTCCGACGTCGTGGCCTTTCCGGCCAGGATGCCGGCCAGGTACACGGGCTCCCACACGGTGCCGAAGTAGGTGCCGAGGTTCTTCGGCATCTCACCCTCGACGAAGCCGCCCTGGTGGACGACCACGACGTCGGGGTTGTCGGCGGCCACGCTCTTGGCGGCGTCGAGGTGCCCGTAGCTCGTGGCGAAGATGATCTTGGCGCCCTTGTCGATCATCCCCTGCATGACCCGGGCCGCCTCGTCGGTCTCCGGCACGTTCTCGGCCGTGAGCACCTCGAGGTCGGGGTTCGCCTCCTTGACCGCCTGGGACGCCTCGTAGACGGCCTGGTTGTAGCCGAAGTCGTCCTTGGGGCCGACCATGATGAAGCCGACGGCTTCGCTGTCCTTGCCGGGCGCCGAGCTCGAGCCCGAGTCGGCGTCGGCCGAGCTGGTGCCGCCGTCGTTGCTGGAGCACGCCGCGGTGAGGAGCGCGATCGCTCCGAGCGCCGCGACGGCCAGCAGCGCCATCGAGCGCCTGGGGTTCCGCCTCCGTTGCGGTCGGGTCGACCGTGTCGTTCCTGTGGGCATGGCTGTCCTTTCAATGAGCGCCGGCGGGCCGGCGGGGGTCAATGAGCGCCGGCGGGCCGGCGGGGGTCAATGAGCGCCGGCGGGCCGGCGGGGATCGATGAGCGCCGGCGGGCCGGCGGGGTCGAGGTTCCGGGGTTCGGGATCGGGTGGGCTCAGGACACGGGCGACAGGTCGAAGACCTTCCGCAGGCCTTCGGGCGTGTCCTCGGCCTGGCGCTTGGCCAGGACCATCAGCGCCAGGATCGTCGTGGCGTACGGGATGGCGTGCAGGGCGAACTGGTTGACCGAGTAGCCCCGGGACTGCAGGGCCGGCGAGAGGGCGAGGGCGGTGCCGAAGAGGAACGAGCCGGCCCAGACGGGGACGGGCCGGCGGTTGGCGAAGATCACGACCGCGACGGCGATGAAGCCTCGCCCCTGGATCATGTTCTCGAACCAGGCGTTCGCGTAGGCCGTCGACAGCTGGGCGCCGCCGATCCCGGCGAGCACGCCGCCGAGCACCACGCCCGCGTACTGCACGGGCAACACCCGGTGGCCGTAGGTGGCGAGCACCTCGGTGCGCTCGCCGACGCCGCGGAGCAGGAGGCCCCAGCGGCTGCGGAACAGCAGCCACCACGTGGCCGGCACGAGCAGGTACACGAGGTAGGTCAGCGGGTCCTGCTGGAAGAACACCTCGCCGACGAAGGGGATGGACCCGAGCAGCGGCAGGTCGACGATCTCGAACGGCGTGATCGTCTGGCTCACGTAGGCGACGCCGAACAGCGACGTGAGCCCGAGCGCGAGGAACAGGACGACGAGGCCGGTCGCGAGCTGGTTCGCTCCCCGGGACAGGACGAAGAAGGCGACGACCAGCGAGAGCAGGCCGCCCGCGACGGCGCCGCCGATCGCGCCGAGCCACGGGCTGCCCGACTGGGCGGCCACCGCGTAGCCGGCGCAGGCACCGGCGAGCATGCAGCCCTCGGTGCCGAGGTTGACCACGCCGGCCCGCTCGGAGATCGTCTCGCCGAGCGCCGCGTAGGCGATCGAGGTGGAGCCGCGGACCCCGCCGCTGAAGATCTCGGTGAGCAGGTTCACGACGGGCTCCCCTCGGTGACGGTGGTGTCGGTGCGGTCGGTCACGTCGACGACGTCGGGCGCGCCGTCGGGTACGGCGTCGGGCAGGTCGACGGCGGGCGGGGCGCCGTCGAGCGCCGCGCCGGGCTCGGCGCTCGGCTCCGGTGGCGCCGCGGTCGCGTCGGCCGGCGGCTTGAGGAAGAGGAAGCCCTTGCCCTTGCCGGTCCATCCGAAGACGGCGAGGAGCACGCAGGCCATCAGGACGTTCACCGACGCCGCCGGCAGGCCCGAGTCGATCTGCAGGCTGTCGCCGGCGACGGTGAGCGCAGCGAGCACGATCGACGAGATCACCACCCGCACGGGGTGGTGCCGGGCCAGCCAGCTGGCGAGGAAGGCGATGTAGCCGTACTGGAAGAGGAAGCCGCCCCGGAGCTTGAACTCGGCGCCGGCGATCTGCGTGAAGCCGCCGATGCCGGCGAGGGCGCCGCCGACGAGCATGGCGCCGAGCATGAGCGCGCCGACCCGGTAGCCCGCCCGGCGGGCCGCCTCGGGGTTGCCGCCGACCACCCGGAGCCGGAAGCCCCACGTCGTGTAGCGCAGGACCGCCCACACCACGCCGACGGCGACCAGGGCGATGATGAAGCCCATGTGCAGCGTCGTCGTCCCGATGAGCGGCAGCCGTGCGTTCACCGGCAGCTCGACGCTCTGGGGCTGGCCGGAGCCGTTCGGGTCCTTCCAGGCGTCGTAGATGAGGAAGCTCATCAGGTCGATCGCGAGGTAGTTGAGCAGCAGCGTGGTGACGGCCTCGTTGATGCGCAGCTGCTCCCGCAGCACGCCGGCGATGCCGGCCCAGAGCGCACCGGCGATGGCGGCGCCGATCAGCATCGCCGGGAGCAGGATCGCCATCGGCGTGCCGCCGCCGAGCATGTTGACCACGCCGGCCGCGGCGATGCCCCCGAGGACGAGCTGGCCCTCGCCGCCCACGTTGGTGAGCCCCGCGCGGGCGGGCACGGCCACGGCGAGCGCCGCCAGGATGATCGGCGTCGCCTTGATGAGGACCTCGTAGACGGACTTGGTCCGGGTCAGCGACTGGAACATCTCCGAGTAGGCCTCGATCGGGCTGACGCCCTTCGACCAGATCACGGCACCGAACACCACGAAGGCGCCGACGATGGCGACCAGCCACCGGAGGAAGGTGTCGGCCCGCTCCCGGCCTCGGGAGGTGCCGTCGGGCGGGGCGAGCTGTGCGGCGGTCACGACGCGCTCCCCTCGCCGACGCCGGCGCCGACGGGCACCGACTCGCTCTGGATCATGAGGGCTCCGATCTCGTAGCGGTCCGTCTCGGCGGGGTCGAGGACGCCGACGACCTTCCCGGCGTTCAGGACCACGATCCGGTCCGACAGCTCGAGCAGCTCGTCCAGGTCCTCGGAGATGAGCAGCACCCCTGCGCCCGCAGCCCGGTGCTCGAGCAGCAGCTCCTGGGTGCGCCGCGTCTTGGCGATGTCGAGGCCCCGGCACGGGTACGCCGCGACGACGAGCGACCGGGGCGCCCCGAGCGCCCGGGCGAGCATCACCCGTTGGATGTTGCCGCCGGACAGGTCGGCCACGACGCGGCTCCCGGCTGCGAGCTCGAGCCCGGTGCCGGCGGCCAGCTCGTCGAGGCGGATCTCGACCGCGTCCCAGTCGATGCCCACCCCGGAGCGGAAGGCGCCGAGGTCGTCGAGCGCCACGTGCTCGGCGACGGTCAGGCCCGGGACGACGGCGTCGGTGATCGGGTCCTCGGGGACACCGGTCGCGCCGTGGGCCATGGCGTCGGTGACGCTGTGGCGGGTGAGCGGCTCGCCCGACATCACGACCGTGCCCTGCTCGACGGACCGGAGGCCGAGCGCCACCTCGTAGAGCTCGCGCTGGCCGTTGCCGGCGATGCCGGCGACGCCGACGAGCTCGCCGGCCCTCACGTCGACGGTCACCCCGTCGAGCGCGATGCCGCCGTCGTCGCCCTTGGCCACGACGTCCTGGACGTCGAGCACCCGCGCCGCCCGGTCGTCGACGGCGACCCGCTCGCTCGCCAGCGGGGCGACCGCCACGCCGACCATGTGCTCGATGAGCTCGGCGTCGTCGAGGGTCCGGTGGTCGGCGCCCTGCAGCACCATCTTCCCGCCCCGGAGCACCGACACCCGGTCGGCGATCGAGCGGGCCTCGGCGAGCTTGTGGGTGATGATGACGATCGACAGGCCGTCGGCCCGCAGCGAGTCGACCGCGCCGAACAGCGCCTCGACCTCCTGCGGCGCGAGCACGCTGGTCGGCTCGTCGAGGATGACCAGCCGGGCGCCGGCCAGCAGCACCTTGAGGATCTCGACCCGCTGGCGCTCGCCGATCGACAGGTGCCGGACGAGCGCCTTGGGGTCGACCTGCAGGCCGTAGCGCTCCGACGCCGCCGAGATCCGGGCCGCCAGCTCCTTGCGGGAGAACGTCGGCCCGTGGAGCGGCAGCGCCAGGGCGATGTTCTCGGTGACCGTGAACGCAGGGATCAGACGGAGGTCCTGGAAGACCATGCCGATGCCCGCCTCCCGGCCGACGGCCGGCGAGCTGATGTCGATCACGGTCCCGTCGACGGCGATCTCGCCCGCCGTCGGTTGGTAGGTGCCGTAGATCATCTTCATCAACGTCGACTTGCCGGCGCCGTTCTCCCCGAGGAGGGCGTGCACCTCGCCGACGGCGATCTCGAGGTCGACGGCGTCGTTGGCGACGAGGTCGCCGAAGCGCTTGGTCAGCCCCCGCACCTCGAGACGGGGCACGCCGGCCTGTGGTGGTCCGAGCTCGGTCGTCACTGCTCCTCCGTTCCCGTCGCCATCCGGGTGATCGCCCGGGCGACCCGGTCCTCGACCACCGCGATCGAGGTGCCGATGTGCTGCGTGAAGAGCGCCTCGGCCCGGTCGGGCGCCCCTGCGAGGAGCGCCTGGATGATCGCCAGGTGCTCGTCGATCGTCGTGTCGATGCGACCGGGGACGAGGAAGTCCTGCATGCGCACCAGGCGGATGCGGTCGTTGACCTGGCGGAGCAGGTCGACAACGACCGGGTTGCCGGCCGCCTCGGCCAGCCCGAGGTGGAAGTCCTCGTCGTGGGTGACGAAGCCGGGATCCGGCTCGTGGTCGGCCTCCTCGGCGAGCGCCTGCCAGTCGGCGAGGAGGTCCTCGAGCACCGCGCGGTCGTGGGTGGTGCCGTGGGTGGCGGGCAGCTGCAGGCACGAGCGCTCGAGCAGCGCCCGGGCCTCGTAGGTGTGGCGCACCATCGAGACGTCGGGGGCGACGGGGCGGAACCCGCCGTCGCTCCAGCGGGTGACGAGGCCCTCGGCCGAGAGCCGCAGCAGCGCCTCCCGGATCGGCGTGCGGGACACGCCGGCCAGCGCCGCCAACCGCTCCTCGCCCAGGCGCACGTTCAGCGGGAACTCGCCGGCGAGCAGCCGGCGCTTCAGCTCCGCATACGCGTGGTCGGCGCGCGTGGCCCCCGACAGGACGGCGTCGGTCACCGCGTCACCGCCCCGCCGTATGCAGGTCTGTATGCAGCGCTGTACACACGCCGGGGACAGTACGGATGACCCGTTTCGGTGGATGGTCCCGACGGTTTCCGTCGCGTGAACGAACGATCACACGGTCCCCGGCGGCCGACCTCGGGCGCGCCGAGACCGCGATGGCGCGGCCCGGCGGGCCCCGGGGCGCGTCAGGCCGGGCCGCGACCCGAGAGCCAGGACACGTGCGCGCTGGCGACCCGCCACCCGTCCGCGGTGCGGATCCAGGTCTGGGACTGGCGGCCGACGGCGGCGGATCCGTGCGGCAGGAACTCCGTGTCGACCACGGCGACGTCGTCGCCGAACGTGGTGACCACCGTCCCGCGGAGGTCCCGGGGCGGGGTGGCCACGGCCTGCTCGCGGCGGTAGGCCGAGATCGCACCGTGGCCGCGGTGCGACTCGTCGATGCCGAACCGGTTGGTCAGATCGGAGTTCCAGAACAGCTCGACGAGGACGTCGACGTCGTTCGCGACGAGCGCCCGCTCGTAGCGCTCGAACGCTTCGGTGACCTCGGCGACCACCTCGGGGCGGTTCACCGCCGGCACGGCGGGCGTGCGGATCTCCGGTGCGGCGGCGGACGGCTCCTCGTGTTCCGACATGCGCCGAGTCTCGCCGACGGGCGCACCCCCGACGGACACGACGGGCGCACCGGGCCCCGCCGGGCCGCAGGACGGGCCCGCCGGTACGCTGGGGCCGTGGCAGCCATGAGCCCCACCGAGTTCGCGTCGGCCGTCACCGCCATCACCTCGGCCTTCGGCGACCCGACCCGTCGGGAGATCTACCTCTTCGCGCACTCCAACGCCGAGGGCGTCACGGCCTCCGAGGTCGCCGAGCAGTTCGCCCTCCACGCCAACGTCGCCCGCCACCACCTCGACAAGCTGGCCGCCGGCGGGTACCTCGAGATCACGACCGTGCGGGGCGCGGGTGGGGCCGGGCGGCCCTCGAAGCGGTACCGCACCGCGAGCGACGAGGTCATGCTCGACGTGCCGGTCCGCCAGGACGACGTCCTGATCGAGCTGCTCGGCCGCGCGCTCAACGAGCTCGGGCCGGAGCGGGCGTCGAAGCTCGCCGAGGAGGTCGGCGAGCAGTACGGACGGACCATGGCCGCCGCCATGGGCGACCAGACGACGCGCTCGTTCCGCTCGGCGCTGCACGCGGTCGCCGATGCCCTCTCCGCCCACGGCTTCGCCGCCCACGCCGAGAAGGAGGGCGGCGCGCTGCGGATCGTGACTGAGCACTGCCCGTTCGGCGAGGCCGCCGTGGAGCACCCGGTCATCTGCGCGGTGGACCGCGGCATGGTGAAGGGCATGCTCGGCAGCCTCTACGGCGAGACGAGCGTCGAGGTGATGTCGTCGGTCCCGGGCGGCGACGACCACTGCGTCACCTCCTTCGACGACTGAGCCCACCGCGGACCGCCCCGTGTCGCGCGCCTACCTGGACCACGCCTCCACCTCGCCGCTCCGGCCGGCCGCGGCCGCGGCGATCCGGGCGGCGCTCGACGGGCCGCCGCTCGGCGACCCCGGTCGCATCCACCACGAGGGCATGACCGCCCGCGTGGCCCTCGAGGAGGCCCGCGAGCGCGTCGCCGCCGCGTTCGGGGCGCGCGGCCGCGAGGTCGTGCTGACCTCGGGCGCCACCGAGTCGATCGCCGCTGCGTCCTTCGGCGCCCGGGCCCGGGCCGCCGACCGGGGCGACGGTCCCGGCCACGTCGTCCTGCCCGCGGTCGAGCACTCCGCCGTGCGCGAGTGGGCCGCCCGCGGACCGTCGTCGGTCGTCGGCGTCGACGCCACGGGCCGCGTCGACCCCGACGCGCTGCTCCGAGCCGTGCGACCCGACACCGCGCTCGTGCACGTCCAGTGGGGCAACCACGAGGTCGGGACCCTCCAGCCGGTGCGGCAGGTGGTCGAGGCCTGCCGGGAGCGCGGCGTGCTCGTGCACGTCGACGCCGCGCAGGCGGCCGGCCGCGTCCCCATCGACTTCGTCGACCTCGGCGCCGACCTCCTGTCGATCTCGGGCCACAAGTTCGGCGCGCCGGCCGGGACCGGGGCGCTGCTGGTCCGCCGCGGGGTGCGCGTGCCGCCGCTGCTGGTCGGCGGCGACCAGGAGCGGGCGCGCCGTGCCGGCACCGAGGACGTGGTCGGCGCCGTGGCGCTGGCCGCGGCGGCCGCCGAGGCCGTCGGCGGGCTCGACGAGGAGTCCGCGCGCTGCCGGGCCCTCACCGACCGGATCCGGGCCTGGGCCGTCGGCGCCGAGGGCCTCGACGTGGTCGGGGCGCCCGCCGACGGCGCGCTCCCCCACCTGGTGTGCCTCACGTTCGCCGACCTCGAGCCGCAGCCCGTGCTGCTCGGCCTCGACCGGGCCGGCGTGGCGGTGCACTCCGGTTCGTCCTGCTCGTCGGAGTCGCTCGAGCCGTCACCCGTGCTCGAGGCCATGGGCGTCGACGCCCACCGCTCGCTGCGGGTGTCGGTCGGCTGGTCGAGCGCCGACGCCGACGTCGACCTGCTCCTCGAGGCGCTCCCCCGCGTGCTGGCCGACCTCCGCTCGCTGCGGAGCTGACCGCTCCCGCCCGCTGCGGGTGTCGGCAGGCCGGCTGCGACCGGATGGCACGTCGCCGGCGTCGGCCAGACTGGTCGCCATGCCGGACCAGCCCAGCGCCGCCGCCGCCCGCACCGCGCCGGTCGTCATCTTCGACCTGGACGGGGTGTTCCGGCAGTGGAACGACGAGGAGCTCGACCAGGTCGAGGAGGCGTTCGGGCTGCCGCCCCGCACGATCATCACGGTCGCGTTCTCGCCGGAGCTCGGTCCGGCCGCCGTCACCGGCCGCCTCACCTTCCCGCAGTGGATGGCAGCGATCCGCGAGCGCGTGATCGGCGAGCACGGGCCCGACGTCGCCGGGGCGATCGACGAGTGGGAGGCCAACGTCGGCCGCGTCGACACCGAGATGCTGCAGCTCCTCCGGGCGGTGCGCGGCACGACGACCGTCGCCCTGCTGTCCAACGGCACCACGCGGCTGCGCCGCGACCTGCACGTCCTGGACCTCCTCGACGAGTTCGACGAGGTCTTCAACACCGCCGAGCTCGGGATCGCCAAGCCCGACCCCGACGTGTTCCGACTGGTGTGCTCGTCGCTCGGGGTCGAGCCGTCCGACGCGCTGTTCGTCGACGACCTGCCCGAGAACGTCGAGGGCGCCCGCACGGCCGGGCTGCGAGCCCACGTCCACGTGGCGCGCACCTCGACCGCCCGCTTCCTCGCGGAGCACGGGGTGCTCGCCGAGCGGTGAGCCGGCGGGCCCGGTGGGGCCCCGCCCGACGGCCGGCCACCGCCGCGGTCCGCTGAGCTACGTTCAGGCCGCGCGCCGGGGGGCTGGTGGCGCAGGAGGGGACGACATGGTGCACCGTCGTCGGTCGACGCCGTCTCGCCGGGTCCGGCGGACGTCCGCGGTCATCGCCATCACCGTCGCGGTCGCGGCGTCGTGCACCGCGGCGCCGCCGACGTCGGCCACCGGTCCGACGCCGGCGGTCCCCGACCGGCGACCGGCGGTCCTGCACGGCACGGATCCCGAGCCCCTCGACTGCGGCGCGTGGCGCTACGACGGCGTCGCCGCAGGTCCCCTGCCGGGCGAGTGGGATCCCGACGACCACCGGTTCGGCTCGTTCCGTGACGACGGCAGCGCCGCGTCACCGCACCGGCACTGCGGCCAGCTGGGCGCAGCGGTCGACCTGGCGTGGGGGGTCGACCGGGGCCGGCCCGACGTCGTCATCGCCGTGATCGACTCCGGCATCAGGTGGCGGGACGCCGGCGCGATGGCCGACCTGGCGGACCAGGCGTACCTCAACCGCGGCGAGCTGCCGGCGCCGCAGGGCGATCCCGGAGGGGCCCCGCAGGCGGTCGGCGCCGACCCGTACGACCGCGACGGCGACGGTCGCTTCACCGTGGCCGACTTCGCCGCCGATCCCCGGGTGGAGGACCGGAACGCGAACCGGCTCCTCGATCCCGAGGACCTGATCCTGACGCCGGGGTTCTCCGACGGCACCGACGACGACGGCAACGGCTACGTCGACGACATCTCGGGGTGGGACTTCCTCCACGACGACAACGACCCCCTCGACGACGTCGACTACGGCCACGGCACCGGGGAGGCCCGCGACTCCACGGCCGCGCACGACGGCCATGGCGCCGCCGGCACCTGCCCGCGGTGCCTGCACCTCCCCGTCCGGGTGTCCGACTCGTTCATCGCCGACGGCAGCCGCTTCGCGGCATCGGTCCTGTTCGCCCTGGACTCCGGCGCCGACGTCGTGCAGGAGGCGCTCGGGGCGATCAACTCCCCGCCGCAGGCGCAGGCGGCCATCGACGCCGCCTGGCGGCGCGGCGTGCCAGTCGTGGCGTCCATGGCCGACGAGCAGTCCCAGCACGCCAACCTGCCGGCCGCGCTGTCCCACACGATCCCGGTCAACTCGGTCACCGAGGGATCGGGGTTCCTCGGTGACCTGGGCGCGACGCTGACCGGGCGGCGCGACGGGTTGGCGATCAACGGGTGCACCAACACCGGCGGCATCGCGTGGGTGACCGTCCCGAGCGACGGCTGCTCGTCCGAGGCCACCGGCAACTCGGCGGGCATGGTGGGCCTCCTCGAGTCGACCGCGAGGAGCGCCGGCGTGCAGCGCCACCCCGCCCTGGTCGCTGCGGGCGTGACCGGCGCGGACGCGAACGTCCTGAGCGCAGCGGAGGTCGCGCAGGTGCTCCGCGCCACCGCCGACGACGTCGACCTCTCCACCCCCAACGTCCACGACCCGGCGAACGAGGACGTCGACGACCTCGGCCAGCGCCGCTTCCCCACGTCGCGGGGCTGGGACGCCACGACGGGGTACGGCCGGATCAACGCGTACGAGGCCGTCCGCGCCGTGCAGCTCGGTGCCATCCCGCCCGAGGCCGACCTGACCGGACCGGCGCGCTTCGGGCTGCTGCCCACGTCGGGCACCGTCGCCGTCACCGGGCGGGTCGCCGCGGTCAGGTCGCCGTCGTTCTCCTACAGGGTGGAGTGGGCGACCGGACTGCAGCCCCCGCCGTGGCCGGGCCGGGACGAGTGGCACGTCGTCGGCTCGGGGACGGGGCTCACCGCCCCGCTCGACGGCGACCTGGGGGAGCTCGACCTCGCGGCGGTGGCCGCCGCGCTGCCCGACGGCGGTCGGGGCACCCCGACGACGGCGGTCGGCACGCCGGATCCCGACCGGTTCACGGTCCGGCTGCGCGTCGTCGTGACCGATGCCGACGGACGGGTCGGGATCGACCACCGCCACGTCGTCGTGCACGACGACCCCGACCGCATCCCGACGCCCGAGGTCCCGGGGGCCGGTGCGGCGAGCCCGGCGTTCGCCGATCTGGACGGCGACGGCGCCCACGAGCTGCTCGTGGCGACCGACGACGGGCTGGTCCACGCCCTCCGCTCGCCGGACGCCGCCGAGCGGGAGCTCCCGGGGTGGCCCGTCAGCACCGGCGCGGCGCCGTACTGGCACCCCGGGTCGCCCACCGCCGGCGCCGACGCGATCGCCGAGCCGGCGCGCGCGTCCGGCATCGGCGCCCCGGCGGTCGCCGACCTCGACGGCGACCGCGCCCCGGAGGTGGTCGTCGCGGACCTCGAGGGCGGCGTGCACGTGTACGGGGCCGACGGCCGCACGAAGGCCACGATGCGCAGCGACCCCCGGTTCAGCAGGGGCGAACGCACCGACGAGCGCAACCGGATGAAGCCAGGGTTCGTCGGCGGCGCCGCGCTCGGCGACCTCGACGGCGACGGAGGGCTCGACGTGGTCGCCGCGGCCATGGACCGCCACGTCTACGCGTGGCACGCCGACGGCACGCCGCTCGAGGGGTTCCCCGTGCTCGTCGTCGACCCGGCGCAGGTCGCGGCGATCGATGCCGACTCGCACGCGGTCTCGTTCCGGGACCCGGAGGCGACCGGCCAGGGCGGCGAGATCGTGGTGACGCCGGCCCTCGGGGACCTGGACGGCGACGGCCGGCCCGAGGTCGTGGTCGGCACGCAGGAGCAGTACGACGAGCGGCCGGCCGCCTTCCCCGGACTCGGCCTGCCCGGCCGGAGCGGCAACACGCGGCTGTTCGCCATCTCCCCCGACGGCACCTCGGCCACCTCGGGAACCCCCTTCCTGCCCGGCTGGCCCGTCGCCCTGCCGATGTTCCTGACCAGCGTGCTCCCGACGATCGGCGACGGGGTCGCCGCCCAAGCGGCCATCGGGGACGTGGACGGCGACGGCGGACCCGAGGTCGTCGCCTCGTCGGTGAGCGGCCAGACGATGGTGCTCGACGCCGACGGGCGGACGCCCTACGGCCGCCCGTTCGGCGTGCAGGTCGCGCTCGGCTGGCTCGGCGCGGTCGGTCCCGGCACCAACAGCGCGGACACCGCAGCGCTGACCAGCGCGTTCGGTGGCCCGGCGATCGGCCGGCTCGGCTCCCCCGTCGGGCTCGACGTCGCCGCGCCCACCACCGGGGCGGGGCGCGCCATCGACACGCTGCTGTCGAACGACCAGGCGGGCGATCCGCAGCTCACCGCGTGGTCGGGCGTGGACGGATCGGTGCGCAACGGCTTCCCCCGGGTCACGGCCGACGTCGCGTTCTTCGTCACGCCGGCGATCGCCGACGTCGACGGGGACGGCGGCAACGAGGTGGTCGCCGCCAACGGCGTCCAGATGCTCGACGCCGTCGACGGCGACGGCGTCCCCGCCCGCGGGTGGCCGAAGGTGACCGGCGGATGGGCCGTCGGCACCCCGGGGTTCGGGGACTGGGACGGCGACGGCCGGGCCGAGGTGGCGATCACGCGCCGGGACGGCCACCTCTTGGTGTGGCAGCTGCCCACCGAGGCCGCGGCGATCGGCGACTGGACCCGCTTCGGCGCCAACGACCGCAACGACGGGTCGGTCGGCCCTCCCGGGCCCTGACCCGTCGGGCACGGGGCCGACCGGCACGGGCCCGCCGGTGCCGGGGACCTCGCGCTGACGGTTACCGTGGCCGGATGCACGCGACCGCGATCGCACGGCACCGGCCCCGATGACGCTCTACCTCGTCCGCCACGGGTCGGCCGGCGTCCGCGACGACCGCGACCCGCACGACGCCGACCGCCCGCTCGACGAGACCGGCCACCTCCAGGCCGAGCGCCTGGCCGACTGGCTGCGACACGAGTCCCCGACCGCCGTGCTCAGCAGCCCGCTGCTCCGGTGCCGCCAGACGGTCGAGCCGCTGGCGAAGGTCATGGGCCTCGACGTGGTGGTCGAGGACGACCTCGCCGAGGGCACCTCGATCGACGACGCGTGGGGGCTCGTCGAGCGCCTGGCCGGCAGCTCGGCGGTGCTGTGCAGCCATGGCGACGTGATCCCCGAGGTGATCAGCCGGGCGCAGCGCCGGGGCATGGTCGTCCCCGGCAAGAGCGGCTGCGCCAAGGGCTCGGTCTGGACGCTGCGCCACTGGGACGGCGACACCTTCGCGACCGGCATCTACACGCCCGTCCGCGTCTAATCCGACGGCGAGGCCGGAGGACCCGATCGAGACATCGGGCACATCTCCTTGCCCATGGGTTACGCTGCCGTGGTTCGGCCGGGGGGTCGACTGGGGTTGACCTGGGAGGGTCTCATGAAGCGGATGACCGCTGTCGGCGCGCTGGTGGTCGCGCTCTCGCTCGTGGCTGCTGCCTGCACCATCGGGGGTCCTGCCCCGACGGACTGGAAGGTCAAGCCCGGAACCATCAAGGTCGTCGACGGCGAGGACAACGACGTCGGCGACGAGCCGTACGTGATCCAGGTCGGGTTCCGTTCGAAGCTCGGCGTGGCCGGCTCGTCGGCCGCCCAGATCTCGTCGCAGTGCTACGCCGGCGCCCTGCCGGCGCCCGACGCCGCTCCCGACGGGACGACGCTCGCCGTCCCGGCCGGCTCCGCCGACGTCACGTTCCCCGAGGCCCAGAACCTCGACATCGGCGACGTGCTGCTCGGCACGGCCCCGCTCGAGATCTTCGGCACGCTGACGTTCGCCATGGAGCGCGACGGCATCTTCAGCGGCTGCGCCATCTCCGACGCCCTGGGCTCGGCGCTGGTCCCGGTCCTGAACGATGCGCTGAACCTGTTGATCGCCGGCTCCGCGGTGCCGCCGACCCAGGAGCAGCTGATCGACCTGATCGTGGCCAACCTCGGCAACTTCCTCAACGCCGTCGGCGGCTTCCTCGCCGCCTTCATCGAGGGTCTCGGCAACCCCGACGACATCGTCGGCGTCGGCGTCCAGATCCTGCTGCCGACCGCCGGGGCGTTCACGGACCTGCTGAACACGGCGTTCGCCATCGGCGGGATCTTCCAGCCCGGCCTCGAGCAGGGCTTCATCCCGATCTCGGGCCTGCCGAGCTCGGTGAAGATCAAGGTGGGCTCGCTCGTGCCGTCGAACGCCACGTTCGACTTCCAGAGCGACGCCGCCCACTACGTGTACTCGAGCACGATCGGGCACTGACCCGCCCGGCTGCGAACGGATCCGCCTTCGGAGGGAGGCTGGGGGGAAGGACGTCCGATCGACGTCGCACGCCTGTGGGCCGAGGGGGCGATCTCAGCCCCCAGGCGTGCGCTCCTCCATCCCCCACGGGGATCCGTACTCGCCGCCCAGCAGGTCGAGGAACGGCACCGGCGGCAGCGCCTCGGGCCCGACGACGCCCGCGCCGCTCCAGCGGCCCGACTCGATGAGCTCGCAGGCCACGACCGGCCCGACGGCCGTCTGCCAGACGACCGCCTGCGCGCCGTCCCGCGCCATCGTCTCGGCGTTGTCGACGACGTGGTAGAGGTACACCTCCCGCGGGCCCGTGGCCGCACCCGTGGCGTCGCGTCCGACGCCGGTGACCCACGTCCCGGCGCACGTCCTCCCCTCGATGCGGTCACCGAGGGAGGCGGGGTCGGGCAGGCACGCCGCCACGACGTCGCGCGGTGAGACCTGCTGGCCCCGGACGGTGACGGGCTCGACGCCGTCGAGGCCGAGCTTGTGGAGCGTCTCGAGGACCTGGATGAACTCGTCGCCGAGGCCGTACTTGAACGTCACGCGGTCGCAGTCGATCCAGCGCGGGACCAGGAGCACCTCCTCGTGCTCGACGTTCACGCACTCGACGTCGCCGATCCCGCCCGGGAACCGGAACACCTCCGGCTCGGAGAACGGCGGCGTGGTGTACCAACCGCGGTCCCGCTCCCACACGACCGGTGGGTTCAGGCACTCCTCGATGACGGTCCAGATCGAGAACGTCGGCGCGAAGTCGTAGCCGCGCACGACCATGTCGGCGCCGTCACGGATCCCGACCTCGTCGATCGAGCTGAACAGCTCGTCGGCGGCGTAGCGGGCGAAGACGTCCGCGATGCCGGGCTCGACGCCCATGCCGCACACCGCGAGCAGGCCTCGCTCCGTCCACTCGTCGGCCTTCTCGAACTGGCGGTCGCCGAGCTTCACGCCGGTCAGCTCGTGGGGCCGGTCCGGGTGCGGCTCCGAGATGGACATGGCCATGTCCATGTAGTTCGAGCCGGCCGCGAACGCCCCGTCGAAGATCGGCATGACGAACCGAGGGTCGGCTGCGTTCATCACCAGGTCGGCACCGGCGGCCGTGGCCGCCGCCGTGATCGACGCCGCATCGGACGCGTCCAGGGTCGTGGCGGTGAACCGGTCGTCGCGGGCGGCGGACCGCTCGGCCTTGGCGGGGTCGATGTCGCCGACCACGATCGACTCCACGAACTCGCGACGTGCCGCGATCGCGCAGAACGCGTCGCCCACGCCGCCGGCGCCTACCAGCAGGATCCTCATGGGCGGAGGCTACTGACGGGCTCGACGGATCGGATGCGATGGCCAGCGGGGCGGTCGGCCCGGGCGGTCACCCTCGCCGCTCGCAGCCCGGCCATCGGATCCATCGAGACCGAGGACGGGTCGCGACCTACGCTCGACCCATGGCCGGCGACCTGCGCAGCACGAGCGACCAACCGCACGAGTCGGATGTGGCGACCGTGCACGCGATCTACGCGGCCATGGCCGCCCGGGACCTCGAGCAGCTCCCGCTGCTCCTCGACGAGCACGTCGTCATCACCCAGGATCCCGCACTGCCGTGGGGCGGACGGTTCGAGGGCCACGACGGCTTCCTCGACTTCGCCGCCGCCCTGACCGGGACGATCACCTCACAGGTCGAGATCGACAGCATCTTCGCCGCCGACGGCGACGTCATCCAGGTGGGCCGCACGGTCGGCACGGTGAACGCCACGGGGTCGGCGTTCGCCATCGCGGAGGTCCACCGTTGGACCGTGGTCGGCGGCAAGGCGGTCCGGGCGCACTTCTCGATCGACACTCCGGCGATGCTCCTCGCGCTGACGCCGGACTGAGCTCGAGCCGCTGGATCAGCCCGCGAGCTGCCGGCGCGCCCGGCGCCGAACCTGTTGTCGCCCCCTGCGGCCGCCCACTAGCGTCAGCGACGGCGGCTCGGCGACCGACCGACAGCTGGCAGTGGGGGTCGGTGCTGCCTCGACGGTTCGGAGGGGAACCATGGGACGAGTGCCCCGGCGTCGATCGACGCTGATGCTCTGCGCAGTGCTGACGTTCGTGGCGCTGGCGGCCGCATGCGCCCAGAGCCCGCCGCAGACGGCAAGGGCGACGGAGGTGTCGCCCCAGGCGGCGGTCGTCCAAGCGGCTGCCGTCTCGTCGTCGGTCCTCTACACGTGCTCCGGGTCGACGAACGACCAGGCCGCCTACACCGGCGCTCCGGGCAACGGCGTCCAGTCCTCGGCGCAGGTGCTCGCGCTGCTGGCGTCGACGATCCCGAACTTCCAGGCGAACCCGACGCTGGCGATCACCATCGTCTCCACGGTCCCGGCGTCCGCGCCGGCCGGGACGCCGTACAGCACCCAGTTCGACTTCTCCGCGGTGCTGCCGGCCGCGCTGGTCTCGGGTGCGCAGGCGCTCGGGCTGGGTTCGGTCACGGCGAAGGACGCGACGTTCAGGATCGGCGTCACGGGTGGCACACCGACGACCCTGTCGAGCTTCGTCGCCTCCCAGTCGGTGCCGCTCGTCGCCGGCGCGACCATCTCCCACGCCGTCACCGGTTCCGTGACCGGGGCCGGCGCCGTGGTCACGTACCAGCCGGGTGTCGTGACCTTGGGCCTGGCCCTCGACGTGAACGTGCTCCTGACCCACATCGGCACGATCTCGGTCACGTGTTCGCCGGCCCCGCAGGTCCTCGCGAGCACGACGATCGGAGCCGGTGGCTCGACGACGACCACCACCACGGTGCCGACGACGACCAGCACGACCGCCCCCACGACGTCGACCACCGCGAGCACCACGACCACGACGGCGCCGACCACCACCACGTCGACCACCCCGAGCACCACGACCACCACCACGGTGCCGACGACGAGCACCACCGCCAGCACGACGACGACGGCGCCGACGACCACCACCACGTCGACCACCCCGAGCACCACGACCACCACGACGGCGCCGACGACGAGCACCACCGCCAGCACGACCACGACGACGAGCACCACCGTCCCGACGGTGACGACGACCACGGTGCGCGACCGCCCTCCCCACCACAAGCCCCACCACCGGCCGCGAGGACACGCATGGGGCTGGTGGCGGAACTTCCTGCGGCAGTGCCAGTTCCGGTGAGGTCTCGCGTCCGGCGGCGGAGCGAGTCGATCTCCCGGGACAGGCCGGCGGTCGCTCGCTGACCCCGGGCGGCGCGCCTCAGGTCAGCCGCCGCCGGCGTTGGGGATGGTCGGGGCACCGGGCACGGTCGACACCGACGCCGGAGGTCGCGTCGTGGGCGTCGACTCGTGGGCGCCGGAGGAGGGGTCGCCGGGCAGGGTCGTCGCCGACGCGCCCCCGGTCCGGGCCCGCTGGATCGCGACCCGCATGTCCTCAGGCGGGCCGATCAGGAACGCCGCCGTGGGACGGGCCATGCCGTCGAGGCGGTCGAGCAGGGCGCTGGCCTCGTCGAGCCGTCCCTCGGTGAGGTCGAGCGAGGCCTGCAGCAGCAGCCCGTTCGGGTCCTGGGGGTCGATCGCCAGGATGCGTTCGGCCAGCGAACGGGCCTCGACGAGGTCGGCGTCGGCCGTGCCCCCGACGGTGAGCGCCTTCGAGAGGAGCGCGTCCACCGAGCTGGGGTCCGCCGCGATCACGCCGTCGAGGCAGCCGCCGAGCGCATCGAGGAAGGCCTGGTCGATGGCGCTGCTGCCGTCGCTCCCCTCGGCCGCCCGCTGCCAGCACGAGTACACCGCGGGGTCGATCAGGTTGAAGTAGATCGTCCGCTCGAGGCCCTCCTGCTGGAGCACCTGCACGGCCACGGTCGGCGGGTCGTTGCGGTAGAAGCGGTCGATCTCGGACGCCGCGGCGAGGAAGCTCTCGCGCGCGGTGGCGGCGTCGCCCTTGGCCGAGGCGGCCTCGCCCGCCCGCGACAGCAGGATGGCTCGGAAGACCCGGGCGTCGGGGTAGTCGGGGTCGAGGTCGACGACCCGTGCCAGGTTGGCGGCGCCCTTCTCCACCTGGTCGTCCCGGATGTACGCCCAGCCCTGGTACGTCAGCGCGTCCAGGTTCTCGGGCGACCCCTCGAGGATGTCGGCGTAGCAGTCGATGCCCTCGGCCGGCTTCTGGAACGACAGCGTCTGGCACGAGGCCAGCCGCTGCCGGACGGTGTCGTCGTTCCCGGTGATCGTGCCCGAGCCGCGCTGGCCCGAGGACCGCGCCACGAGCAGCCCGGCCACCACCGCCACCGCGAGGACCGCCACGACGACGAGGGCCGTGCGGCCGACGTTGCGCTCGGGGCGGCTGCGCTCGGCGAGCTCCCGGTGCTGCTCGATCGCCCGGATCACCTCGGCGGCGCGGGCGGTGTAGTCGTCCTTCAGCTCGGCGTAGTCGTGGTCGTCGAGGTCGCCGGCGTCGTGCTCCCGCTCCAGATCCTCGAGCGACGACAGCAGGTGGTCCCGCTCCTCCTCGAGCTCGGCCAGGCGGTCGGGGTCGAGGCGCGTGGCGGTGCTCACGGTCCCCCGGCCGGGGTGCCGGGGTCCGTCGCGCCGCCCTGGCCGGGGTGCCGGTCGGCGAGCGCGTCGGCCACGAGCGCCAGGTCGTCGTCGGTCGCGTGGTGCTCCTCGCGCTCGCGGCGCCACCGCCGGAACGTGCCGGCGAGCAGCAGCACCGCAGCGGCGACCACCACCACCGGGACGATCCACACCAGGCCGCCGATCCCCGTGGCCGGGGGCGTGAGCAGGACCTCCTGGCCGTAGCTGCTGGCGAAGAAGTTCAGGATCTCGTCGTCGGTGTCGCCCTGCTGCATGCGGTCCCGGATCTCCTGCCGGAACTGCACCGCCATCGGCGACTGCGACGCGGCGATCGACTCGCCCACGCACTGCAGGCACTTCAGCCGTCCGGCGATCGAGAAGAGGCGCTCGTCGGAGGCGCCGGTCTTGGGCGGTGAGCCGGCGCCGACCACGATCGCCACGACGACGATGACGCCCATCAGCGCCCACCACCACCACTGCTGGCGCACCCGGCGGCCGAGGGGTCGTCCGGCGGTCGACGGCGCGGCGACGGCGCTCACGAGCCGCTCCCCGCCGCGGCGCCCGAACCGGTCCCCTCGGCGATCCGCCGCTCGATCGCCGCGACCTCGCCCTCGTCGATGCCGCCGACCAGCTTCTGCACCACCGTGCCGTCGGGGGCGATCAGGTAGGACTCGGGCAGCTTGATGAGGCCGTAGTCGATCGACGCGTCGTCCGTGTCGGACACCAGCACCGGCCAGTCCCCGCCCCTCTTCTCGAAGAAGTCGACGACGTTGTCCGCGGTGTCGCCCGAGGCCACGCTCACCACCTGCAGGCTGCCCTGGGTCTGCTCGGACAGCTGGACGAGCAGCGGGTGCTCGGCGACGCACGGCGGGCACCAGGTGGCGAAGAAGTTGACGAGCACCCACTGCCCGCGGTGCTGGTCGAGGTCGAAGGCCTGGCCGTCGGCCGTCGAGCCGGCGAGCGCCGGAGCGAGCTTGCCGACGAGCGGGCTCGACGCCGACTCGGCCGGGTCCTCGCCCTTGGGGCTGAACGCGAAGAGGGCGATCAGGGCGGCGAGCGCCACACCGACGATGCCGGCGATGACCGCGGCGCGGTGCTGCCTCACGCCCGCACCTCCTCGGGTTCGGGGTCGACGTCGGGATCCCGGCCGCCCTCCGACCCGTCGCCACCCATGTCGTCGCCACCCGGGCCGTCGCCGCCCGGGCCGTCGTCGCTCGCCGCCGCAGCGGTGCTGCGGTCGGGCACCGCGGCCGCGTCACCGGTCTCGTCGTCGTTCGGCGGGCCGCCGGAGGCGCCGGCGGGGATCGGCGCCGACACCGGGTCCAGCGGGTTGCGGCGCCGACGCCCGGGGAACAGGGCCAGCAGCGTCCCCAGCACCATCACGATGCCGCCCACCCACAGCCAGATGATGAGCGGCTGGACGATCACGCGGAGGCCGATGGCGCCGCCCTCGGCCGATGGGGCCTTGGTGAGCGCGAGGTACACGTCGTTCGTGGGCCCCACGCGGACCGACGGGGTGCCGATCGTCTGCCCGTCGACCCGGTACTTGTGGAGGCGGGGCTCGAACACCCGGTCCTCGTCGACGCGCACCCGGGCGATGAGCTCCACCCGGTTCGCCGTCTCGACGGTCTTCGAGCCGAGGTACTCGACGGTGTGGCCGGCGACCGTGGCGGTCCTGCCCTCCTCGAGCTGGAACTCCGCCTGGCGCACGTAGCTCATCGAGGCGGCGAACGCGACGCCGACGAGGATGGCGCCGAGGTGCACGACCATCCCTCCGTTGGCCCGGCCCACCAGGCCCCGCCACCCCTGGCGGCGGGTCGCGAGGAACAGCTGGCGGATGGCCGAACCCGCGGCGAAGCCGCCGAGGCCGAACGCCACGAGCGCGGCCCAGCCGGTCGCCCCGACGGCGACGGCGAACACCACGGTGGCCACGCCGGCCCACGCCGGCCACCAGAGGCGGTCCCGGAGCAGCTCGCCGGTCCCCTTCCGCCATGGCAGCACCGGCGCGATGCCCATCAGGAACAGCAGGAGGAACCCGATCGGCATCGTCATGCGGCTGAAGTAGGGCACGCCGACCGAGAGCCGGTCGTCGTTGATCGCCTCGACGATCAGCGGGAACACCGTGCCGAGCAGCACGACGAACGCGAACGCGGCGAACACCACGTTGTTGGCGAGGAACGCGCCCTCGCGCGAGACCGCCGAATCGATCCGTCCCGGGGATCTCAGCCGGTCGCCGCGCCAGCCGATGAGCCCGACCGACACCGCCACGACGACCGCGAAGAACCCGAGCAGCAGGGGCCCGACGGTCCCGTTGGAGAACGCGTGCACCGACTCGACCACGCCGGAGCGGGTCAGGAACGTGCCGAGGATCGTCAGCGAGAAGGTGGCGCAGAGGAGCGACAGGTTCCACACGCGCAGCATCCCGCGCCGCTCCTGGACCATCACCGAGTGGATGTAGGCCGTCGCCGTCAGCCACGGCAGCAACGACGCGTTCTCGACCGGGTCCCACTTCCAGTAGCCGCCCCAGCCGAGGACCTCGTAGCTCCACCACGCACCGAGCACGATCCCGGCGGTGAGGAACATCCAGGCGAAGAGAGTCCAGCGTCGGGTCTCGACGAGCCACCCCTCCCCGACGCGGCCGGTCACGAGCGCGGCGATCGCGAACGCGAACGGCACCGTGAAGCCGACGTAGCCCAGGTAGAGCATCGGCGGGTGGAACGCCATGAGGATGTGGTTCTGCAGCAGCGGGTTCGGCCCCGGCCCGTCGTAGCCCGGCGGCGGGGTGACGCCGTGGAACGGGTTCGTGGCGGTGAGCATCAGCCCGAAGAAGAACACCGCCACGGCGAACATGACGATCAGCGCCCACGCGACGAGCGGATCGCTCAGCCGGCGCCGGAACTTGTTCGCGACGGCGAACGTGTAGCCGGCCAGCACCAGGCCCCAGAGGAGGATCGAGCCCTCCAGCGCCGACCACAGCGTCGCCACGTTGAACAGCGGCGGGGTGCGCGACGAGCCGTGGTCGAACACGTACTGCACCGTGTAGTCACGGGTGATCAGCGCCCGCTCCATGGCGAAGAACGCCAGCAGCGCGCCGCCGAGGACGACGCCCGCGTAGGAGCGACCCATCCGCAGGAGCGACGGGCGCTTCGTGCGGAGGCCGACGGCGAGGACGCAGATGCCGAGCAGGGCACCGCCGAACCCGACGATGACCCCGGCGAGTCCGAGGGCCCGGTTCACCCGGAGGCACCCCCCAGCGCAGGCCCCTCCTCGTCGGCGCCGGGCGCCGTCGTCGTGCTGGCACCGGTCTGCTCCGCGTCGCGCTCGGCCTCGCGGACCCGATCCTCGTTCTCCTCGTCGTACGAGGCGTCGTGGCGGATCAGGATCGTGTCGCTGCGGAACGTGTCGCCGTCGAGCTCGCCCTCGAGCACCACGGGGATCTTCGGACCGAACAGCTCGGGCGGATCGCCCACGTGCTGGACGGGGATCTCCTCGCCCTTGAACCGGAGCACGAACGCAACGCCGTCGTCGGTCCTGCGCACCGAGCCGTCGACGACGTTGCCCTGCACGCGGATCCGCTGGCCCTGCAGCGAGTCACGCTGCGCCGCCACCTCGTCGACGTTGTAGAAGAACGTCGACGCGTCCCGGAGCCCGTTGAACAGCACGAGGCCGAGGCCGATGACGATGACGGCCACCGCGCCCACCGCGACGTAGGTGCGGGTGCGGGACCCGCTGCGCCCGGTCGGCGCAGACCCGGGCCCGGTGCGGGGCGTGACGTCGAGCCGGTCGGCGTCGGGGGTGCTGGCGACCGGACCGTCCTCGAGGGGGAGGGCGTCGGCCGACTCGGGGTCGTCCTGGAGCGAGGGGTCGGGGCGGTCGGTCACAGCCACCGCCGCTCGTCGGGTGGCACGACCTTCGAGAGCTTGCGGCCGCGGCGCACGACCCAGAGCGAGTAGAGACCGACGGCGGCGAACGTGGCGATCCACGCGATGGCGATGTAGGCGGCGTCGCTCATGCCGCACCTCCCGGTCCGTCGAGCGATCCCAGCGGGGCGCCGGTCCCCGGTCCGGCCGCACGCTCGGCACGGCGCTCGGCGATGGCGGCGTCGACGCCCACGTCGGCGGCCCGCTCGGCCAGCCACGCTACGCGGAAGCGGTGGATCAGCAGCCAGGCGAAGAGGACCAGGAAGACGACGAGCCCCAGGTAGGCGGTGAAGAGCTGCAGGCCCTTCATGTCGGGGTCGACGGTGCCGAAGATCGTCTTCTCCTGGTGCAGGCCCCGCCACCAGTCGACGGCCTTGTGGGTGATCGGGATGTTGATCACCGCCATGATCCCGATGACGGCGCTGATCGTGCCCCGGGTGCGGGTGTCGTTCGGGATCTGCCGCACGGCGAGGTAGCCGACGTAGGTCAGCATCAGGACCGCGGTCGTGGTCAGGCGGGGCTCCCAGCGCCAGAAGACGCCCCACGTGATCTTCCCCCAGAGCATCCCGTTGAGGATCGTGAGGGCGAAGAAGAGCACGCCGAGCTCGGCCGACGACGCTGCGAGCAGGTCCCAGAACTCGGTCCGCTTCCACAGGTACATGACCGACGCGACCGCGGTGATCACGAACGCCAGGTACGCGGTCGAGACCGTCGGCACGTGCATGTAGAGGATGCGGATGGTCTCGCCCAGCTCGGCGTCGGGCTCGGTGAGCACGAGGCCGAACAGGACCAGGGCGGCGATGCCGACCAGGCTGATGGCGCCGAGCACCCGGGTGGCGCGCGAGCCCGTGCTGAGCGGGCCGGCGGCCGGTGCCGGGTCGCCCGGGGCCACGGCCGTGGCGGCGCTCTGGTTCTCCACTGTCATGCGTCCTCCAGGAGCGGGCGGAAGAGAAGCGCTCCAAGTGTCAGGTAGACCGCTGCAAAGATGCCCAACAGGGCGACCCAGGGCCAGCCGGGACCAGCTTCGCGCCCCAGGGCCACTTCGAATCCGCGGGTCGCGGAGATGAGCACAGGGGCCAGGAGCGGCAGCAGGAGCAGCGGGAGCAACGTCGATCCGCTGCGCAGACGGGCGGCCAGCGCCCCGTACACGGCCCCCGACCCGGCGATGCCGAGGGTGGCGACGAGCGCCACGCCGACGATCAGGACCGGGCCGCTGAAGGCGGTGTCGTAGAAGACCGCGACGGCGACAGCGAGGACGGCCTCGACGGCCAGCAGCTGCACGGTGAGGGCGGCGACCTTGCCCCCGTAGATCGCGGCCGGCGCCATGCCCGAGAGGCGCAGGGCGTCGAAGATCCCGTCCGACGCCTCGATCGAGAACGCCCGCTCGATCGTCAGGACCGACGAGAACAGGACCACGACCCAGAAGAGGCCCGATGTGACCCGATCGAGCACGCCCCGGTCGGGGTCGAGAGCGAACGCGAACAGCAGGACCACCAGCAGCGAGAACGGCAGGACCTGGCCGATCCCGACCTTGGACCGCCACTCCAGCCGCAGGTCCTTCCTCATGACGAGCAGCGCCTCACGCACCGGTCGGCCTCGCTCCGGTGGGTGACCGATGACCGGCGCCGCCGCGCCTCATGACGAGCAGCGCCTCACGCACCGGTCGACCTCTCCACCTTCTGTGATGCCAGATGCGTCGATGTGGACGTCTCTGGCATCACAGAACGGTCGGTCGGCGGGGCGGCCGGAGCGGCGACCGTGCCCCCGACCACCTCGACGGTCCGGTCGGCGACGTCGCCCGCCCGGTCGAGCTCGTGGGAGGCGAACAGCACGGTGGCGCCGACCGAGGCGGCCTCCCGCACCAGGCCGTCGACGATGTCCCGGCCGCTCGCGTCCAGGCCGGCGTGGGGCTCGTCCAGCAGCCAGAGCTCGGGGCGCCGGGCCACCATGGCCGCGAAGGACACGCGGCGCCGCTGCCCGGCCGACAGTGCGTGCACCGGGAGGTCGTACAGGCGCGCCGCCACCTCGAGGCGATCGAGCGCACGGCGGCCGTCGGCCACCTCGGCCCCTGCGGCCCGGGCCCAGAAGTCGACGTTCTCGGTGACGGTGAGGTCCTCGTAGAGGAACGTCGCGTGGCCGAGCAGGCCCACCCGGCGGCGGACGCCGGCACGGTGGCGGACCAGGTCCACCCCCAGCACCTCGGCGACCCCGGAGGACACGGCGGCCAGGCCGGCGCAGACGCGCAGGAGCGTCGTCTTCCCGGCGCCGTTGGGCCCCCGCAGCAGCACGACCTCGCCCCGCGCCACGTCCAGGTCGACCCCGGCCAGGGCGGGGAACCGGCCCAGCAGGGTGACGGCGTCGCGGAGGTGGACTGCGTGCTCCAAGGACTGTGCTCCGGGACGGGCTTCCGGGACGGACGTTCCGGACGAGGGGCTCCGGGCGACCGGTGCGGGACGGCGTCCCGCAGGCCGCGAACGACGTGGGAGCGCCGTTCTGGGGACCGGTCAACGGTACCGGTTGCGCGGGGGCGGGGGCCAAGCGCCGGTACCGTGGGTGACCGTGCTGTCGAAGGTCCTGGGGTTCGTCGGGCGGGCGTTCATCATCGTCGGTCTGTTCATCCTGGGCTTCGTCGCGTTCCAGCTCTGGGGCACCTCGATCGAGGAGGGCCGCAACCAGTCCGAGCTGACCGACCGGCTGGCCACCTCGGTCGAGGACACCGCCGACGTGTCGGAGTCCGACGACGCCGGCGAGCTGGCCGACGCCCTGGCGAAGGCGCTCGAGGACCAGGACCCCGCCACGGCCCCCGCCACCCCGGCCCCCGCCGAGGGCGAGCCGGTCGGCATCATCGAGATCCCGAAGATCGGCCTGGAGCGCGTCATCGTGCAGGGCGTCACCAAGGCGGACCTCAAGAAGGGCCCCGGCCACTACCCCGGCACGCCGCTGCCCGGTCAGGCCGGCAACGCCGGCATCGCCGGTCACCGCACCACGTACGGCGCGCCGTTCAACCGCATCGACGAGCTGGTGCCGGGCGACGAGATCACGATCACCACGCCCCAGGGCCGCTTCCTCTACAAGGTGATCAAGGCCCCAGACTCCGACGCCGCCCCGTACATCGTGAAGCCGTCCGACGTGTCGGTGCTCGAGGACAAGGGCGACAACCGGATCACGTTGACCGCGTGCCACCCCGAGTACTCCGCCCGGGAGCGCATCATCGTCAACGCCGTGCTGTCGGCGCCGCCGGCGCCCACGTCGCCGCCGTCCAAGGCGGTCGAGAAGGCGGTCGCGGCATCGGACAACGCGCTCGACGAGGGCATGGCCGGCGACGACTCGGCGCTGCTGCCCGCCGCGCTGCTCGCCCTCGCCGCGCTGGCGGTCGGCCTGCTCGCGTGGTTCGTCGGGAAGCGGTGGAAGCGGTGGCCGATGTGGCTGCTCGGCACCCCGTTGGTCCTCGCCCTCGTCTGGTCGAGCTACGTGCACCTGGACCGGTACCTCCCCTCGCTGTGATGGCACTGCGCCGGACGGCCGTCGCCGTGCTCGCCCTGCTCCTCGCCGGTGCCACCGCCTCGTGCTCGGACGACGCCACCGAGGCCGGGGCGACGACGACCACGACCGTCGCCACCACGACGACGGTCGGCCTGCCCGCCGGCGCCGAGGCCGTGGGCCTGCGCGAGCTCGACGTCGGCCAGTGCTTCGAGCAGCCGCGGGACGACCCGGGCGCCGAGGACCGCGCCGTCTGGCTGGTCGGCTGCGCGGACCCGCACACGCACGAGGTCTACGCCGTCGTCACCTACGAAGGCGACACCGTCAAGGGCGGCGGCTACCCGGGCACCACCGTCGTCCAGGACTGGGCGGAGCAGACCTGCTACGCCCAGTTCGAGGGCTTCGTCGGGCGCGCCTGGACCACGTCGTCGTTCGACATCGAGACCTGGTGGCCGTCCGAGGAGTCGTGGGGCCGCAGCGACCGCAAGGTCATCTGCACCGTGTACCCGTCGAGCGGCGGCCGCACGACGGGCAGCGCACGCGGCAGCGACGCCTGATCCGACCTCAGCCCGAGTTGCGCAGGGCGGTGGCGATCCCGTTGATCGTCAGGTGGATGCCCCGCTGCACCAGCGGGTCGTCGTCGCCGGCCCGGCGACGCCGCAGGAGCTGCACCTGGAGGTGGTGCAGCGGTTCCAGGTACGGGAACCGGTGGCGGACGCTGCGCTCCAGGCGGGGGTTGTCGGCGAGCAGGCCGTCGCGCCCGGTGATCGACAGGACCGCCCGCACGGCGCGGTCGTGCTCCGCGGCGACCCGGTCGAACAGCGCTGCGGCCCGGTCGGCCTCGGGGTCGAGCGACATGTACTCCGCAGCGATGCCCAGGTCGGACTTGGCGAGCACCATGGCCATGTTCGACACGACGGTGCGGAAGGCGCCCCACGACTCGTGGAGGCGGCGGAGCCGGTCGAGGCGCGCCGGGTCGTCGCCGATCCACTCGGCCAGCGCGCTGCCCGCGCCGTACCAGCCGGGCAGGTTCAGCCGGCACTGGCTCCAGCTGAACACCCACGGGATGGCCCGGAGGTCCTCGATCCGGTCCGACGCCTTCCGGGACGCAGGTCGGCTCCCGATGTTGAGGTCCGCGATCTCGACGAGCGGCGTGACCGCCCGGAACCAGCCGACGAAGCCCTCCGTGCCGAACACCAGGTCGCGGTACGCCGCCCGGGCCAGGGCCGACAGCTCGTCCAGGTCGGCGTACGCGGACGGGGCGTCGTCGGCCAGCCCCTCGAGGTCGAGGGCGCTCGCCTCGAGCGTCGCGGCCACGAGCGACTCCAGGTGCTCGCCGGCCATCTGCGGGTCCGAGTAGCGGGCCGCGATGATCTCGCCCTGCTCGGTGATCCGGATCGCGCCGTCGACGCTGCCCGGCGGCTGCGCCAGCACGGCGTCGTAGCTCGGGCCGCCTCCTCGACCCACGGTCCCGCCCCGGCCGTGGAACAGCCGGAGCCGCACCCCGGCGGCCCGGGCGACCCGGACGAGGTCGACCCCGGCCCGGTAGAGGCTCCAGTTCGAGGCGAGGTACCCGCCGTCCTTGTTCGAGTCCGAGTACCCGAGCATGACCTCCTGGGTGCCGCCGCGGCCCTGGACCCACGCGCGGTAGCGGTCGTCGCCGAGCACCGCCGTCATCGTCGCCCCCGAGCGGGCCAGGTCGTCGATCGTCTCGAACAGCGGCACGATGTCGAGGTCGAGGCGGTCGGGCCCGGCCAGGCCGACCTCCCGCAGGAGGACCGCCACCTCGAGCACGTCGCTCACGGACCCGCAGCCCGAGATGACGTAGTGCGGCAGCACCTCGGGACCGACGCTGCGGACGGCGTCGGCCGCGGCCCGGAGGATCGCCAGCTCGCCGGCGGCGAGCTCCGACAGCGGTCGGTGCGGTCCGACCAGCGGCCGTGCGGTCCGGAGCTCGCCCCGCAGCAGGTCGATCCGGTCCACCTCGTCGAGCGCGGCGTAGTCGTCGCACGCACCGCCGACGAGGAGCAGCTCGGCGACGACCTGCTCGTGGACGCTGGCGTTCTGGCGGAGGTCGAGGGCGCAGAGGTGGAAGCCGAAGGCGGCCACCCCGCCACGGACGCGGCGCAGCCGGGCGTCGGCCAGGGCACCGGCGCCGTGGCCCCGCAGCGACGCGTCCACGACGTCGAGGTCGGAGAGCAGCTCGGCGGGTCGGACGTAGGGCGGCAGGTCGGCGTGCGGTGCGGTCCACGGCACCCGGCCGAGCAGCGAGGTGGCCGTCGCGGCGAGTCGGGCGTACATCCCGCGCAGCGCCCGCCGGTACGGCTCGTCCTGGCGGAACGGCGAGTCGTCCATCGAGGCGTCCGCCAGGTCGAGCAGCATCGGGCTCGGCGTCACGAGCCGGGTCGACATCGACAGCTCCAGGCCCAGGCGCTCGAGCTGCCGGAGGTGGTGCTCGAGCACCGTCGACACCTGGCGCTCGACCGCGTACGAGAACAGATCCGCCGTGACGAACGGGTTGCCGTCGCGGTCGCCGCCGATCCACGACCCCATCCGGACGGCGTCGACCTCGATGCCCGCCATCGCCTCGGGCCAGCGCGCCACGAGGCGATCCTCGAGCCGGCGGTGCACGCCGGGCACCTCGTGGAACAGCGACAGGTCGTAGTAGCGGAGCGACTCGTTGATCTCGTCCCGGACGCGCAGCTTCGTGAGCCGCAGGAGCGCGGTCTGCCACAGGAGCAGGACCTGGCGGTGCAGCTCCGCCTCCCACTCCTCCCGGTCGACGACGCCGACGTCGAGGTCGAGGAGCGGCCGGACGCGCAGCGAGGCGTCCACGTCGCGCTGGACCTCGAGCACGGTCTTGCGCCGCACCTCGGTCGGGTGCGCCGTCAGGACCGGCGACACCTGCAGCCGCTCGACCAGCGACCGGATCGACGACGGGTCGAGCCCGCTGGCCGCCAGGTGCTCGACCGCGCCCGCCAGGCTCGCGGGCGGCGGCGTCGGCGAGCGCGCCGCCTCGCGGCGCCGACGGCTCGCGTCGACGTCCTCCGCGATGTTGGCGAGCAGCGAGAACTGGCTGAAGGCCCGGATCACGATGAGCGCGGTGGCCACGTCGCACCCGCCGAGCAGCGCCACGAGGTCGGGACGGGTGCCGGGCTCCCGCGCCACCTGCACCGACAGCCGGCGCACCCCCTCGACGAGGTCGAGCGTCGCCTCGCCGTGCTGCTCGGCGATGACCCGGCCGAGCACGGTGCCGAGCAGGCGGATGTCGTCGCGCAGCTCCCGCTCGCCCTCGTCGCGATCCGGAGGTGCGGCGGCGGAGGAGCCCGCGGCTCCGAGGTCGACCACGCCCCCATGCAACACGCCGGCGGCGCCGCGTGCGTTTCGTCCCGGTGAACTCCCCCGGGCGGCTCGGCCGGCGATCGGCGCGCCGCCCGCTCAGCCGCCCCGGCTCACCTGCCGCGGAAGGCGGGCGACCGGCGCTCGCCGAACGCCCGGCGGCCCTCGACGAGGTCGTCGGACGCCCAGGCCGCCTCGAACGCGGCGAGGTACCGGCCGTCGGCGTCGACCTCTCCCCCGGGCCGCTCGAGCAGGTCGAGCCCGAGCTTCGAGCCCGACAAGGCGAGCGGCGCCAGGTGCGAGATGCGCTCGGCCAGCTCGTCGGCCGCAGCGAGCACGGACGCGCCCGGGCCGCCGTCACCCGGCTCGACCAGCTGGTGCACCAACCCGACCCGGTGGGCCTCGGCCGCCGTGACCGGTTCCGCCGTGAGCAGCATCCAGCGAGCCGTCGAGTGCCCGGCCAGCAGCGCCAGGCGCTGCACGGTCCAGTGGTCGACCATCAGGCCGAGCTTGGCGACGGGCACCGCGAAGCGTGCGTCGGGTGTGGCCAGGCGCAGGTCGCAGCTCAGCGCGATCTGGGTGCCCAGCCCCATGCAGGCGCCGGCGATGGCGGCGACGGTCGGGAACGGCAGCGCGGCGAGGTCGTCCAGGGCGGCGCGGAGGGCGCGCGTGAACGCGAGGTCCTCGAGCTCCTTGAGGTCCGCGCCGGCGCAGAACTGGTCGTCGTCGCCGGTGACGACGAGGGCGCGCAGTTCGGCCGCCGCAGCGCGGCGGACGCCGTCGTGCAGCTCGTCGAGCGCCTGGTGGTTCAGCGCGTTGCGGCGCTCGGGACGGGAGATGCGCAGGCGCGCCACCGCGCCGTCCTGCGAGTACGAGACGATCGTCATCGGGTCGTGGTGATCGGTCGGCCGTGGTGGATCAGGACGGCCAGCCCGGCTTCCAGATCATCAGGTACAGCGCGATCACCAGGCAGATGTGCAGGCCGCCGGTGAGGCCGGGGACGATCGAGCGGTTGTCGTTCTCGTACGCCCGGGCCACCAGGAACTGCAACACGATGGCGACGATCACCACGAGGAAGGCGATCGACACCCACGTCTGGCTGAACTTGAACACCTCGTCGCTCGTCAGGATCAGGCCGATCCCTGCGAGGAGCAGGATGATCAGCGACGGGAGCTGGATGACCTTGTTGGCCTTGCCCAGGGTGGCGTTGTCGGCGCCGCCCCGGACGAGCATCGGCTGGACGAAGTTGCCGCCGAACGCGACGACCGCCGCCAGTACGTGGATGAGGAGGAGGATCCGGAAGCCCGTGGTGTCGACCATGGGCCTCGAAGCTAGTTCGCCTCGCGACGCTCAACGGCGACGCCGGCCACCGCTGCCGCTGCCCATGCGCGACGGGTGGAGGCCGGGGCCCCGCCTCGGTGCCGGTCCCCTCCCGAGCGCGTCGAGCGCCGAGCGGTAGTCGCCCGAGCCACCCCGGCCCTGGCGGTTCGTGCCGCTCGGCCGACCGACCTCGTAGCGCCGGAGGATGCTGGCCACGACCAGCGCGAGCCCGATCAGGACGAGCACGTCGCCGATCGAGATGACCTGGCCCCACGGCAGCGGGATCACGTCGCCGAGGAAGCCGAACAGCGCACCGCTCGCCGCCTCGCGGCCGCCGGTGAGCACCAGCTCGTCGACCTGCGCCTCGCTGACGATGCCGGCCGACGCCAGCGCGGACGTGCTGACCGGCATGCCCCAGTTGATGACCGTGACGAAGAGGTTGAGACCGAGGCCCACGACCACGAGGACCATCCCGCCGATGCGGACGTTGACCACGGCGAAGGCCAGCAGCGCACCCGTCGCGAGGATCGACAGGAACGTCATGATCGCCCCGGACCACGGCAGCACGTCGAGCAGGACGTTCAGCACGACGCCGGCGACCAGCGCCTCCCACAGCGGGGGGACCCACGCGAGGAGGTTCGAGATGCGGCCGCCCCAGTACAGCCCGAGGCCCACGCCGATGCCGATCGCCAGCAGGGTGGGGAGCAGTGCCACCGTCGGAAACTAGCGTGAGCACGATGTCGGGATCACCAGCCCAACCGGCGAGCGACCCCTCCGGCGCGGCCCTCTCCCCCTCCCACGAGGCGGGTGAGCTGCTCTACGAGGTGGTCGACGGGATCGCCACGCTGACCATCAACCGGCCCGAGCGCCGCAACGCGCTCAGCTGGGACGTCATCGAGGGACTCCGCAGCCACGTCGCCGCCGCCCGCACCGACCCCGACGTGCGGGTGCTCGTCCTCACCGGCTCCGGCGACCGCGCGTTCTGCGCCGGGGCGGACCTCACCGGCATGCGCGCCGACGCCGGCTACGCCGACGTGCACGACGCCCGCGGCGAGCTGGCGCGCCTCTTCGACGACCTGTGGTCGCTCGGCAAGCCGACGATCGCACGCGTGCGCGGCTACTGCCTGGCCGGTGGGTTCGGCCTCGCGCTGAGCTGCGACCTGGTGGTCGCCGCCGACGACGCGACCTTCGGCACGCCCGAGATCGACGTCGGGCTGTGGCCGTACATGATCACCGTGCCGCTGTGCCGGTCGATGCCGCCCAAGAAGGCGCTCGAGCTGATGATGACCGGACGGCGCATCGACGCCGCCGAGGCCGACCGCCTGGGCCTGCTCAGCCGGCTGGTGCCGGTGGAGGGCCTCGACGCCGCGGTCCACGAGCTCGCGGCCACGCTCGCCGCCAAGTCGCCGTCGGTGATGAAGCTGGGCCGCGACAGCTTCTACGCGGTGTGGGACCAGTCGGCGGCCGACGCGCTGCGCCTGCTCCACCCGATGCTGACCGTGACGACCGAGCTCGAGGACGCGGCCGAGGGCATCGCCGCGTTCGTGGAGAAGCGCCCGCCGGTCTGGCGCGGTCGCTGACGCCCTCCCCTCTCTCCCACCCCTCCCTCTCCTCGTGCGCCGTCAAGGGGGACCGGTCCCCGGTGACACGCCGACCGGCCCTGCGGTTCCCTCCTGAGGTCCCCGGATCGCCCGGCGGACGACGCACGGGAGGTGCACCCAGATGGCGAAGCTCGGACTGGACCCGGAGGCGATGTCGGCGCTGCAGAAGCAGTTGCAGGCCGACGCCGGGGCGATCACGTCGCTGACCAAGAAGCTCGACGGGCTGCTCAAGGCCGCGTGGTGGGAAGGCGCGGACGCCACCAAGTTCCGCGGCGAGTGGGACGGCGGCCACAAGGCGCAGCTCGCACGCGTCGCCGCGGCGCTCGAGGCCGCCGCCCAGGCCGTCGCCACCAACGTGGCGCAGCAGCGCCAGGCATCCGGCTCCTAGCCCGTGGAGCTGCGGTACCGGGTCGTCCCCGACGACCCCGACGGCGCGGCCCACGACGTGCGGGTCGAGCTCGCCGACGACACCCCCGTCGGCGAGCTCGCACGCGCCCTCGCCGTCCACTGCGGGATCGCCCCGCCCTCGGGCGCCCCCACGCTGCGGACCGGGACCGGCCCGCGCGCCGACCCCGGCGCGCCCGCAGCCGAGGGCGCACCCCGGTCCGGGTCGACGGTCCGGCTGGCCGACGACGGTCCGGGCCCCCGTCGGCCGCCGTGGTGGTCCCCGGTGACGCTGACCCGTGTCGCGCCGGAGCGCGACGGCGATCCCGAGTCGGTCCGCCTGCCGTACGGCACCACGACGCTCGGCGCCGCGAGGGTGCGGATCGGCGACGACGTGCGCGTCCAGCGGTCGGGGTCGCTCGACCGCGTCGAGGTGGACGGCGCCCCGGTGCCCGGCGGAGCCCGGGCCGGGCACGGTTCGCTCCTGCGCGTCGGCGACGCGGTCTTCGAGGTGCGCGTCGACGGCCCGCTGCGCCCACCGGCCGGCCGGGGCCCGTGGCGACGGCACGGGCGTGTGCCCGCCGTGGTCGAGGCCCACGAGCCGACGACGGTCACGCTGCCCACGCCACCCGGCGACGACCGCACCCCGGGGTTCCCGTTCCTCTCCGCTGCGGTCCCGCTCCTCATGGGCGCGGCGATGTGGCTCGCGACGGGCAGCCTCGCCGTGGCGGGGTTCGTGCTGTTCAGCGTCGCCTTCGTCGTGGCGTCGGGCATCGAGGTGCGCCGCGAGCACCGGCGCGACCGCCGGTTCCGCGAACAGCGCTTCCGCGACGAGCTGCGACGGGCCGAGGCGGCCGCGCTCGAACTGCGCCGGGCCGAGGTGGCGCGCGCCGAGCGGGCGCTGCCGTCGGGCGACGACGCGGCGTCGTGGGCCACCGGCGAGCGGGATCGCGTGTGGGAGCGCTGGCCGGGACGCCCGTCGCCCGGGCGGGTGCGCATCGGCACCGAGGACGCGCCGGCGGCCGATCCGGTCGCGGTGCCGAGCGGCGGTCGACCCGACCTGCGCGACGAGCTCGAGGCCGCAGCGGCGCGTCTGGCGACGGTGCGGCGGCCGGCCTGGGTCGACCTCGACGAGGGCGGCCTCGCGGTGGTCGGGGCCGATGGCGACCCGGCCGCGCTCGCCCGGTCCGTCGTGCTGCAGCTCGCGTGCACGCTCGGTCCCGACCACCTCTCGCTCGTGCTCGACGCCGGTCCGGAGCGGGCCCCGGAGTGGCGGTGGCTGTGGTGGCTGCCCCACCGCGTCGTCGTGAGTGGAGCGGACGTGGCGGGCGACGGGGCCGGCGACGGCGGACGGCTCGTGGTCCGGGTCGTCGATCGCGCCGGCGGGGCGTCGACCGCAGATGCCAGCGCGGGCACGGGCACGGTGGGGACGGTGTGGGTGGCCGACTCGGCCGCCGCGCTCCCCGACGGCATCGGCACGGTCGTCGAGGTGGGCCGCGACGGTCGGGCCCGGGTCCGCCGTGCCGACGGCCCGCCGACCGACCTCCTGGCCGAGGGCCTCTCGGTCGAGGCGTGCGAGCCGGCGGCGCGGGCGCTGACCTGCCTCCGGCCGCCCGGCGAGGAGGACTCGGTCCCCGACGCCGCCTCGCTGCAGGACGCCCTGGCGGACGCGTCGCTGATCGAGCGACCTGCCGCCGTGGCGGTCGGCTGGGCGCGCAGCCGGTCGTCCGGGTGCGGGCTCCGGGCGCCGGTCGGCGTGGCCCGCGGCGGGATCCTGCACCTCGACCTCGTGGCGGACGGCCCGCACGGCCTGGTGGCGGGCACGACCGGGTCGGGCAAGAGCGAGCTGCTCCGGACGCTCGTGGCCTCGATGGCGCTGCACCACCCGCCCGACCGGTTGACGTTCCTGCTCGTCGACTACAAGGGCGGCGCGGCCTTCCGACCGCTCGCCGAGCTCCCCCACGTGGTCGGCGTCGTCACCGACCTGGGCCCCGCCGAGGCGGCCCGGGCCCTCACGTCGCTGCGGGCTGAGGTGCGGCGTCGCGAACGGCTCGTCGCCACGGCGGGGGCGACCGACATGACCGAGGTGGCGCCGGCCCACGCCGCGCCGGCGCTCGTGGTCGTCGTCGACGAGTTCGCCACCCTCGCGACGGAGCTGCCGACGCTGCTCGACGGCCTGCTCGACGTGGCGCAACGGGGTCGGAGCCTGGGCGTGCACCTCCTGCTCGCCACCCAGCGACCGACGGGCGTGGTCACCGACGCCATCAGGGCGAACCTCTCGCTGCGACTGTCGCTCCGGGTCGCCGACCGCGAGGACAGCCACGACGTGCTCGACGTCGACGACGCCGCCCACCTGCCGGCCGACCGGCCCGGGCGGGCCGTGCTGCGACTGGGCCCCGGGCGGCTCACCACCGTCCAGGTCGCCACGACCGCTGCGGCGGTCGACCGGCCCGAGCGCGTGCGCTGCCGCGACCTCGCTCCGGACGACGGGTCGCAGTCCGTGGACGGTTCTGCGACCGCGGCGCCGGTCGATGCCGCCCGGACGGTGCTCGACGCGGTCGTCGACGTCTGCCGCCGGGCGGCCCGGCTCGACGGGTCGCCCGCGCCGAGGCGGCCGTGGGTCGCCCCGCTGCCCGACCGGGTCGACCCGGGCGGCCTGCCCGGCGCGGGACGCCCGGGCGGTCTCGTGGTCGGGCTCGTCGACCGGCCCGTGGAGCAGCGGCTCGCGCCGCTCGAGCTGGACCTCGACGGACGGGGCGGTCTGCTCGTCCTCGGCGCGCCCAGGTCGGGGCGGTCATGCGCGCTGCGCACGATCGCGGCCGCGGCGATCGCCGACGGGCGTTGCGCCACGGTCGTGCAGGCGCTCGACGGCGGGCGCGACCTCGGTCCGGCCGAGGGGCTGGTCGGCCCAGGGGGCGCGGTCGCCGACGTGGTCGCCGTCGGCGACGCCGAGCGCGTGCTCCGCCTCCTCCGTGGGCTGCTGGCGAGGTGCCGCGCCGAGGACCCTGCGTCGCAGGCGCGGCTGCTGCTGCTGGTCGACGGCGCCGGCGCGCTCGTCGACCGCCACGAGCGCGTGAACCGCGGCGAGGCCGCCGACCTGATCGCCGCGATCGCGACCGAGGGCCCGGCGGCCGGCGTGCACGTCGTCGTGTCGGCCGGTCGTCCCGCCGAGGTCCCGCCGACGCTGCTCGCGGCGCTCGACCGTCGGCTCGTCCTGCGCTGCCCGTCGCCCGAGGACGCGGTCGTGCTCGGGGCGGACGTGGCCACGGGGCTCGCCGCGGTCCTCGCCGACCCGGCGCTCCCCCCGGGGCGGGGCGTCCTCGACGGCGAGCTGGTCCAGCTCGCGCTCCCACCGTCGCCGTCCCGGAAGGAACGCGGGCAGCCCGGGTCCGTCGGTCGGCTGCCGGCGCAGGTCGACTCGACCGCGCTCCCGCCGTCGGCCGGGTGGCGCCTGACGGTCGGCGTTCGCGCCGACGACCTCGGGCCGGCGCACCTCGACCTCGACCGCGGCGGCGCGCTGGTGGTCGGCCCGCCCCGGTCCGGGCGGACCACCGCGCTGCGACTCCTGGCGTCGTGCGCCCACGACGCCACCGGCGCCACCGTCGTGGCGATCGACGGCCGGCGACCCGACGGTGCGGTCGACGTGCTGCGCGCCCTTGTCGACGGCGCGGCGGCCGGTGCCGTCGGCGGCCCGGCCGGGGCCGTCGTGGTCGTCGTCGACGACCTCCCCGAGCTGCTCGAGGGCCCCGGCGGCCAGGCCGCCGACGAGCTGCTGCAGCGCCTGCTCCTGCTGCCGTCGTCGTCCGGCGTCCGGGTGCTGGCCTCGGCCGAGGCCGACGCCGCCGGCCGCTGCTGGTCCGACGCCCTCCGGCGGCTGCGCTCCGGTCGCACCGGCGTCCTGCTCCGACCCGACCCCGACCTCCACCCGGCGCTGCTGCACACGGCGCTCCCCCGCCACGACGAGCTGCCGGCGGCCCCGGGCCGCGGCTGGCTCGTCACACCCGACGACGTGGTCGCGGTGCAGCTGGCGCGCTGATCTCGCCCACCGGCCCGAGCTCGCCCACCGGGCGCCGGTCCAGCAGGCCGCTGCGGACGGCGTGCTCGACGAGCAGCCGGCGCCGGTCCACCGCGCTCAGGCCGAGGTCGCCCCGCAGCCCCCTCACCCCGGCGCGCTCGAGCTTCTCGCACAGGTGGTCGAGCTTCCGGTTGAACTTGGCCATCGTCCAGCCGAGCCGCGACGCGCACGCCCGGTTCGACGGGATCGGCGCCCACTGGTCGGCCGGCCGTTCGAGCCGGTGCTCGCAGAGGATCGCCAGCAGCTCCCACTGGTCGGAGTTGAGCTCGGGGTGGCCCCACTCGAGCGTGACCAGCGGCCCGTCGGTGCCGGCACCCAGGTCGGCGAGCCGCTCCGCCCGCTCCCTGATGACGGCCACCTCGTAGTCGGCCGGACCGGCCGTGAACGCCACGACGGACTCGACCTGCAGGATCGGCGCCGACGCGCCCGGACCCACGGTCGACGAGCTGAGGTCCGACGACGCCAGCAGCGTCAGCGTCACGGAGCGGCCGAGGTTGTCGACCCACCACGACCGGCCGTCGTGGCGGAACCGGCCCACCACCCGGTGCAGGTACGGGTTGGCGTCCACGACCAGGTCGGCGGCTCGCCCGAAGGTGAGCGTCGTCGAGGGATCGACCACGCGTCCGTCTCCGCAGTGCTCCACCAGCAGCCGGTCCCCGGTCGCCATCGGATCGCCCTCCCCCGGCCACACCCGGCCGTCATCGCTGACGGTCGACACTTTAGATGCGCTCTCGTGCTGTTTCACATCCTCTCGTCGAAGCCCCGTCGGCGGCTCCATACGGCAATCTGGGCGGGTGAGCGCCCAGCCGGCCCCCAGGGACCAGCCCGTCGACCCCGTGCTCGCGCGGCGAGCGGCCGTGCTGCGATGGTCCGACCTGGGCCAACGGGTCGCCTACCTGTGCTTCGGCCTCGCGGTGGTCGTGTTCGTCGTGGCCTTCATCGCGCAGTTCCCCGCCTGGACCGTCGTCGTGATCGTCGGGCTGATGGCGGTGGGCTCGGTCCTCTTCGTCCCCGCCGTGATCTTCGGCTACGCGGCGAAGGCGGCGGAGAAGGAGGAGCGCGGCGAGAGTTCGGGCCACTGAGCCGACGACCGGCCCGCGCGACGGGACCGACGGGCGACGGGACCGACGGGCTACGGGACCGGCGACGCCGCCACCGGCTCGACCTCGACGGTGCGATCGACCCGCCACACCGTGTCGACCCCGTACTCCGGGCCGTCGACGATCCCGCACGTCGGCGACGGGATGTGGCGGTCGGGGACGACGACCGAGTCGAACGCCCGCAGGGAGCCGTCGGGCAGCAGCGCCGTCGCCCGGACGGTGGTGGCCATGGTCGTGCGGTCGAAGGCGACCACCTCGACCCCCCGCGCAGCGTCGGCCCAGTCCCACCCGAGCTCGACCAGTCCGGCCCGGTCGGCCGCCTGCGCCGGACCGCCGGCGAACAGCGCGGTGCCCCGGCAGTGCGCAGCGAGGAGCGAGGGCGGCTCGGCGCGCCGCACCAGCAGGTCGGTGCGCGCCGCGTCGAGGTGCCCCCAGGCGTAGCCGTCGGGGAACGTGATCGCGGTCGGTGCGAACCGGTGGCCGCCGGTGTGCGAGATGCGCTGGTGGCGGACCTGGGCGCCGGACTCGGCGAGCACGTGGACCAGGTCCTCGTACATGGAGGTGCCCAGGCTGCCGCAGCACTGGTCGCGGCGACCGTGGGTGCACACCAGCACCTCGGCCGCCGGGACGTCGGTCGCGCCGTCGATCGCGCCGTCGGTGGCGCCGGGGTCGAACGGCTCGGCGCCGTCGACGGGGTCGAGGCCCAGGACGGCACGGCCGACGGCGACCACGTCGGCCTCGTCCACGACCCAGTCCCGCCGCTCGTAGGGGCCGCGCAGCACCCGGCCGTCCACCTCGACCCGGCGGGCCCGATGCTCGGTGACCCGTCGGCGACCGGCCGATGCGTCGGCGGCCAGCGGCACCCGCGCCAGCGGTCGCCAGCGCATGCCGTCGCCGGCCTCCACGGCACCGGTCGGTCCGCCCGCGACCGAGGCGAGCGGCTCCTGGCCCGTCACCTCCCGCTCCCACGGGAGCAGCACGTCGACCACGAGGAAGCCGTCGTACGAGCCGGCCGATCCGATCGGGTCCGCTCCCTGCGACTCGTGGAACGGCGCGCACCGGATCCGGGGGAGGTCGAGCACGGGCGCAGGCTACCCCGGGGCTCTGAGCACCCCGCCGGGCCCCGGGGCCGGTCGTCGTCACCTCGCTGTTGTTACCGTCGGGTAACCTGCCCGCCATGGCACGGGTCCAGCTGACGTCCCCTCCGAGCCCGCTCCACGCGAGCGCACGGGTGCAGCCGTGAGGATGCCCGCCGCCCAGCGGCGCACGCAGCTGCTCGAGACCGCGGTCCACGTGTTCGCCGAGCACGGCTACCACGCCGCGTCCATGAACGACGTCGCCGAGGCCGCCGGGGTCACGAAGCCGGTCCTCTACCAGCACTTCAGCTCCAAGCGGGAGCTGTTCGTCGAGCTGCTCACGTCGATCGGCAACGAGCTGCGCGACACGATCGCGAAGGCCACCGCCGACGCCGCCGGCCCGCGCCAGCAGGTCGAGCAGGGCATGCGGGCCTACTTCCGGTTCGTCGACCAGCAGACCGACAGCTTCCGCGTGCTCTTCGGCGCCGGCGCCCGCCGCGATCCCGAGTTCGCGTCGTTCGCCCGCGCGGTCGAGGAGTCGATCGCCGACTCGATCGCCGAGCTCATCGTCGTCGAGGGCCAGCCGGCGGCCCACCGGGACCTGCTCGCGCACGGCATCGTCGGCATGACCGAGACGGCCTCGCGACACTGGCTGGCCCACGACCGGGTGCCCGACGTCGACACGCTGGCCTCCCAGCTGTCGCGGCTGGCATGGTCGGGGATGCGCGGGCTCGACGGCTGAGGCCGCGGACCGGGCGACGCCGACCGCCCGAACGCCGCTCCGGCACATCGGACGGCGCGAGCGGACGGCGCGACCGACAGCACGACCCCCGACGACAAGGCAGGACTGCGTGGCGACGATCCCGAGCGAGGAGTGGTACGAGGTCGTGGTGGAGATCCCGCAGGGGTCCCGCAACAAGTACGAGATCGACCACGACAGCCATGAGGTGTGGCTCGACCGGCACCTCTTCGCTGCGACCGTCTACCCCGCCGAGTACGGCTTCTTCCCCGCGACGCTCGCCGAGGACGGCGACCCGCTCGACGCGCTGGTGCTGCTCGAGGACCCGACGTTCCCCGGCTGCCACGTCCGCGCCCGTCCGGTCGCGCAGCTCGAGATGACCGACGAGGCCGGTCGCGACCTCAAGGTGCTCTGCGTGCCCGCCGGCGATCCCCGGTGGCAGAAGGTCCAGGACGTGGGCGACGTCGACCCGTTCCTGCTCAACGAGATCCACCACTTCTTCACCGTCTACAAGGATCTCGAGCCCGGGAAGGGATCCGAGATCGGCGACTGGACGGGTCGGGCGGACGCCGAGGCGTCGATCGCCGCCGCCCGCGCCGCGTTCCCCGGCTGAGCGCGGCGTGACCGGTGGCATGAAGATTTCTTAACGTCGGGCTTCCCCTCCGGCAGCGCCCGTCTTAGGGTCACCGGCCGTCACGTCAACGAGCGCCCCTGGGCCGGGGCGCCGAACACGCACCGGAGCGAGCACCGCAGATGGCATCCACCCTCAAACGGGTCCTGATCGGCCGGCCCCTCGCCAGCGACGAGGCGGACCACCAGCGGATCTCGAAGACGATCGGCCTGGCGGTCTTCTCGTCCGACGCCATCTCCTCCACGGCGTACGCCACGGGCGAGATCCTGATCGTGCTCGTCGGTGCGGCCGGCATGGTCCAGGCCAACGGCGAGCCGACCACGAACCTCCTGAAGCCGATCGCGGTGCTGGTCGTCATCCTGCTGGCGCTGGTGGCCAACTCGTACCGCGAGACGATCCACGCCTACCCCGACGGCGGCGGCGCCTACGTGGTGGCCCGCGAGAACCTCGGCGAGACCCCGTCGCTCGTCGCCGGCGCGTCGCTGCTCGTCGACTACGTCCTGACCGTCGCCGTGTCGATCGCCGCCGGCGTGCTCGCGCTCTACTCCTTCATCCCGTCGCTCGAGCGGTTCAGGGTCGAGCTCTGCCTGCTGTTCCTGATCATCCTCACGGTCGGCAACCTCCGCGGCGTCAAGGAGTCGGGGAAGGTCTTCTCGGTCCCGACCTACCTGTACATCGGGATGCTGCTGCTCTTCATCGGCTGGGCGGGGGTGCAGCACTTCCGGGGCAACCTGCACGTCTTCGACCCGACGACGGCCGAGGCGGCCACATCGATCAAGCTGATCCAGGAGGAGCACGGGCCGTTCATCGGCGGCGTGTCGCTCTACATCTTCGCGAGGGCCTTCGCGTCGGGCGCCGTCGCGCTGTCGGGCGTCGAGGCCATCTCGAACGGCATCCCGGCCTTCCGCAAGCCGACCTCCAAGAACGCCGCGGCGACGCTCGGGTGGATGGCGGTGATCCTCGGCTCCACGTTCTTCATGATCAGCATCATCGCCTCGTGGATGCAGGTCGTCCCCGACGAGTCCCGCTCCGCGCTGGCGATCATGGGCGAGCGGGTGTTCGGCGACACCAACCCGCTCTTCTACGTGCTGCAGATCGCGACGATGGCGATCCTGATCCTGGCGGCCAACACCGCCTTCGCCGACTTCCCGCGGCTCGCGGCGATCATCGGCAAGGACGGCTACCTGCCGCGGCAGTTCGCCAACCGCGGCGACCGGCTGGTGTTCTCGAACGGGATCCTGATCCTCGCCGGCGCGGCCGCCGTCCTGCTGATCGTCTTCAACGGCAACGTCACCCTGCTGATCCCGCTCTACGCCGTGGGCGTGTTCACGAGCTTCACGATCTCGCAGACCGGCATGGTGCGCCACCACTTCAAGGAGCGCCAGAAGGGCTGGAAGCTCTCGATGGTCAACTCGACCCTCGGGGCGATCGCCACGTTCATCGTGGCCGCGGTCGTGATCATCTCGAAGTTCACGATCGGCGCCTGGATCATCGTGGTCCTCATCCCGTGCATCGTCGTGGCGTTCCGGGGCGTCCGCAGCCACTACAACCACGTCGCCCGCAGCCTCCGCGTGCCCGCCGACTTCCGGGCGCCCGAGACCGTGCCGCGCCACGGCGTGGTCGTGCTCGTCGGTGGCGTGAACCAGTCGTCGCTCGCCGCCATCCGCTATGCGCGATCGGTCGGGTCCGAGGACGTGGTCGCGGTCACGGTCGCGATCGACGAGGAGGAGGCCGCCCGGGTCCGCGACGCCTGGGGCCGCTTCGGCCTGGCGATCCCGCTCGAGATCATCGAATCGCCGTTCCGCGACCTCACCCACACCGTCGTGGACTACCTGGACGAGCTCGACGCCCGATGGGACCACGACTACCTCACCGTGGTGATCCCCGAGTTCGTGCTGCCCCACTGGTGGCAGGGCGTCTTCCACAACCAGTCGGCGCTGGCGCTCAAGCTGGCCCTGAAGTTCCGCAAGGACACGGTCGTGGTCAACGTGCCGTTCCTGCTGCCCGAGGGCGAGGACGAGGTGCTGGCCGACATGGCGTCGATGGGCCTCGAGATGGGCGAGGAGTCGGGCCTGGCCGGTACGGGTCCGGACCAGCAGCCGACGATCGAGCGCATCGAGCCGGAGCGGAACCAGCCCGGGTAGCGTCCTGGCCGATGCTGGCGCAGGTGCCCATCCCCGCCCAGGTGCCGATCCCCGCCCAGGTGCCGATCCCCGCCCAGGTGCCGATCCCCGCCCAGGTGCCGATCCCCGCCCAGGTGCCGATCCCCGCCCAGGTGACGGTCGAGTTCGACCAGAGCACGAGCATCTTCGGCGGACCGGTCGAGACCGCGATCGCGGTGGCGCTGGCAGTCGTGATCGCCGTGTCGCTCTGGCGCGTGTTCACCAAGATGGGCCAGCAGGGCTGGACCGGGATCGTGCCGGTCCTCAACTTCGTCTCGATCGGGGTGCTGTCGGGACGGGCCTGGTGGTTCGGGGTGGTCACGATCGTCCCGTGCATCGGGCTCGTGTTCGTGATCCTGCTGCTCCACGACCTGGCCAAGCTGTTCGGCCACGGCGTCCCGTTCACGATCGGCCTGCTCGTGCTGCCGTTCGTCTTCCTGCCGGTGCTCGCCTTCGTGCCGTCCCAGCGCTACGTCGGACGTCGGGTCCGGGTCTTCTAGGTCCGGTCGCGGGCAGCCGCGGCGTCGGGCGGTCCGGCGTCAGCTGCGGGCTCCGGCTCGTCCGTCGGCGGAGGGGCCGGCTCCCGCGGCACGTCGATCGAGATGTCGGTCCCCCGCACCCGGACCTCGCGCTCCGACACGCTCGCGAACGCCTCGCGGTCGGCGTCGGTGAGGTGCCGGCCCGTCAGGCTGCGCGGCCAACGGCGCTCGTACAGCACGGAGCTGAGCTCGTTCGCGTAGAGGTACAGCGTGCCCAGCAGGTACGCCCACGACAGCAGGCCGAACACGACGACGAACACGCCGTAGGTGTCGGAGCTCTGCACGACGAAGCGGTCGACGTACCACTCCGCCAGCGACAGCAGGACGTACCACGAGAGGCCGACGAACAGGGCGCCGGGCAGCTGCCACCAGATCGGCACCTTCCGCGAGCACAGCAGCCAGTGCAGCCCGAGGTAGCAGAGGCCGCCCGCGAGCACGGGGAGCAGCACCTCGACGACCGCGCCCAGGAACGTCGGCAGGTCGAACCACGCCCGCGATCCGGACAGCACCAAGCAGCCGCCGAGCAGCAGGGCGGCCGGCACCGACCGGCCCCGCCGCACGAACCAGTTGGGGCGGTCGTACACCGGCACACCCCAGACGGTGTTGAGCAGCTCCTGCAACGTCTCGAGCAGGCCGAGCCCTGCCCACAGCGAGACCAGCACCGAGCCGATCACCACCACGAGGCTGCCGCCGACGTCGGCCTTCAGCACCTCGTTGCCGATGATCGGGACGTCGCCGAGCGTCGAGCCGATCAGCTCGTCCCGCAGCTCCTCGTTGTCCTGCACGAGCAGCCCGACGACGTTGACGAAGGCGAGCAGCAGCGGGAAGGCGGCGAAGAAGCCGCGGTAGGTCAGGATCATGGCCAGCTGGCCGCCGCGGTCCTCGCCGTACTTCTTGGTGACCGCGAGCCCGACCGCGACCGGAGGGGTGCGCCGCTGGACGGCGTCGAGGCGGTCGGTGACCCGGTCGATCAGGTTGGGCCGGGGTGCCTCGTCGGCGGCGCCCGCACCGTCGTCGTCGCTCCCGATCGGCCGCTCCCGGTCCGAGGCGTCGCCGTCGGTCGGCACCGCCTGCTCCCGGTCCTCCTGCGTCGCCACCGCTGGAACGTACCCGCCGCACGGGCCTCACCCGAGGGTCACCTCGAGTTCACCTGCGCGCCGGGTGCGGCCGAGGAGCGTCCTGTACCCTCGCGGCCCGTACCGATCAGCGGATCGGTGGGGTTGGAGATTCCGCTACGGATCCGGGCCGGATCGGCCGATGACTGCGGGGACCAGGCTCGGCAGGGCCTGCAGGTCCAGGTTCTGGGAGACCTTTCGCGCGTGCCTGACAACGACGAACAGCTGACGGTCGACGTCGTCGACGAGGGCTTCCGCCCCGACGGCCCCGAGGCGTCCGACGCGAGCGCCGGCGACGCGCAGGCCGCCGGCGTCGCGGTGGACCTCGCCGATCTCGCCGTCATGCTCGACACCGACGACGACCGCGCCATCACCTCGTTCCTCACCGGCGAGGCGGCGATGGTGTCGCTGCGCGAGCGGCCGTGGACGCGCTTCGCCTCGATGGCGGCCTACGCGTTCCGCGACGCCCTCCGGGGGATCCGGCGCCGGCCCGCGCTCGCCGCCTCGGCCGCGCTCACCGTGTCGCTGTGCGCCCTGCTCGCAGGTGGGGCGGCGATCGCCCGCGCCGGCGTCGACGCGACGATGGCCCGCTGGGCCGACGGCGTCGAGTTCGTGGTCTACCTCCAGCCGGGCGCCACCTCGTCCGACATCGACCGCGTCGGCGACGAGCTGCGCGAGGCGGACGGCGTCCGCGACGTGACCGCCGTGTCGCAGGCGGAGGCGTTCGAGGAGTACCAGCGGCTCTACGCGGACGAGGCGACGATGGTCGAGGCGGTCACGCCCGACCTGCTGCCGCCGTCGTTCCGCGTCGCGCCCGACGACGCCGATCCCGGCCTCATCCAGCGCATCACCCGCCCGCTGGCGTCGGACCCCGACATCTACCAGGTGGTCACCGCCGACGACGCCGTGCAGGACGTCCGCGACCTCTCCGGTGCGGTGTCGGGCTTCGGCACCTGGCTCGCGGTCGTGCTCGGCGTGGTCGGGATCGTCCTGTCGGCCACGATGATCCGCTCGTCGATCGCCTCCCGCCAGAAGGAGATCGACATGATGCGGTCCTTCGGCGCGGGCCGCAGCTACATCGCCGCCCCGGTCGCGATCGAGGGCGTGCTCATCGGCGTCATCGGTGCGGGGGTCGCCGCGATCGGACTCGCGATCGCCATGAGCCGGGCGACGACCTCCGACAGCTCCGTCGTCACGTCGCTCCTGCCGCCCTCGTCCGAGGCGCGGTCCGTCGTGATCGCCGTCTTCTTCGTGACGGTCCTCGTGTGCACCGCCGTGTCGGTCCTGACCACGGCCAACGCGCTGCGGAAGGCCCGATGAAGCGCCTCGGGGTCGTCGCCGCACTGGTGGTGTGCCTCGCCGCCGGCGTCGCCTTCGGCCCGGTGTCGTCCGCGCAGGAGCCCTCGACCACGTCGACCACGAGCTCCGTCCCCGCCGGCTCCTCGACCACCACGACCGTCGACCCGACGTCGACGACGACGACCGCACCCGAGGGCTCCACCTCGGTGCCCACCGAGACCACGTCGACGTTGCCCCCGGGCGTCGTCCCGCCGATCGACCCGTCGGTCCCGCTGCCCCCTGACGGCGGCATCCCGCACGAGGACGAGGAGTTCGAGGACCCGACGACGGGCATCACGCCGAAGGGCCCGTGGGACGGCGTCGGCATCACCAACCCGGTGCTCGCCGGGCTCAAGGCGCAGGTCGACCTGACGCAGAACCGCCTCGTGGCCGCGCAGGCCGCCGTCGCCCAGGCCGAGGCCACCCTCGCCGCCGCGCAGACCGACCGGGCCTCGATCGAGGGGGCGCACAAGGAGGCCGCCGAGCGCTACGCCGCGGTCCGCGACCGCTTCACCCGGCGGGTCGCCGCCTCGTACGTCGCCGCCGGCCAGCCGGAGCTCCGGCTCCGCCCGGGCCGGGACCTCTCCGCCGAGGCCGACCGCGTCGTCCTCCCCGGCGTCGTGACCGACTCCGACCGCGTGCTGGCCGACGACTACCTCGAGCAGCGGGAGCAGGTCGGCGAGCGGCTCCGCACGACGATCGAGCAGGAGACGGCGTCGACCCAGGCCCTCGACACGGCCCGCCAGGCGCTCGTCGCCGCCGAGGCCGCGGCCACCGAGGCCGAGCGCCAGATGGCCGCCACGCCCGCCGTCATCCCCGGGTTCGTCTTCCCGGTCGCCGGTCCGACGAGCTTCATCTCGAGCTTCGGCTTCTGCCGCGACGGCTGCAGCCGCTCGCACCAGGGCAACGACCTCTTCGCCCGGGCCGGCACGCCGGTCGTCGCCGTCGAGGACGGCTGGGTGGAGAAGGTCGGCACCAACCGCCTCGGCGGCCTGACGGTCTGGACCCGGGGTCGGAGCGGCTACCGCTACTACTACGCCCACCTGCGCGACTGGGCACCGCTCGTCCCGGGCCAGGAGATCACCGCGGGCACGGTCGTGGGCACGGTCGGCAACACCGGCAACGCCGCCACGACGCCGTCGCACCTCCACTTCGAGATCCACCCGGGCAACGCCGCGGCGATCGACCCGTACCCGATCCTGCTTCGGGCCCCGCGGGTGACGCTGACGCCCGAGCAGGTCGCGGCGGCGGCCGGCTGGTCGCTGCAGCAGGCGACGCTGAACCAGGTGGCCCCGCCCCCGCCCGGCGGCTGACGCACCGCCCACCCTGCCGGCGTGCCCCGCCGGACCTACCCTGCCGGCGTGCCCCGCCGACTCCCGCTCGTCGCCCTGCTCGCCGCCCCGCTCGTGGCCGGCGCGCTGGTCGTCGCCGCGTGCTCGGGAGGCGACGGCGCCGCCGGCGCCGACCGCACGACCTCGTCCGCGGGCGGTCCGACGAGCCCGACGCCGGACCAGGACCTGAGGTTCCCCGGTCGGGCCTGGGCCACGGCCACCGCGGCGGACGCCGGCATGGACCAGGCCGCGCTGGACCGACTCGGCGCGCAGGCGGCGGCCGCGGGCTCCGAGTGCGTGGTCGTCACGAAGGACGGCGAGGTGGTGTACGACGCGGACTGGCCCGGTCCGACGACCGCGCCGCGCGAGGCCTTCTCGGTCACGAAGTCCCTCACCAGCATCCTGGTCGGCATCGCGCAGCGCGACGGCGACCTCTCGGTCACCGACGAGGTGTCCGAGTACGTCCCGCAGTGGAAGGGCACCCCGTCGGAGCACGTCACGATCGAGGACGTGCTGTCGAACACGTCGGGTCGGGAGTGGAGCCTGGCGATCGACTACGGCTCGATGGTCCTCCGGGCGCCGGACAAGACCGCGTTCGCCATCGGGCTGGGCCAGGCCGCGGACCCCGGCACCGTCTGGGCGTACAACAACAGCGCGATCCAGGTGCTCGGCGCGGTGCTGCTCGCGGCCACGGGCGTCCCCGCCTCGGAGTACGCGCAGCAGCAGGTGTTCGGGCCGCTGGGCATGGCGGACTCGACCCTGCGGGCCGACGGTTCGGGTGGCTCGCTGACGTTCATGGGGCTGCAGACGACGTGCCTCGACCTTGCGCGCATGGGCCTGCTGATGCTCGCCGACGGCACCTGGGGTTCCGGCGAGGACGCCACCGAGGTGCTCCCGCACTCGTACGTCGAGGACTCGACCAGCCGGTCCTCCTCGGCGCTCAACGCGGCCTACGGCTGGCTGTGGTGGCTCAACCGCCCGGGGCTCGTTGCGTCGCCGACGGCCGCAGTGACCGCCGGCGACACCGGTGGCACGCACGAGGGCCAGCTCGTGCCCGGCGCACCCGACGACGCGTTCTGGGCGCTCGGCTTCCAGGGCCAGTACGTGGCGGTCGTCCCCGAGGACGGCATCGTGGCCGTCCGGCTCGGGGCCGAGCCCCCCGACGACCCGCCGTTCGGCGTCGCCGAGTTCACCGACGGCGTGCTCGACGCCGTCGTCCGCTGAAGGCGCTCAGCGCCGGATCTCGATCAGCAGCACCCACGCCTGGGCGGTGCCGCTGAGCACGGCGGCGAGCACGGCGGGGGCGAGCCACGCCAGCCCGCCGATCGTGCCGGTGCCGATGCCGATCCCCGCCAGGAGCAGCGACACCACGAGGACCGTGAGCGGGCCGCCCGTGCCGATCAGCCACTGTCGCACCGTCTGGCCGCCCTGCGTCGGCCGGTAGCCGAGCCGGTCCAGCAGCACCCAGCCCAGCGCGACGGCCAGCACCACGAGCTCGACTGCGAGGACCGTGTCGGACTGCCCGGGGATCAGCAGCACGATCGCGAGGACCAAGGGGCTCAGCATCGTGATCAGCGCCCCCGCGGCCCGGGGCGGCAGGTCGTCGAACTTCAGGATCTGGTCCACGTTGATCGACATGGCCACGATCAGCAGACCTGCCAGCGCGGCGGCGGCGCCGCCGATCATGAGGGCGAAGTCGTGCCAGGCCTCGATCGCGTAGGTACCGGTCATCGGCGCATTCTCGCTCATCCCGCTGCCCGGGCCGGGAACCGTCAGCGGATCAGCAGCGAGGCGAGCAGGGCGACGATGACGGAGTTGTAGAGGAACGTCAGGATCGTGTGGAGGTTCACCACACGTCGCATCGACGGCTGCGTGATGTTCACGTCGGTGGCGCCGAACGTGGTGCTCACCGCGATCGAGAAGTAGAGGTAGTCCCCGTACGCACCGGTGCGGTCGCCCGGGAAGTCGAGGCTCGGCACCGCCAGGTCCTTCTGCGCGTAGTGCAGCGTGTACGAGACGATCGACAGGGCCCAGCAGCACAGCAGGATGCTGAGCGTGAGCGGGACGAGGACCCACGGGTTGATCTGCACGGCGCGCAGGTGGGGCACGACGAGCACGACGAAGAACGACACGACGGTCGCCTCGATCGCGAAGGTCGGGCCGTCGCCGTACGGGCTGACCCGCCGCCAGAACGCGTTCTCCAGGTCGTCCCGGGCCTTCATCCGGGCCTTGAACTCGCGTGCGTCGACGCGGGCGAACGCACGGTGCGTGCGGAGCACGTAGACGACGCAGAAGACGTTCCAGCCGATCAGCACGAGCAGGAACTGACGACCCCGGCCCTGCAGCGCCTCGAGGTCGGTCGGCAGCAGGAACCCGAGGACGAGGGGCACGACGACCGCCGCACCGGTCGCCCACATCGCCCGCCAGCCGTCCGAGCACGATCGCATCCCGCGGCGGTCCGGGAGCGGCTCGTCGTCGGCCGCCGGCGCGGAGGCGTCAGCGTCGCTCACGGATCGACAGCATGGACCACGGACGGTGGTGCCCGGCGGATCCGAGGGCCGGCTCGCCCTACGGTGGCGTCGTGGCGGCACCATCACCGCAGCAGCAGGTCGACGAGGTGCGCTGACCTGCCGCTCGCGCTCAGGCGGCGGGCAGGTCGAAGTGCACGCCGGTGAGCTCCTCGGACAGCTCCCAGAGGCGGCGGGCATCGTCGGGGTCCTCGGCCCGGCCCACCGGGCGGACGACCTTCGGGTGGCCCCGGTTCTGGCCCAGCCCGTCGGGCCCGATGAACGTGCCGCCCTGCGCCGCCGGGTCGGTCGCGGCGTACAGCTCGCTGCGGGCCCCGGCCTCGGCCGATTGGGCCATCACGCGGTTGCCGACCGCCATCAGGCTCTTCATGATCCCGGTCGGGCCCGAGGTCTGGAGCTTGGTGGCCGCGTAGCCGGGGTGGGCGACGAGGCTCCTGATCGACGACCCCGCCGCACGCAGGCGTCGGTCGAGCTCGAGCCCGAAGAGCACGTTGGCGAACTTCGACTGCGAGTACCACCCGGTCGGGCTGTAGCCGCGCTCCCCCGTGAGGTCGTCGTAGTGGATGCGTCCCGGCCGGTGCATGGTCGAGCTGACGGTGACGACGCGGGCATCGGCGCCGGCGTTCGAGGCGGCGACCAGGCGGTCGAGCAGGAGCCCGGTCAGCGCGAAGTGGCCGAGGTGGTTGGTCGCGAACTGCAGCTCGTGGCCCTGGGGCGACAGCGACCGGGGCGGCATCATCACGCCGGCGTTGTTGACGAGCACGTCGAGCGGCCCCTCCAGCCCATCGGCGACGCGCCGCACGTCATCGAGGTCTGCGAGGTCCAGCAGGAGCAGCTCCAGGTCGGCGTCGCGCACGGTGCCGCGGACCTGGTCGATCGCCGCACGGCCCTTGCCCTCGTCGCGGGCGGTCATCAGGACCCGGGCGCCGTGGGCGGCGAGGGCACGCGCGGTCTCGAGGCCGAGGCCGCTGTTGGCGCCGGTCACGAGGACCGTCCGGCCGGTCTGGTCGGGGATGTCCGATTCGGTCCAGCGGCTCACGGTGCATCCTCCCCGTCCGACCCGGCGCCTCGCCGGCACCAGAGGATCGCACACGCAGCCACGGCGGTCGCAGGACGCCCGACGCCGGACCGCAGGTCTGACGGACACGTATCGTGGTACGATATGTCTGTGAGAGGCGCCGTCGTCCGCATCCGCCAGGGCCTCGGCCCGCCGGTCATCGCCGTGGGCGTCGCCGGCGGCCTGCTCGGCGCGGCCTACGTGGGGGCGCTGCACCTCCTGCAGCGCGTGCTCGGACCCGAGCACCACTCCGGCGCCGTGCAGCTGGCCATCCTCACCGCCGTGGGCGGCGCCGTCGCCCTCATCACCCACCTCGGCGGCGAGACCGGCAACGTCGAGCTGCTGGTCGACAACATCCACGTGCTGGGCGGGGCGGAGGACGTCACCGCGCTCCGATCGCTGATCCCCGCATCGCTGCTGTGCGTGTCGGCCGGCGCCGGGATGGGCCCCGAGGCCCCGCTCGTCCAGTCCACCGGCACCATCGGGACGGTCGTGGGCACGGGTCTCGGCCGCACGAGGGCGGACGTCCGCATCCTCACGATCACCGGGATGGCCGCCGGCTTCACCGTGCTGTTCGGCGCGCCGCTCGGCTCGGCCATCTTCGCCCTCGAGATCCTCCACCGCCGTGGCCTCCAGTACTACGAGGCGCTCCTACCGGCCGTGGTCGGGTCGCTGTGCGGGTACGCGGTCTACCTGGGCCTCAGCGGGCTCGGCGTCGAACCCGTGTGGCGGTTCCCGACCGTCGGGACCCTGCACGTGGGCGACCTGGCGGTCGCCGTCGTGATCGGCGCCCTGGGGGCAGCGGGCGCTGCGCTGTTCGCGGCGACGACGAGGGCGCTGCGCTGGACGGTCGCCCGGGTCCCCGTCGCGGGCCGGTACGTGCTCGGCGGTGTCGTGCTCGGCCTCCTCGGGTGGTGGTCGCCCTACGCGCTCACCTTCGGCGAAGGACAGCTCGGCGAGCTGCTCGACGCGCGGCTCGCAGGCGGGGCGCTGGCCGTCGCGGTCGTCGCGAAGCTGCTCGGCACGACCGTCACGCTGGCGGCGGGGTGGAAGGGCGGCTTCATCATCCCGCTGTTCTTCATGGGCGCGGCCGCCGGGCAGCTCGCGCACCAGGCGGTACCGGCGGTCAACCCCTCCGTGCTGATGGCGTGCGCGATGGTCGCCCTGTGCGTCGGCGTCACGAAGACGCCGATCGGCACGACCCTCGTCGTGACCGAGATGGCCGGGCTCCCCCTCCTCCCCGTGCTGCTGGTCGCCGCCGTCGCCGCGATGCTGACCAGCCCGGGCGTCACGCTGATCGAGACCCAGCGCGAGCGTGACGCCGTGCCAGCATCGGTGGGGTGACCGACCGGCCGCTCTCCGAACGCGACTACCGGGCGCTGGCCAGGTTCCGCCACGCGCTGCGGGTGTTCCTCCGCTTCTCCGAGGACGCGGCCCGATCGGCGGGGATCACGCCGGCGCAGCACCAGCTCCTCCTCGCGATCAAGGGGTGGGGGGGCGACGGCGACCCGACGATCGCCGACCTGGCCGAGGTGCTGCAGCTCCGCCACCACTCGACGGTCGAGCTGGTCCAGCGCGCCGCGGCCGCCGGCCTGGTCGCCACCGCGCCGGACCCGGCGGACCACCGGCGCCAGCTCGCCACGATCACCGATCGCGGCGAGGAGCTGCTGGCCGCCCTGTCGCTCCAGCACCGCGACGAGCTGCGCAGCTTCCGGAGCCAGATGAACGACGTGCTCGGCCAGCTCGACTGAGCGACGTCGGGTGGCGCGCCCGGGCTAGCCGAGGTCGAGACCGCCGAGGTCGGCCGAAGGCCTGACGTCGGGCAGGCGGACCATGCGGAACGAGTTGACGGTCCCGAGCAGCGCGGCGAGCACCGGCACGAGCAGCGCGACCTGCAGCGAGATGTCGCGGGCGTCGTCGTTGATCGTCAGGACCTCCTCCTCCACCGCGGGCGGCTGGTCGGTGATGAGCGCGTCGAGCTGCGTGCGGCTCATCACCTCGGCGTCGTGCTCGAGCGCCTCGGCGATGAGCTGCTGCTCGCGGGCAGGGATGGCGTCGTTGCCCACGACCATGTCGGTGAACGCGAAGGACAGCGTTGCGAGCATGATCCCTCCGGCGAAGGCCAGGCCGAACGAGAGGCCGAAGTTGCCGGCTGCCGAGTTCACCCCGGCCGCCTCGCTCACCCGGTCCTCCTCGACCGGGGCGAGCGTGTAGGCGTTCAGCTGCGACACCAGCAGGCCCAGCCCGGTGCCCGCCACCACGAGCGGGAGCACGAGCCACCACCCGCTGTCGATCCTCGGCACGAGCGGGATGATCGCCCCGAGCCCGACGACGGTGGTCACGAAGCCGATGCGGATGATGCTCGCCGGGCGTCGATCGCCGGCCCGACGCCCGGCGAGGAGCGCGGCGCCGAACATGCTCAGCGACAGCGGCGCCAGCGACAGCCCGGCCTTCATGGCGTCGTACTCGAGCGTCATCTGCAGGAAGAGCGGCAGGGCGATCATGGCGCCGCCCAACGTGATCTGCTGCAGCATCTGACCGGTGACGCCGGCGGTGAAGTTCGGGTGGCGGAACAGGTCGGGGTCGATCAGCGCCGGACGGTCGCTGCGCCGGGCCCGCACCAGCCACATCGCGAGGCCGGCGAGCGAGGCCGCGCCGACCGCGAGCGTGATGCCGACCGCCTCGGCCCCCTCCTGCCACAGGAGGATGCCGAGCACGACCCCGCCCATCCCGAGCACCGACAGGACCGCACCGGGCACGTCGATGCTGCGGTCGCCGGTGAAGGGGACGTCGTGGATCAGGCCGATCTGGCTGAGCACCACGGCGATGATCACGACCTCAAGCGCGAAGCCGACCCGCCACGACAGGTACGTGGTGACGAAGCCCCCGAGGAGCGGCCCGACCGCCGCGGCGATGGCGGCGGACGCGCCGACGAGCGCATAGGCCTGCCGCTGGGCCGGGCCGGTGAAGTTGCCGTGGATCAGGGACTGCATGGCCGGCAGCAGCAGCGATGCACCGAGGCCGCCGACGATCGCCCAGAACACGATGATCGCCGTGAGGCCCTGCGCCAGCACCATGGCCATCGCGCCGGTCGCGTACGCGCACAGCCCGATCACGTAGGCCCGCCTGCGGCCGATCAGGTCGCCGACCTTGCTGTTGATGAGGATGAACGCCGCGGAGACAAGGGCTTCGAGTGCGATCGCGGCCTGCACCCCGCTCGCCGTCGTGTCGAGGTCGCGGATCACCGCGGCGATCGACACGTTCATCAGCGAGGTGTCGACGACCAGCACGAACATGGCCATCGCGAGCAGGACGGCGAGGCGCCGCTGTCCCTGGCCCGCCTCCGACGGCTGCTCCGGTGCTGTCGCGCTCACGGGTGGTCCCCCTCATTCCGGGAAGGGCACATGTCGAGCGCCCGGGCGGGCGAACCGGTCGATCCCGGCGTGTGACCGGGTGACCGCGCTCCGAAGCGGGTGAGATTACCTGGTGACCGACGGTCAGCACGGCCGTACGCTCGGTCCATGCTGGGGAGCAGAAGGCCGCGGGGCGCGGCCGGGATCACGCTGATCGAGGTCCTGATCGGGATCGTGATCGTCGGCCTGATCGCGGTCGCCATCTCCGCCATCAGCCTGACCGCGGTCATCACGATCAAGGACGACTCCCAGGAGCGCCAGCAGGAGGCCACGACCGCCCAGTGGTCCTCGCTCACCTTCGCTCGTGACGTCCAAGGGGCGTCGTCGTTGGTGTCCGCGTGCGGATCGGGCGGGACCCACCTGCTCACGCTCCAGGCGTCGGACAGCGCGGAGAAGGTCGAGTACCGCAGCGTGCCGACCGGAGCCGGCACGTTCGGGCTGACCCGCACGGTGTGCGGGTCGTCGGGCCGGACGGTCGTGGGCGACCTCCACATCGCGCCCACCGTCACCTGCGCCCAGGCGGACGGCACCGCCGTCGCCTGCGCCCCGGGCACGGCCCCGCGGCGCATCACCCTCGCCATCTCCCGGACCTCGGCGTTCGCGTTCGAGCTCGACGGCGCACGGCGCCTCACCGACGGCAACAGCACCGCTCCCCCGCTCGAGGTGCCGACGTTCGTCTCGCTCGGCGGCGACACGCCGTTCGAGGCCGGCGGCACTAGCCAGCTGCAGGTCGTCGGCAACGCCCTGATCAACCGCCCGACCTCGGGCGCGGCGGCGGTCCGCCTGTCGGGCGGTCCCGCCAGCCCCGGCAACCCCGCGTCGTACCGACTGCGGGTCTCGGGCGACTTCGAGCTGCAGACCGGCGCCACGTGCGACGGGTGCCCGACCCGTTCGGACAAGCAGCCCGGCACCTACCAGACCCGGCTGCTCGACCCGCTGCGGTTCCTGCCGGTCCCCGACCAGTCGACGATGTCCACCAGGACCAACTGCCCGGTGCAGAGCGGCGTGCGCATCTGCGAGCCGGGCATCTACCCGACCGAGTTCCCGCCCGCGGTCGGCGGCGGCGGCGTCAAGGACTTCAAGCTCCTCCCCGGCATCTACGTGCTGCAAGCCGGGATGAAGGTGACCAACGGGTCGGTCGTCGGCTCCGACGTGCTCATCTACAACGAGACGGGCAACGTCAAGGTCACGGGGGCCGACATCGATCTGCGACCTCCCAGCACCGGCACCTACAGCGGGATCCTGTTCTTCCAGGCCCGGAGCAACTCCCAGGTGTTCGAGATCGTCGGCAACGCGCAGCTCGCCTCGCTGACCGGGACGATCTACGCGCCGAGCTCGACGAACGTCGTGCTCGGCGGAGGCGGCGGCGAGCTGCGCGTCGGGCGCGTGATCGGCCAGAACCTCGAGACCTCGGGCGGAGGGACGGTGATCGTCGATGGCAGCTGACGTCCCACGCCGGCGCTCCCAGCGCGGCGAATCGCTGATCGAGTCGCTCATCGCCATCGTCGTCCTGTCGCTCGTGGTCGGCGCCGCGTACGCCGGACTGCGGACGGCGCTGCGGGTCAGCTCCCAGCACAAGGAGACCGCCGTCGCCGAGACGATGCTCCGCACGGCGGCCGAGCGCCTGCAGGACCCGGCCTCCGCCTACGTGCCACGAGCCGGGTGCGGCGGCGTGCCCACCTACGGCGGGCTCCCGACGCGCCCGGGATACAAGCCGATCGAGGTGACGGTGCGGTTCTGGAACAAGCCGTCGACCGTGACCGTGCCCTCGCTCGACGTGGACTTCGCGGAGGCAGGGTCGTGCCCGGCGACCGACCCCGGTCTCCAGGCGATCGTGCTCAGCGTCGAGACGCCGTCCGGCCACGTCGAGCGGCTCGAGATCGTGAAGCGGGCGTCGTGATGCTTCGTCGCCGCCGCCCGGGCCAGTCGGGAGCATCCCTCGTCCTCGTGCTGGCCGTCGTCACCTTCCTCGGCATCCTCGTGCCGGCCATCCTCGGCCTGGTCGCGCTCGGCCCCCGCATCACGAAGCCGGTCGTCGACGACCGGCGCGAGCTCTACGCCGCGAGCAGCGCGATCGACGCCGCGGTCGAGCTCGGTCGCACCAACCCCGACGTCGCGGTGCCCGGCGGGCCGTGCCCGACCCAGGTGCTCGACATCGACGGGCTCGAGGTCACCGTCGCCTGCCAGCAGCACGCCTTCCCCGACGACGGCTGCCTGTACCTCGACCGCTTCGTGACCTACACCGCCGAGGTGCGCAAGCCTGGCGAGGCGCCCGTCATCGCCCGCACGGGTGCCGAGGTGGCCTACCGCTTCCACCTCGACTCTGACCCCACGGTCGAGGTCCGCCAGTGGGATCCGAACGCGACGGGACCGGTGTCCACCACGACGCTGCCGAGGTGCAGCACCGCGTCGACAACGACCACGTCGACCACCACGACCACCACCGCGCCGACCACGACGACGACGGCATCGACCACCACGATCCCGCCCACGACCACCGTGGCACCGAGCTCCGCGGTGTACGCGAAGTGGCTGGCGGCGACGACGGAGACCCCCGGCGGCGACTGGCGCGCCGTCGCGCCCATGTCGGTCACCCGTGACGGCGGCATCCCGGTCGACGGCGCCGTCGTGAAGGTCGCGGTCGAGTACCAAGTCACCGGCTCCTCCACGTGGGTGCGGGACGCCGACATCACCGGCGACGCGACGGTGACCGGATCGGTGACCTTCCACTCCCGCGCGTACAAGCGCACGGGCGCCAACCGCGTCACGGCGGTGCGCTTCACCACCGTCTCTGTCACCGCACCCGGCCTCGTCTGGCAATCGGCGACGAACCCCGTGGCGGTCGTGATCGCTGCTCCCTGACCGGACCGGCGGACGCCGTCCGTCGCGGGCACGGCGACCGGTCCTAGCGTCCTGACATGCGCTACGGGATCAACGGTTCGGGTCGGATGCTCACCGAGGGGGTGCCGGGCGTGCTGGCCGGGCTCACCGAGGCGGAGGCCGCCGGGTTCTCCAGCTACTGGGTCGCACAGGTCGGGCTGATCGACGCCCTGACGCTGATCGGCGCCCACGGCGAGACCGGCTCGCCGATGGAGATCGGCACCGCCGTCATCTCCACGTGGGAGCGCCACCCCCACATGCTGGCGGCGCAGGCCCTCACCACCCAGGCGCTGGTCGGCGACCGGCTGATCGTCGGGATCGGCGTCAACCACCAGCCCCACGTCGAGCAGAGCCTGCGGCTGCCGTGGGAGAAGCCGGTCCGGCACATGGCCGACTACCTCGCCATCCTGCAGGACCTGCTGGCCACCGGGCGCGCCTCGTTCCAGGGCGAGGCCTGGTCGTTCGACGGCGAGGGCGCCCGCCCGTCGGAGGGGGTCCCGAAGGTGATGATCGCCGCGCTGGGCGACCAGATGCTGCGGCTCGCCGGGCGGCGCACCGACGGCACGATCCTCTGGTGCGTCGGGCCGAAGACGATCGCGGCCCACATCGCGCCGGCGATCAACGACGCGGCGGCGGCCGCCGACCGCCCGGAACCGGCGATCGTGTGCTCGATCCCCGTGTGGGTCACCGACGACCCGGAGCCCGCCCGCGGGTTCCTCGGCGCCATCCTCGCCGACTACGCGCAGCTTCCGAGCTACCGGGCGATGATGGACATCGAGGGGGTCGAGGGCCTCGGCGAGCTCTCGATCGTCGGCGACGAGGCCTTCGTGCGCGACCAGCTCGGGGAGATCGAGCGGTCGGGCGCGACCGACTTCACGCCGGTGCCCATGGGCGGCGACCCCGACGAGGTGGCCCGCACGATGGCGGTCCTGACCGAGGCGATGGGCTGACCGCCGTCGGGGGACGGGCGGTTCGCCCGGCTCCGGCGCGACGAGCGTGACGGCTGCGGCGGGTCGGCGTCGCGTGCTGACATGGAGCCCGATGGACGCTGCTGGCCAGGGAGGGACCGCGATGGACCATCGACAGGAGCGTCCGGACGGCGGGTTCACGGGGACCGCGCCGGCCGCCGTGGCCCAGCGGACCGTCGGCATCGCCACGCTCGACGACCTGCGGGAGCACCTGCAGTGGGCGATCGAGCTGGAGCACGCGACGATCCCGTCGTACCTCTGCGCGCTCTACTCGCTGGACGCCGCCCGCAACCTCGACGCCGTCGAGATCATCCACAGCATCTTCCTCGAGGAGATGCTGCACCTCGCGCTCGTGGCGAACCTGCTCAATGCCGTCGGCGGGCGACCGGAGCTCGACACGCCGAGGCTGATGCCGGGCGGCGAGCGGACGCTTCCCCACCGGGACCCGCCGCTCGTCCTGTCGCTCCTGCCCTTCGGTCCGGAGGCGCTCGAGCTCTTCCTCCAGATCGAGCAGCCCGGCGCACCCGACGCTCCACCCCAGGCCGACTCGTACTCGACGATCGGCCAGTTCTACGAGGCGATCCGCTGCGGACTGGTCGACCTGGTCGGCGAGCTCGGGCCGACGGCGGTGTTCTGCGGGGATCCGGAGCGGCAGATCGCCGACGACGAGTTCCGGGCCGGCCCGGGGAGGATCTTCGAGGTGACCGGGCTCGAGTCGGCGATCGAGGCGCTCGACCTCATCGTCCACCAGGGCGAGGGCACCGGCCACGTCGAGGTGTGGGACGGCGACCACGACATGTTCCACCCCGAGCGCAAGGCGGTCGGCCACTACTACCGGCTGCTGCAGCTGACCCTCGGGCGGCGGTTCCGGCCCGGCGACACACCGGCGAGCGGGCCCAGCGGCGACCCGATCACGATCGACTGGACCGCGGTCAGCCCGATGCGGCGCGATCCCCGCACGGCCGACTTCCCCGACGGGCCGATCCGCGCCGCGATGGACCTGTTCAACGCGACCTACGCGACGGTGCTGAACCGGCTGGAGCGGGCCTTCGACGGACGGCGCGAGGTCTTCAGCTCGGCCGTGTCCGCGATGTTCCACGTCCGGACCAACGCCGTGACGCTGATGTCCATGACGATCGACGGCACCGACGAGACCGCCGGGCCGAGCTTCGAGTACATCGAGCCCGACCGCCGCTGACCGGCTCTGTCACGTGTGGCGGCCCCGTTCGGGGCCGCCACACGTGACAGAGCGACGTACGGACGGCTACTCGATGCGGAGGCCCGAGATCGCCTGGCTGATGACCAGCTGCTGGATCTGCTCGGTGCCCTCGAAGATGTCGACGCGTGAAGCGGCGTTTCCAGATCCACCGCCGCACTTCATCGGGCGGCGGGAGTGGCTTGTCGCTCCTGATCACCGCTCCCCTGCTCGGGGCGCCGACGTTGCCGCCGCAGAGAGCGGACTGCCGGAACGACGAAGACGAGACCGGCGAACACTGCGTTGAACAGCACGCCGAGCAGCGACTTGTTCAGGTACCAGCTGCGGGCGACGAGGACTCCGGTGACCAGACACGACACCACGAGGAGGCGTTCGCAATTGACGGGACGCCACAGCCACGGGCTCGCGGCAAACGCGATCCATCCGCGGGGCCCCGGAACAAGCCCGGTGCGGTCAAGTCGCTCGCGTGTCGGCATGGCTCACTTCCCGAACGCGATCGTGGCAGTACGTCGCCGAGGAGGCAACGCCGGCACCAGCACTTGCAGCCGGCTGAGCGGCGGCCACCGAGACCTCGCGGACGCTGGTGAGAACCCGGCACAGACTGGCAACGTCCGCAAAGCGGACGATGCGAGGACGTCCACGGACGATGCCGGGGTGCTGCGAGCAGCACCGAGCACCCAGCATGTACTGGCCCATGTCGGGCGGCCACCTCGGTCGACTGGACGTCAGGTGAGGGCTGTGAGCTTCGCCGGGTTGCGGACCCAGCGGATCTCGGCGGCAGCACCGCGCTCGCCGGGTTCGACGAACACGGCGCCGATCACTTCGCCCGATCCGGTGGCAACGAGCGCAGCGGGACCACCGTTGAGCGTCACCCGGGACACGGACCCGCCGTCGGCGAGGCGACCCATGACGAAGGCGAGAAAGCGGGCGACGCGTTCGGCGCCGCGGATCGGATGGCGCGCCGCTGTCTTCACTTCGGCGCCGCCGTCGAAGACGAGCTCGGCGTCGTCGGTGAGCATGTCGAGGAAGGCGTCGAGATCGCCACCTTCACAAGCGTCGAGGAAGCGACGCAGGACCTCGTCGCGTCGCGACAGGTCGGCGTCGACCCGGGGTCGTCCGGCGTCGATCCGTTGACGGGCCCGACGCAGCAGCTGTCGGCATGACGCGGTGGTGCGGCCGAGCATCTCAGCGATGTCGGCGTGCGGGTAGGCGAACACGTCGTGGAGCAACAGGACGGCTCGTTCGTCGGGGCTGAGGGTCTCGAGCACGACGAGGAACGCCATCGACAGGGTGTCGGACAGCTCGGCGTGCGCCGCGGCGTCGGGTGCCGGATCCGCGGTGATCGGCTCGGGGAGCCACGGGCCCACGTAGGACTCGCGGCGCACCCGAGCCGAGCGCTGGTGGTCGATCGCCACCCGGGTGGTGATCGTGGTCAGGTACGCCGGTGGAGACTCGATGTCGGCGGGCAGGGCACGGTGGGCGCGCAGTAGCGCGTCCTGCACGATGTCCTCGGCATCGCCGAGCGACCCGGTCATCCGGTAGGCGAGGCTGATCAGCCTCGGGCGTTCCGCCTGGGCGACCTCGTCGAGCTCTGCGGCGTCCATCGGTACTAGACGGCGGGCGCGACGGCGCTGGGCGGCGTGAGCTGGAACGTCACCCCGAAGCGGTTCCACATGTTGATGAGCCCGATGGCGGCGACGAGGTAGGTGAGCTCCCGCTCGTCGAACTCGGCGCGGGCGGCGTCGTAGACGTCGTCGGGGACGCCATGCTCGCCAAAGCGAGTAGCGGCGTCGGTGAGGGCGAGAGCGGCGCGTTCGCGGCCGGTGAACTGCGGGTGTTCCCACCACGCGTTGAGGCCGAACAGGCGGGAGGTGGTCTCGCCGGCCTTGAGCGCGTCGTTGGAGTGGATGTCGACGCAGTGGCCGCACCCGTTGATCATCGAGGCTCGCAGCTTGACCAGCTCGAACAGGACCGGGTCGATGTTCTCCGAGATGTGCGTGGTCAGGGCGAACATGGGCTTGTGCAGCTCCGGTGCGACCATGTGGGGGTTCATGCGCTCGTACATGGAGGGAGGGTTCCTTTCGTGGCGCACCGCACGGTGCACCACCCCCCTTGACGAGACAGCTCGACGCTACGTGACGAGCCCTACCGGTCGTCAGACCAGATCCAGCGGCGCGAGACCGGCGAGTTGATCGCCACGACGACCACCGCCGACACGACCCGTCCGAGGACAGGACGATGCCCCCGTCCGGGCCGTCACGCCTGGCGACGCCATCTCGTCAAGAGGGTGCAGTTCAGCGACTCCCCACGAAAGGCGACCCGAGATGTGCCCCACAGAGCAGCCCTCCAACCCTCCCGTCGAACCGAAGCGCAAAGTCACCGTGGTCGGATCCACCGGCCTCGTCGGCAGCCAAC